>CANGJB010000001.1 GCA_947453945.1 Sphingomonadaceae bacterium
ACGCGAAACCTATCGCCCCCAGCCCGATTTCGGCACGCCTGAAGTCTCCGGCGCGGCGACCGTCACGCTCAACATCGATGGCCGCGAAGTCTCCGTCGCGCCCGGCACCACCGTGATGCGCGCCGCCGCCGTCTCGGGCGGCTCGATCCCCAAGCTCTGCGCGACCGACAACGTCAAGCAGTTCGGCTCGTGCCGCCTCTGCCTCGTCGAGATCGACGGGATGCGCGGCACGCCCGCCAGCTGCACCACGCTCGTGTCCGAAGGCATGAAGGTCCACACCCAGACGAAGAAGCTCGAGAAGCTGCGGCGCGGGGTGATGGAACTCTACATTTCCGACCACCCGCTCGATTGCCTGACGTGCAGCGCCAACAACGATTGCGAACTGCAGGATCAGGCCGCCGCGGTGGGCCTGCGCGATGTGCGCTATGGCTATGAAGGGGCGAACAACCTCGCTCAGACGATGGACATCTCGAACCCCTACTTCGATTTCGATCCGTCGAAGTGCATCATGTGCTCCCGCTGCGTGCGCGCATGCGATGAAGTGCAGGGCACCCTTGCGCTTACCATCGAAGGCCGGGGCTTCGACAGCAAGGTGAGCGCGGGCCTGTCGTCCGACAGCTTCCTCTCCTCCGAATGCGTCTCTTGCGGCGCCTGTGTGCAGGCCTGCCCCACTGCCACCTTGCAGGAAAAGTCGGTCAAGGAAATCGGCAAGCCCGAGCGCGCCACGGTCACCACCTGCGCCTATTGCGGCGTTGGTTGCACCTTCCGCGCCGAAACGCGGGGCGAGGAAGTGGTGCGCATGGTGCCGTGGAAGGATGGCAAGGCAAATCGCGGCCACTCCTGCGTCAAGGGCCGCTTCGCGTGGGGCTATGCCCAGCATCAGGAGCGCGTGCTTTCGCCGATGATCCGCTCCTCCATCGACGAGCCCTGGCAGGAAGTCAGCTGGGATGAAGCCATCGCCCATACCGCCAGCGAACTGAAGCGCATCTCGGCAAAGTATGGCCGCAACGCGCTGGGCGGCATCACCTCCAGCCGCTGCACCAACGAGGAAACCTTCCTCGTCCAGAAGCTCGTCCGCGCAGGCTTCGGCACCAACAACGTCGATACTTGTGCGCGCGTCTGCCACTCGCCCACGGGCTACGGCCTCAAGACCACGTTCGGAACATCTGCGGGCACGCAGGATTTCGATTCGGTCGAGGATAGCGACGTGATCCTCGTGATCGGCGCGAACCCCACCGATGGCCACCCGGTCTTCGCAAGCCGCATGAAGCGCCGCCTGCGCAAGGGTGCGAAGCTGATCGTGATCGATCCGCGCCGCACCGATCTTGTCCGCAGCCCTCACATTGAAGCCGATTTTCATCTGCCGCTGCGCCCGGGCACCAATGTCGCGGTGCTGACCGCGCTGGCCCACGTGATCGTCACCGAAGGCCTGGCCGACGAAGCCTTCGTGCGCGAACGCTGCGACCTTGAAGAATTCCGCCACTGGGCCGATTTCGTCAGCCTTGATCGCAACAGCCCTGAATTTCTCGAACCCGTAACCGGCGTACCAGCCGCGGATCTGCGCGGCGCGGCCCGTCTGTTTGCCACCGGCGGCAACGGCGCGATATACTACGGCCTCGGCGTCACCGAACACAGCCAGGGCTCGTCCACCGTCATGGCCATCGCCAACCTTGCGATGGCGACGGGCAACATCGGACGCCGCGGCGTCGGCGTGAACCCGCTGCGCGGCCAGAACAACGTGCAGGGCGCCTGCGACATGGGCAGCTTCCCGCATGAGCTGTCGGGCTACCGTCATGTTTCGGATGCCGCCGCACGCGCGCTGTTCGAAGCGGAATGGGGCGTGCCCATCGATCCCGAACCGGGCCTGCGCATCCCCAACATGCTCGATGCCGCCACCGATGGCCTGTTCAAGGCGATCTATATCCAGGGCGAGGACATCCTCCAGTCCGATCCGGACACCAAGCATGTGGCCGCCGGGCTCGCCGCGATGGAATGCGTGATCGTGCAGGACCTGTTCCTGAACGAAACCGCGAACTACGCCCACGTCTTCCTGCCCGGCTCCACGTTCCTCGAAAAGAACGGCACCTTCACCAACGCCGAACGCCGCATCCAGCCGGTGCGCAAGGTGATGGAGCCCAAGAACGGGTATGAGGACTGGCAGATCACCCAGCTCATGGCGCAGGCCATGGGCCTCGATTGGGCCTACACCCACCCGCGCGAGATCATGGATGAGATCGCGCGCCTCACGCCCACGTTTGCAGGCGTAAGCTTCGCGCGCCTCGATGCCGAAGGCTCGTTGCAATGGCCGGTGAACGACGCCGCGCCCGATGGCAGCCCGATCATGCACGTGGACGGTTTCGTGCGCGGCAAGGGCAAGTTCGTAGTGACGGACTATGTGCCTACCGATGAACGCACCGGCCCGCGCTTCCCGCTGCTGCTCACCACGGGGCGCATCCTCAGCCAGTACAACGTCGGCGCGCAGACCCGCCGCACCGCCAACGTCGTGTGGCATCCGGAAGACTTGCTCGAAATCCACCCGACCGACGCAGAAAACAGAGGCATCAAGTCGGGCGATTGGGTCCGCCTTGCCAGCCGCGCTGGAGAGACGACTCTGCGCGTGACTGTGACCGACCGTGTCGCGCCCGGCGTGGTCTACACCACGTTCCACCATCCGGTGACCCAGGCCAACGTCATCACCACCGACTACTCGGACTGGGCCACCAATTGCCCCGAATACAAAGTGACCGCAGTGCAAATCACCCCTTCGAACGGCCCGACCGACTGGCAGGAGGAATACGAGGCGCAGGCCACCCGTTCGCGGCGCATCAAGGGACATGAAGGCGCGATGGAGCCGGCGGAATGAGCGCGCATACCCTCGACAAGCTGATCTACATGGCCAATCAGATCGCGCGCAACGTGACGCACGAGCCCGATCCGGTCAGCATGATCGCGGACCATATCAAGGCCTTCTGGACACCCCGGATGCTTCAGCAGATCTTTGCCGTGCTCGATGGACCGGAAGGTGCGACGATCGATCCGGTCTCTCACGCCGCGCTCGCGCGCCTCGCCGCAAAAGCCGCGAATGCCGCCTAAACCGGCAGGCTCAGCGGCGAACCCGGCGGCCCGGGCGCACTCATACTCTGAGCATTTCGCCGATGGCCGCACGCCCGCCCCGCGGGCACGGCTCCTCGCGGTCGAGGCGCCCGTGGCGATCGAGATCAACGGCCTCGGCTATGCCGTGATGATGGCGACGCCCGCCGATCTTGCCGACTATGCGCTGGGCTTCTGCCTCTCCGAACAGCTGATCGCCGCGCCTTCGCAGCTCCTCTCTGCCGAGGCGAGCGAAGTCCTCGCCGGCGGCTGGATGCTACGAATCCAGCTCGCTGCCGATGATGCCGCCCCGTTGATGGAGCGCGCCCGCCTGCGCTTGTCGGAAGGCAGCTGCGGCCTCTGCGGTATCGAAAGCCTCGAACAGGTCCTGCGCCCGCTGCCCCCAGTCGAGGCAAGGCTCGCGGTAGAGGACGCCGCGATCTTCCGCGCAGTCGCCGCTCTCCCTGCGCTCCAGCCGCTCGGCCAGGCCACCCGCGCCGTCCACGCAGCGGCCTTCTGCACGGCTGACGGGACGGTTCATCTGGTGCGCGAGGACGTTGGCCGCCATAATGCGCTAGACAAGCTGCTCGGCGCGATGGCGCAGGCCGGGCTGAGGGCGGGGGAGGGCTTCATCGTCCTCACCGCCCGCTGCAGCTTCGAACTCGTGCAAAAGGCAGTGCTTGCCGGCTGCCCGCTGCTGGTCACGATTTCGGCGGCGTCCACGCTGGCCGCCGATCAGGCGGCTGCCCATGGTCTCAGGCTCGTGTCGCTCGCGCGCGGAGATAGCTTCCTTTCGGACTAGCGGGATTCCGGTTTCCCTCCGCTTGCTCTAAACAGGGTAACGTGACGACCACGCCCGCCAGCACGCGTTATGCCGATCGCCCCGGTCTCAGCCGCCGCACGCGCGCATGGCTGCTGCTGGTTGTCGCGGTGCTGCATGTGGTGCTGGGCTTTGCCATCGTCACCGGCCTTGCCGGCGGAGCGATCACCATGATCCAGGATGCGGCGACTGCCGCCTATTCGGTCCCGCTCGATCCACCACCCCCGCCGCCATCCCCTGCCAGCCCGGTGTCAACGCCCCAGTCCGCTGGCGCCGAAGGTGCCGCAGCCAAGGCGGCCAAACCCAAACCAGTGGCCGCGCCGCCCGCGAAGATTCCCACCAAAGCGATGATTGCCGCCCCGGCCGCCTCCACCGGAGATGCCTCGAAATCGGGTGCAAGCGGCGCGGGCACCGGAACCGGTGGCGGCACGATCGGCGCTGGCGCCGGCAGCGGGGGAAGCGGTGATGGCGCCGGCTCCGGTGCCAGCCGCGCAGTCAAGATCGTGGGTGATATCACCGCCACGCGCGATTATCCGGCGCGCACCCGGAACTTGCGGCTTGGCTCAAGCGTTATCGTGGTTCTGACCGTGGGTACGGACGGCCGCGTCCGCGCCTGCCGCATCCACAAACCGAGCCCGGATGCCGAAGCCGATGCCATTACTTGCCGTCTCGCCGCCCAGCGCTTCCGCTTTCGCCCCGCAACCGATCGCGCCGGGAACCCAATCGAATCCGAATATGGCTGGCAGCAAAGCTTCTTCGTGCCAAGTGCAAAGCCGCCGTCTGCACCGTAACCGGGTAGCAGTTACTTGCACCTAGGTAGCTGGCATGGCACCGCAGGTAGGCGCATAGCTGATGCTCCGACCAGCGGGGCGATTAGACAGGAATCTCATGGAAGCCATTATTCCCGTCATTCTGTGTGGTGGCAGCGGCACGCGCCTTTGGCCGCGTTCGCGCAAATCCATGCCCAAGCCGTTCCTGCCGTTAGTTGGCGATACAACGCTGTTTGCAGCCACCGTTCTGCGCTGCCCGGCTACGGCCGGATTCGGCGCGCCCATCGTGGTCACCGGGGCGATGCATCTCGAACATGTCGAAGCGCAGCTGCCGGATCCGGCGTCCAGCCGCGTGATCGTGGAGCCGGAGGGCAAGAACACCGCCGCCGCCATCGCGCTTGCCGCGCTGCGCCTGCCGGAAGACGCGGTCATGCTCGTCTGCCCGAGCGATCACCACATCGGCGATGTGGCCGCTTTCCAGACCGCCGCCCGCGAAGCGGCATCGCTTGCGCGTGAGGGTTGGCTGGTCTCCTTCGGCATCGCCGCCACCGCGCCCGAAACCGGCTTCGGCTATCTGAAACGCGGCGATGCCATCCCCGGCAGCCATGGCTTTGCCGTGGCGCAATTCGTTGAAAAGCCTGATCTTGCGCGCGCCATGGGTTTCCTCGCTGATGGCGGCTATGCGTGGAACGGCGGCATCTTCGCCTTCCGTGCCGGCACTTTCCTCGATGAACTTACCGCCCACCGCCCCGCGCTCGCCGCAGCCGTTCGCGCCGCCGTGGCGCAAGGCCGGGAGGATGGCACCCGCTTCCACCCCGATCCCGCCGCCTTTGCCAGCATCGCAGGCGAATCGGTCGATTATGCGGTGATGGAAAACACTGCCCGCGCTGCCATGGTGCCCGCCGCGATGGCGTGGTCCGATATCGGCAACTGGCAGGCCCTGCATGATGCGCTGGACCGCGATGGCGATGGCAATAGCGCGCGCGGCCCGGCGGAACTCGTCGATTGCGCCAATGTTCTGGTCGATAGCGATGGTCCCCGCGTCTCCGTGATCGGCGCGCGCGATCTGATCGTGGTGGTAGACAAGGGCGATGTGCTTGTCTGCACCACTGCCGGCGCGCAATTGGTTGGCAAGCTGGGAGGAGCACTCAATCAATGAGCGCACTCGCTGTCCGCACCGTGGAAAAGCCCTGGGGACGCGATCAGCTCCCCGCGCCGTTCGCCGCGCCCTATGGCAAGCGCATAGGCGAGATCTGGTTCGAACCCACGGAGGATGTGCACTCGCTTCTCGTCAAATACATCTTCACCAGCGAGAAACTCTCGGTCCAGGTCCACCCGGATGATGCGCAGGCCAAGGCCCTTGGCGAAAGCGATACGGGCAAGGAGGAATGCTGGCTGGTCATCGATGCCGAGCCCGGCGCCACGCTTGGCATCGGCTTCAAGGCTCCCATCAGCGCTGATGCAATGCGCGCCGCCGCACTCGATGGCAGCATCGAGGATCTGCTGGTTTGGCATCCGGTGCAAGCAGGCGATTTCTTCTACATCCCCTCGGGCACTGTCCACGCCATCGGCGCCGGGGTCAGCCTGATCGAGATCCAGCAGAACTCCGATATCACCTACCGCCTCTACGATTATGGCCGCCCGCGCCCGCTCCATCTCGAAAAGGGCATCATGGTTGCCAGGGGAGAGGCTTACCCCCCAGCGCTCCACCGCCACTTGCCGCCCACTGGTACCGTGGAACTCGCGCGCGGCCCTTATTTTACCGCGCACCGCCTCGAAGGTGTGCCCGATGCCGCGCTCCTTGCCGAATACAATGGCCCCATGCTCGTCCTCCCGCGCCGCGGTGAGGTTGAACTGGCCGGAGATGTCCTGCGCCCCGGCGAATGCGCTGCCGCGCCTTCGGCCTCAACCATTGCCTTTTCGCCCGAGAGCCAGAGCATCCTTGTTCGTGCAGCCTGAACATCCCGCGATGATCGCGCAGACGATCCAGCTTGCGCTGGCCCCGGTCTTCGTGCTCGTGGCGATCGGCAATATCATGAACATTCTCACCACGCGCCTTGCGCGCATGGTAGATCGCTCGCGTCATCTCCAGGCCCTCCATTCGGGCACACAGGGCAGCGAACATGATGTGGTCGTGGTCGAAATGCGCATCATCGACCAGCGCATCGCTCATATCGGCCGCGCGCTGCTGTGCCTCGTGCTGAGCGGCCTTGCCATCGGCACCACGGTTGCCGCGCTGTTCCTCAGCGAACTTGCAGGAGCGGACCTGCGCGTGGTCACCGCGCTGACGTTCGTGCTGGCCATCGCGCTGCTGATGAGCGCGCTGGTGATGCTGCTCCTCGAAACCCGCCTCGCCGCGCGCACCTTGCGCCTGCCGCGCGAACTGCTCGAACTCGAACGCGGCGATCTTTAGAGCGTCTTCCGCTTTTATCCCAGGATATGCCCCGTCCGGTCGCGCTTGGTATCCAGATAGCGCGCATTGTGCGGATTGGCCGGCAGCTGGTGCGCCACCCGCTCGGCCACCGTCACGCCGACTGCTTCCAGCGCCGCAACCTTGGCCGGATTGTTGGTGAGCAGCCGCACCGCCGGCACGCCCAGCAGATCGAGCATCCGCGCCGCCACGGGAAAATCGCGTGCCTCGCTCGGCAGGCCGAGCCGCTCGTTGGCATCCACCGTGTCGAAACCCTGATCCTGCAATTCATAGGCGCGGAGCTTGTTGATGAGGCCGATGCCGCGCCCCTCCTGCCTGAGGTAGAGCAGCAGCCCCCATCCGCCCGCATTGGCCTCCTCGGCCATGCGCGCCAGCGCCGCATCCAGCTGCGGCCCGCAATCGCACTTCAGGCTGCCAAGGACATCGCCCGTCAGGCATTCGCTGTGCAGCCGCACCAGCGGCACATGGTCGCCGCTTTGCGTGCCGATCACCAGCGCCACATGCTCGCGCAGATCATCACGCGCGCGGAAGGCCACGATCTCGGCGTGCTCGCAGGCATCCACGGGCAACCGGGCACGCGCCTGGATGGTGAGCTCGCGCTGATCCTTGAACGCGGCAAGATCCGCCGGGGTAACCTGCACTGCCGGTTCCACCCCGGTCGCCACCATGAACGCCGGCAGGATTCCCGCCAGCCGCGCCAGTTCCATCGCCGCCACTGCCGCCGCCTGCGCCGTGCAGGGATCGGCGCGGAACGGCCCGCGCATCGGTTCGGCCAGATCGAGCGCAGGATCGGCCAGCGTGCGCGCGGCGTGGAGCGAAAACGGCTCCGCCCCGTGGATCATCACCGGCATGTGCGGCTCGGCCGCATCGCGCTGGTTGGCAAGCTTCAGCGTCGCGGCGCGCGCGTGCGAAATGAGCAGCCGCGCGGCATAGAGCCCGGGCTGCACGAAGGCGGTTTCGGCCGGCAGCAGATCCAGCGCGCCATCTTCTCCTTCGACCCGGATCGCCCAGCCATGGCGCAGCGCATCCAGCGCCAGCGCCACGTTGCGCGGGGCCGCTGCGGTCAAAGCGCAAACTCCGTCACCAGCGGCACATGGTCCGAAGGCTGTTCCCAGCGCCGCGTTTCCTCGACAATGCGGTGCGAGGCGGATTGCGCGGCGAGTTCCGGCGAGGCCCACATGTGGTCCAGCCGCCGTCCCTGATCCTTCTCGCGCCAATAGGAGCGATAGGACCACCACGAATAGTTCCGCTCCGGCGCAGGGATATGTTTGCGACCCAGATCCACCCAGCCATGCGCATCGGCAAAGGCCTTCAGCGTGGCCACCTCCTGCGGAGTGTGGCTGACGACCTTGAGCAGCGCCTTGTGATCATAAACATCGCAGTCCAGCGGGGCGATGTTGAAGTCTCCCACGATCAGCGTCGGGCGGTCAACCGCTTCGGCCCAGCGGGTCATCCGCTCCAGAAACGCCAGTTTCTGGCCGAACTTGGGGTTAGCCTCGGGATCAGGAATGTCGCCGCCAGCCGGGATATAGACGTTTTCGATGATCAGGCCGCCGCCTAGCCCAAGCACTTCCACGCCAACATGGCGTGCCTCGCCGTTGGCCTGCCAGTCGTGGCGAGTCACTTCTCTGATAGGCACGCGGCTCACCGTGGCAACGCCATGATAGCCCTTCTGCCCGTGCACTGCGCGGTGGGTGTAGCCCAGCCGTTCGAACATCTCGTGTGGGAACAGCGATTCGGCGGTCTTGATTTCTTGCAAGCACAGCACGTCCGGCGCCTGTTCGGTCAGGAACCGCTCCACCTGATCGATGCGCAGCCGCACCGAATTGATGTTCCATGTGGCGACAGAAAGCGTGGGAGATGCCATGCGGCGGCTTTAAGGACCAGATGGCAGAGCGGCAACCCATGCACGCGGGCAACCTGCGGCGGTCCATGCAGGAACCCCGAGCCACAAATGAAAAAACCCTCGGACCGGGGGCATGGTCCGAGGGTTCCTTCTGCGTTCGTCACGCTGTCAGAGACGGTAGGGATTGTGGACCGGGTAACAGGGGGGGCGAACCCGGTCGGATCCGTCTTGACCCCCTCCTTCTAGGACCCCGCCGCTTGCTGGCGGATGAACGTACATGTCAGGGATGCATCCAATTGGTCGCAAATTGTCGCAAAATGGCCCTTGCCCGAAGGTGCGGCGACGGACGGAGCCCTTCTTGCGACCGGATTACTTGCGGCCGGTCGTGCGCGGATCGTTCCAGCGGAAAATGTTGGCCGGCAGGGCAAGGCCATAGCGTTGATTCGAGAGCCGCACGGTTGTGCGCCGGTTCTGCGAATCGAGCGCGACCCAGCTGTTGAGTTCCAGTCCACCCGGCGCGCCGGGCTTCTTCAGCATGATCATGGTGATCGAGCCGTATTCGGGATGGCGCGGATCGCGCACATCCATGCTCACCACATCGGGATGGCCGGTGGGCGTGAGCGTGGCATAGCGCGCCACGTCCTTGTTCGGATCGAGCAGAGCGCCCAGCGGGCTGTTGCGGATCGGCCAGCGTTGCACCTGCCGCACTTCGTAGTCGATCATGGTCAGCGCCGATCCGTCGGAAACGATCAGCAGCGGCACGCCCGGTTGATACTGAAAGCGGATCTTCCCGGGACGCTGCAGAGTCAGCACACCGGAAAGGCGCTGCCCGTTGCGATCGGTCTGGACGAAATCGGCCTGCAGCGTCGAGATTGCGCGCAAGGCGGCAACGGCTTGCTCGACTTGCGGGTTGACCGCAGGCGCAGGCGCTTCGGGCGCGGCTACGGCAGCCACAGAAGAAGCCGCCAGCGCCATCAGCGCGGCGGCCAGAATGGATCGGGAGAAGGAAAGCCGCTTGGGAAGGGCTTTGGAGGCAGGGGTGCGCATCATGGTCATCCCCCAGCCTTTGCCCTCAGCGCATTGAACCCGGCGTGAAACCCATATCAGGTCATGCGCCGGGGCCATAAGCCGCTTACTTGATCTTGGCTTCCTTGAACTCGACATGCTTGCGCACCACCGGGTCATACTTGCGGAACACCATCTTCTCGGTGGTGTTGCGCGGGTTCTTCTTCGTCACATAGAAGAAGCCGGTGTCGGCGGTCGAGACCAGGCGAATCTTGACGGTAGTGGGCTTGGCCATGACTTTATCCTGAAACTTTGCACCAGAACCATTTGGCGCGCGTAAAAATGAATGGGGCGGCGCGTCGCCACGCCGCCAGACAGGGGCCGGTCGTTGTGAGCGAATCGTGCAAAAGTCAAGTCTTGGGAAACGGTGGCAGCGGTTTCAGCACACTGAAGTGCTCGCTGGCGGGCGGCTCGGCCAGCGGCGGCAGGTCGGGCACTGTCTGTTCCACTTTCTTCACCGGCAGCCGGTCCAGCAGATCGCGCACCAGAGTCAGCCGGCCCCGGCGCTGGTCGTTGAAATCTATGAGGGTCCACGGCGCGTGCTTTGAATGCGTCGCTTCCAGCATCGCCTCGCGCGCCTCGGTATAGGCGCGGTACTTGCCGCGAGCGGCCACGTCGATCGGGGAAATCTTCCAGCGCTTGGCCGGATCATCGCGCCGCTCGGCAAGGCGCTCCTCCTGCTCCGCCTGATCGCAGGTTAGCCAGTATTTGAACAAATGCAGCCCGTCATCGATCAGCATCCGCTCGAATGTGGGCACCGCCTCCAGAAACGCTGAAACCTGCGCAGTGGTGGCGAAGCCCATCACCTTCTCCACCCCGGCGCGGTTGTACCAGCTGCGGTCGAACAGCACGATCTCGCCGCCCGCTGGCAAGTGCGGCACATAGCGCTGAAAGTACCACTGCGCTTTCTCGCGCTCCGTCGGCGCGGGCAGGGCCACGGTGCGCACCTGGCGGGGGTTGAGCTGCTGCGAGATCGCGTTGATCGCGCCGGTCTTGCCCGCCGTATCTCGCCCTTCGAGGATCACCAGCACCCGCGCGCCAGACTGGTTGGCCCACCCGGCCATCGCAGAAAGCTCGTCCTGCATCGCCTCCAGCGCCGCTTCATAGTCCTTTCGGCCCAACGCGTCCTTTCGGCCATCCTTGCTCACGCTGCATCCTCTCGGTGGTGGTGGGTGAGAGTGTCGCACCACCGCCGCTTTGGCAATCACTGCCCGCACTCACGGCCCGCAATCACTGGCAGTTGTGCGCACGGCTCTGGCTCGCTACAAGTTGCAAACGAAACCATGTCCGATCCCGCCGCCCTTGATGCCGATTTCACGCGGCTCCCCGATCTGCCTGCCGGCCTGTTCACCGCGCCGCTGCAGCGCCCCGCCCATGTGGGCGAAGACTGGGTGGAGCCGCGCCAGACCGCATACTCAGCCGAAGAGCACCGCGTGTGGGACGATCTTTTCGCCCGCCAGATGGAAGTGCTGCCCGGCCGCGCTGCCAGCGCCTTCCTTGCCGGGCTCGAACGACTCGATCTCGCGCGCGGCGGCGTGCCCGAATTCGCGCGGCTATCGGCAGAGCTTGGCGCGCTGACGGGCTGGAGCATTGTGCCGGTGCCGATGCTGATACCCGATCACGTGTTCTTCTGGCACCTCGCCAATCGGCGCTTCCCAGCGGGCAACTTCATTCGCACCCGCGCCGCGTTCGACTATATCGAGGAGCCTGATGTGTTCCACGATGTGTTCGGCCACGTGCCGATGCTCACCGATCCGGTCTTTGCCGATTACATGCAGGAATATGGCCGCGCCGGATGGAAGGCGATGCGCCACAACCGGCTCAAATCGCTTGGCGCGCTTTACTGGTATACGGTCGAGTTCGGGCTGGTGATGGAGCCGGAAGGCCTCCGGGCCTACGGCGCGGGCATTCTCTCCGGCCCGGCCGAGGCGGTGTTCGCGCTTGAGGCCGCCTCGCCCAACCGCCTGTTCCTCAATGTCGACCGGGTGATGCGCACCGATTATGTGATCGACGATCTCCAGCCGACGTACTTCGTGATCGAAAGCTTCGCCGATCTCTACCGCCAAACGGTGGAGCGCGATTTCGACCGGCTCTATCGCGGGCTGGGGGCGGGCTTCAGCTATGCGAACAGCGCGGTGATCGATGTCGATAATGTGCTGCACCGAGGCACGCTGGAATACCACTTGCGCGGCGGGCGGGGGAGCGGGGCATTGCCGGTTTAGAAACTACTGTGCGGGTCGGCTTGCGGCCATTATCGGCCTATCTAGCCGTTAGACGCCAAACCGGGTAGCAGTCGTTCAAGTTGGGACTTGGAAGGCTGAATCGGTGACCACAGCAAAACGGACCGCGTTAAAAGTTGCTAAGACGGTCTCTATTTTGGCGTTCGCCGCTGCGCTGTTTGGGCTATTTTTCTTTGGTAATTATCTAATGATTGAGGGGCATCGGCCTTACTACAAAGTGTTGGATCATGGCTTCGTCTATCCAATTCCGGGTAAGGGCGGGAGCATATACGTTTCAATGGTCGATCTTGAAACTTTGATTGGCCTGATTGCGACAGCGTTGATCAGCATGATTTGTGCAAACCGAATCGATAATGCTCTTAGCTAGCCACGATAGGGGCCGACAATGGCTCCTTTGCTGCCTTTTGCCACCAAAAGCCGCCCTTCTGCTTGCCACCACTTCCAGTCATCACGGCTCACCAAATCGCCACCGAAAACCCATCGTCGCCCCGTGCTTGACACGGGGCTTGGCTACCTTTCGGCGTCGCCATCCGGCGCTGCCCCCGCCGGATACCACTTGCCCCACAGGTCCAGCCAGTCAGGATTGTCCGCCTCGATCAGAGCGAATTTCCATTCCCGGCGCCATTTCTTGACGAGCTTTTCCCGTGCGATGGCAAGTTCGATTTCCTCGTGCCGTTCGGCGTAGACCAGCCTTGTCTTGCCGAAGTCCATTACGTGGATCGAGCCTTCACCTTCCCGATGCTGCCAAACGCGCCGGATCAGATCGGAGGTGACGCCGACATATGTCCCGCCGCGGTAGCGGTTCGCCATGATGTAGACCCAGCCGCCCTTCTCCATCGCTTCCTCATGCCAAACGCAAGGCTGCGTGGGAAGCCAAGCCCCGTGTCAAGCACGGGGCGACGGACTGGGTGTTTGCAGAGACGTCCGCTTCCCACCAGCTCTCGCCGTTCAGACCCGTGAGACCACGCCCCAAACCTCACACCCAGAACAACCACACCAGCCCCAGCGCGCCAATCACAATCCGGTAAATCGCAAACGGCGCAAAGCCGCTCTTGCTGACAAAGCCGATGAAGAACTTGATCACGATCAGCGAGACGACGAACGACACGACCGAGCCAATCGCAATCTCGGTAAAACCGACCTGACCCGTGCCCGCTGCCAGTTCGCTGCGGTGGTCCCATAATTGCTTCACCGTCGCGCCGAACATCGTCGGCACCGCGAGGAAGAAGCTGAATTCCGCCGCAGTGCGCCGGTTCTCGCCCAAAGTCAGCGCCCCCATGATCGTCGCGCCCGAGCGGGAAACGCCGGGGATCACCGCGATGCACTGCATCATGCCGATCTTGATCGCCTGCGAAAGCGGCATCTGCCCCACAGGCCGGTACGTCTGGTGCGAAACCAGCCGCTCCACCGCCAGGATCACGAAGCCCCCCACGATCAGCGCGAAGCACACCACCACCGGGTTCTCCAGCAGCCCGTCGATCTTCGATTTGAATAGCACGCCCACGATGGCCGCAGGAATGAACGCCGCCAGCACATTGCGGATGAACGCCAACGATTCGCGCTCCCGGCGTAGCGCGCCTAGCGCCACATCGGCAAACGTGCGCCAATAGAGCACCACCACCGCCATCACAGCCGGCAGCTGGATCACCACGTTGAACACTTCCCACTGCTTGGCATCATAGCCGAACAGTTCGGACGCAAGGATCAGGTGGCCGGTCGAGGAGACGGGGATGAATTCGGTAAGCCCCTCGACAATGCCGAGGAGGATCGCGGTGATGGTCGTGTCCATGGCCGGAGGGACTCGCCGCCGCGCCCGCCCATGTCAAGCGTGCCGGCGGCTTAAACTTTGGTCATCTCACCAGATCCGCACGCGCGCCTTGGGCGGCAGATAGAGCTTGTCGCCCGGCTTCACGTTGAACGCCGCGTACCAGGGATCAAAGTTGCGCACGACAGCGTTGACCCGCGCGTCCGCCAGCGAATGCGGATCGGTCTTCAGCAGCTGGCGGGCAAAGGCTTCGCGCAGCTTCTCGCGCCAGGATTGGGCATAGGAGAGGAAGAACCGCTGGTCTCCGGTCAGCCCGTCCAGCACCGGCGCGGGCTTTCCGCCAAGCGAAAGCTTGTAGGCGCTGTAGGCCATCGAAAGCCCGGCAAGATCGCCGATGTTCTCACCCAGCGTCAGCCGGCCGTTGTGGCAGGTCTTGCCCCCATCGAACGGGCATACCTTGTCATATTGCGCAGCCAGTTTCGCGCCCAGCACATCGAAGGTCTTGCGGTCCTGCTCGGTCCACCAGTCCTTGAGCGTGCCGGTGCCATCATAGCGCGAGCCTTCATCGTCGAAGCCGTGGCCGATCTCGTGGCCGATGGTCGCACCCACCCCGCCATAGTTCACCGCCGGGTCTGCCGCCGGGTTGAAATAGGGCGGTTGGAGAAACGCCGCAGGAAACACGATCTCGTTTGCGGTAGGCTGGTAATAGGCGTTCACGGTCTGCGGCGTCATCAGCCACTTGGACCGGTCCACGGGTTTGGCCAGATCGCCCAGACTGTCCTGCCAGTGCCACCGCTTTGCCTCGATAGCATTGGCAAGCGGCTGGCCCGGCTGGATGGCCATGCCAGCGTACGTCTTGAACGTGTCGGGATAGCCGATCTTCACCGTGAAGGCGTCCAGCTTGGCCAGCGCAGCCTTGCGCGTTGCCGGGCTCATCCACGCCAGGTTTTTCAGCTTGCCGGCCAGAGCCGCCCGCAGATTGCCGACCAGTGTGACCATCGCCGCCTTGCTCGAAGGCGGGAAATGCTGCTCGACATAGGTCTTGCCGATGGCCTCGCCCATCTGGCCCTGCACTGCCGTAAGCGCGCGCTGCCAGCGCTGGCGGTCGCGCTCGCGGCCCTGCAGGGTCTTGCCGTAGAACGCGAAGCGCGCGGCATCGACATCGCTGGGCAGCACCGATGCGTTGTCCATCAGGAAGTGCGCCGCGCTCCAGGCCTGCAAAGTTGCAAGGTCCTCCTCGCCCAGCAGCCGGACCAGCGCGGGATAGCCCCCGCCCAGCTTGGCGAGGTCTTCCTTGCTCACCCCCAGCTTGGCTGCCTTCTCGGCGTTCGGCAGGATTTCAGCGACGATGAACGACTTGGACTGGCCAAGGCCACTGCCTTCCAGTAGCGGCGCGACCGGGAACGCCCCGCCCATCGCCAGAAGCTCCTCGCGCGAGACGCGGTTGACGGTGAGCAGCGGATTGCGCTGCATTGCCTTGTCCCAATCGAGCACGGCGATCTTGCGCTCGAACGCATAGACCTTTGCCGCCGTGCCCGCCGGATCGGCATAGCCTGCCTTGCCCAGCATGAAGGCCACCAGTTCGCGGTACTTGCCCTGCAGCTCGCGGTTGCGCGCATTGTCGACAAGGTAATAGTCGCGGTCGGGCATCCCGAGACCGCCCACATCGGTATAGGCTGCGTTGGCTCCCGGGTTTTCGGCATCGATCTGCACGTCGAACGCGATGGGCGAGGGATAGCCGGGCGCTGCGAACAGCGCGGCCAGATCAGCGCGGGTCTGTGCCGCCCGGATCCTGTCGAGATAGGGCTGGGCAGGGGCCATCCCGGCGGCATCGATGGCGCTCTGATCGAGGAAGGCGCGGTAGCTGTCGGCGATGCGCTGCCCGTCGCTGCCCGCCGCCTGCGGGCTTGCGGCCAGGGTGCCTACGATCTGCTTCACGGCCTGCTCTGCACCCAGCACCAGCGCCAGCGCCACACCGCTATAGGAATACTGCGGCGGGATCGCCTCGGTGCGGCCCCACTTGCCGTTCACATAAGCGAAGAAGTCATCGCCCGGCCTAACCGCAAGATCCCGGTCCGCAGGATCAAGCCCCCAGCCGCCGAAGTGGGGGATGCGATAGCCGTCGATGGTCGCCGCCGGCGCCGCGCCGGTAACGGCTTCATCGGCATGGGCCGGCGCGCCGCTGAACGCGAACAGGGACACAGCAGCAAGAGCACTGGCAAGACGTCTGGTCATGGGTCCGGGTATCCATTCGCTGGGCCAGAAGGCGGATTGTGCCAAAATGGGACAATCTCCTACCTGCCCGCACCGAGCCGCCAAGGGAACCCCCCATCCAGCGCGCCCGACCTTCCAGTCCAATCCTTCAATCGGGCCGTCAGGCCTCCGCGCCGTCGAATTGCAGGCGCGCGAGGCGGGCATAGAGCCCGTCCTGCGCCGAAAGCGCGGTGTGTGTGCCCTGTTCGACGATGCGGCCCTTGTCCATCACCACGATCCGGTCGGCCGCGCGCACGGTGGCGAGGCGATGCGCGATCACCAGCGTGGTGCGCGCCTTCATCAGCCGGTCGAGCGCGTCCTGCACCAGTCGCTCGCTTTCGGCGTCGAGCGCGCTGGTCGCTTCATCGAGCAGCAGGATCGGCGCGTCGCGCAGCAGCGCGCGGGCAATCGCGATGCGCTGGCGCTGCCCGCCCGAAAGCCGCGCGCCGTCCTCGCCGAGGAACGTGTCCAGCCCCTGCGGCAGTTCCTTGAGGAAGGTGGCGGCATTGGCGGCCTCTGCCGCTTCCCAGATCTGCGCGTCGCTCGCGCCCCAGTTGCCATAGCGCAGGTTGTCGCGCGCAGAGGCGGCAAATAGTACGCCTTCCTGCGGCACCAGCGCCATGCGCGCGCGCACTTCGGCGGGATCGGCTTGTGGCAGCGGCACGCCGTCGATCCGCACCATGCCGACGTGGGGATCGTAAAACCGCTCGGCCAGCAGAAACAGCGTCGATTTGCCCGCGCCTGAAGGTCCGACAATCGCCACCGTCTCGCCCGGCTCCACCGCCAGCGAAAAGTCTTCAAGCGCCGCCACTTCGGGCCGGCTGGGATAGCGGAACGAAACGTTCTGGAACGCTAGCTGGCCGCGCGGCGGCTGCGGCAGATGCAGCGGGCGGGCCGGCGCGGTGATCTCGGGCTGTTCGAGCAGCAGTTCGTTGAGCCGCCCGGCGGCGCCCGCACCGCGCAGCAGATCGCCATAAACTTCGGTCAGCGCGCCCACGGCGCCGGCCACGATGCCGCCTGTCAGCACGAAAGCGGCAATCGTCCCGCCGCTGATCGAACCGTTGGCCACGGCGGTTGCGCCCTGCCACATCAGCGTGGCAATCCCGCCGAACACCATCACAATGACAATCGCGGTCATGATCGAGCGGATCATGATGCGCCGCTTGGCCGCGCCGAAGGTGCGCTCCACGGCTTCGCCAAAGCGTGCCGCCTCGCGCTGTTCCTGCCCGAAAGCCTGCACCACCTTCATCGCACCCAGCACTTCGCTGATCTGCACGCCGATATCGGCCACGCGGTCCTGGCTGGAGCGCGATGCCGTGCGCAGGCGTGATCCGAAGAACACGATCGGCCCCACGACCACCGGAATGCCCACCAGCAGCCCGGCGGTCAGCGCCGGGGCCAGCGTGAAGAGATAGGCGATCCCGCCCAGCGCCGTGATCGAATTCCTCAGCGCGATCGAAGCAGTTGTGCCCACCACTTGCTCGATGACCGCGGTGTCGGACGTCATGCGCGATGAGATTTCCTTCGGGCTGTTGCTCTCGAAGAAGCTCGGCGGCATGCGCAGCAGGTTGCCCTGCACTTTGAGCCGGATGTCCGCGACCACGCGTTCGCCCAGCCACGAGACGAAGTAGAACCGCACCGCGGTGCCCAGTCCCAGGATCACCACCACCAGTAGCAGCCAGCGGAAAGAACTGTTGATCGTCGCGGCATCGGCCCCCTTGCCGAAGGCCTTGTCGATGATCGACTTGAAGCTGGCCGGAATGGCGATGGTCGCGCCCGATGTGATCAGCAGCGCAGTGATCGCGATGGCCACTTCGCCTGGATAGGACGCGCCCTCGCGCAGCAGCATGCGCAGCGGGCTCAGCGTACGTGCGGGCCGGGTGGCCGTGTCGTCCTCGACAGCGGGGCCGGTATTTTCGGGTGTGGCGTCCATCGCTCTCGCCCTAGCCCAAGCCGAGAGGGGCTGAAAGGGGGCAGCGGGGCATTCCTGTCCCATCCGGGGCAATGGTGCGTTGCACAAGGCCCGGATGTGCGGCACACTGGGCATTATCGGAGCAGTTTACGGCTCCGCAACAAGAGACAGGTGTTCGCAGTGCTCTACAAGGCTTACGAGATCCAGCGCTCGATGCTCAACGCGGGCAGCGCCATGGCATCGATGACCGCCGATATGCTGGCCAATCCGCAAAACCCGTTCGCGGCCTTCGGCGGCACGCAGATGATGGCCTCCGCGCTTGAGGTGTTTGCCCACGCCGCCGCGCCGCGCGGCAAGCCCGCTTTCGGGATCAAGGTCATCACCGTTGATGGCACGCCCCACGCGGTGAACGAGACGGTGGAGATCCAGCAGCCGTTCGGCAACTTGCGCAAGTTCACGCATGAAGGCCTGCCCGCAGATGCGCCGCGCCTCCTGATCGTCGCGCCGATGAGCGGGCACTACGCCACGCTGCTGCGCGGCACGGTGGAGCGGATGCTCGAACGCAACGTGGTCTACATCACCGATTGGGCCGATGCGAAATATGTGCCGATGGCCGAAGGGCGCTTCGATCTCGATGAGTATATTGATTACATCATCGGTTATCTCGAACACATCGGGCCCGGCGCACACATGATGGCGGTCTGCCAGCCCTCGGTCCCCGCGCTTGCCGCCACCGGCGTTATGGCGGTGCGCGACAACCCGTGCCGCCCGGTCACGCTCACCATGATGGGCGGCCCGATCGACACGCGCGAAAGCCCCACAGCGGTCAACGATCATGCGATCACCAAGCCCTACGTCTGGTTCAAGCACAACGTGATCACCACCGTGCCGGCCAATTATCCGGGCGCGGGCCGGCAGGTCTATCCTGGCTTCGTCCAGCTCGCGAGCTTCATGTCGATGAACCTGGGCAGCCACATGATGAGCCATTACGCCCTGTTCAATCACCTCGTGCAGGGCGACGGCGAAAGCGCCGACGCAACCAAGACCTTCTACGAGGAGTACCGCGCGGTGTGCGACATGACCGCCGAGTTCTACCTCCAGACGGTCGATGTCGTGTTCCAGACCCATGCCTTGCCCAAGGGCGAACTGGTGCACCGCGGCATCCTCGTCGATCTCGCAGCGATCAAGGACACCGCGATTCTGTGCATCGAGGGTGAGCGCGACGATATCTCGGGCATCGGCCAGACCAAGGCTGCGCTCAAGGTCACGCCGAACCTCCCCGAAAAGCTCAAGAAGTACCACCTCGCGCCCGAAGTCGGGCACTACGGCATCTTCAACGGCTCACGCTGGCGGAGCACCATTGCGCCGGTTGTCGAAGGCTGGATCAAGAGCAACAGCATGGCCCGCAAGCTGAGCGTGGTGGCGTAAGCCGCCACGCGCGCGGCTCAGGCTGTCCGGCCAACGCCCTACGTCATTTCTTCCCCCAACCTTCGTCATTCCCGCGAAGGCGGGAATCCAGAGCTTAACACGGCGCGCCAACCGCCCTGGCTTCCCGCCTGCGCGGGAATGACAAACGTTAGGGTGGGACGCACCTGCCCACCTTCGTCACCCTAGACTTGATCCGGGGGTCCGCTTGGTCAAACGAAGAACTGCGTGATCCACTCGCAGATGAGGGCGGGCTTGGGCTCGCCTTCGATCTCGACCGTGATCTCCATCGTCTGCTGCCACTGGCCGGGGCGCTTTTCGTCCAGTTCCAGCAGCTTGAAGAGCCCGCGCACCCGCTTGCCAGAGCGGACCGGCGCAAGGAAGCGCGTCTTGTTGCCGCCGTAGTTGACGCCCATCTTCACGCCTTCCGGTCGCGGACAATCGCTTTCCTGCGTCAGTAGCGGGATGAGCGACAGCGTCAGGAACCCATGCGCAATGGTCCCGCCAAACGGCGTGAGCTTGGCCTTCTCGGCATCGATGTGGATGAACTGGAAGTCACCGGTCGCCTCGGCGAACTGGTTGATCCGCTCCTGCGTCACCTCGACCCATGCCGAAGTGCCCACCACTTCGCCGACCAGGTTCTTGATTGCGCCCGGTGCCATCGTCTTCATCTGTGCCGTCTCCCGTTATCGCCGCAGCGTTTGCGCCATCTCTATGCTGCAAACGGCACGGCGCGCAACGCTTCAGGCAGAAGCCGGGACAGCGCCCCTTTGCCGCCGCGCCGCGCGGAACGGCGTGGGCGCCTCGCGCTTCACGCGTCCGATATAGGCGGAAAGCCCGCACTGCAGCCCCACCAGCATGTAGCAGAACGGCTGGAACGCGATCCCCACGAACGCACCGCCGAACAAATAGATGATCTGCGCCTGCTGCAGGGCATCGGCCAGCGGCGTCACCCAGGCGAGCTCAGCCGGCGGGTCCTTGGCATAGCGCCGCCTGATCAGCTCCATATGGACCACGCCCATCAGGTGGAGCAGCAGCCACAGCGTCAGGCCCGGATAGCCCTGTTCGCCCAGCATCTCGAAATAGCTCGAATGATAGGCGCGGCCTTTCTCCTCTATCCGCTGGGTTTCGATTGCGGTGTTGTTGCCGCCCGCGTCCTCTGACTGGACGGTGTCATAGCTCACGCTGTTCTGGCGAAAGGCATCAAAGCCGCCGCCGAAGGGATGCGTCTTGGCGTACTCGATGGTCCATTGCCACACCGCCACGCGGGTGGAGGCGGATTGATCTGACTGGTGGTTGCGGATCGTGCTCATCCGTTCGGTAAAGCTTTGCGGCAGCAGCGGGATCGCGATCAGTCCCAGCGCCGTGATCGTGCCGATATACAGCATCCGCCGCTTGACCGAGCGCAGCATCATCACGCCCAGCACGCCCACGCAGATCAGGCCTGTGCGCGCCTGCGTCCCCACCGGCATGAGCAGGCAGGAAAAGCAGATCCCCAGCGCAAACAGCCTTACCATCCAGCCGGGTTTGAAGATCGTCCCGTACCTTGCCAGCCACAGCGCCAGCGGCATCACACAGACCGCCACGGCCGAGATGATCGAGCCTTCGTAAAGCCCGGTGTTGTCGTTGACGAGGAGCTTGAGCTCGCCATAGCCGCCGCCGCCAGCCAGCGTCTTGATCCCGCCGCCGATCACGATCACGCCGACAGACAGCACCATGATCAGCACCATCGCCTCGATCCTGAGCCGGGTGCGCAAGGTTAGCGGCAGGAACATCGCGAAAATCAGCGCCTTCCACACCCAACTCCATTTCTCGAAAGCCTCTTCGGGAAAATCGGCGGTGCGCGTGGTCATGCCGCAGTAGATCAGCAGCAGCAGCAGCACGAACTGGCGCGGCGAAAAGCGGATGCCGTTTTTGTCTTCGGCCACAGCCCAGGCCGTCACCGCGCAGATGAACGCGATCAGGCTAACCGGCACATGTGCGAGGAACCCCCATGTCACCTTCTGCGGCGCGACGATATCGATATAGGCATAGGCCAGCACGAATAGGAACGGCCGCCGCACGCCCGCCGCCAGAAACGCGGTGACGAAGGCGGTGAGGAAGAGGTTAAGCACCCGGGCGGCCTTCGCCCGGGGCATCGCGGCCATTGCGCTGCGCCATTGCGCTCGCGGTCCCCGGCAGGATGGGATCGCTATCCAGTTCGTCGCGGCCCAGCAGGCGCCAGATGGCAAACGCCATCAGCACATGCGGCACCACCACGGTAAAGATATCGATCATGCCAAAAGCCCAGGCTGAAAATGCGGCCCCTGATCGAACCGTCTGACGTGGCCGCCTTAAAGCAGGTTCGGTTGACGCCGCGTTAAGTCCTCCCGTGCCATGGAAAGCGGCATGACCCGGGTGCTGCATATCCTCGACCATTCGCTGCCGCTGCAGAGCGGCTACACGTTCCGTACCCGCGCCATTCTCAAGGCGCAGGAAGGGCTAGGCCACGAGGTCCGCGGCCTTACCGGACTCAGGCAGGAAGGGCAGGGGGACGAATTTGTCGCCGCCAATGTGCCCGAAGAGCATGACGGCCTTCTGTTTCACCGCACGCCGGGCCAGCCTTCGGGAACTCCGGGCCTTGGCGAATGGCAGGAAATCGGCGCGCTGGCCCGCCGTATCGAAGCGGTGGCAAAGGACTGGCAGCCCGATGTGCTCCACGCCCATTCGCCTGCGCTGGGCGGGCTTGCGGCGGTTCGCGCCGGGCGGCGGCTCGGCCTGCCTGTGGTCTATGAAATTCGCGCCTTCTGGGAAGATGCGGCTGTCGGCAACGGCACGGGCCGCGAAGGCTCGCTGCGCTATAGGCTGACCCGCGCGCTCGAAGACCGGGTGGTGCGCGGTGCCGATGCAGTGGTCACGATCTGCGATGGCCTGAGGCGCGATCTCATCGCGCGCGGCAATGCCCCCGAACGCATCACGATCATGCCCAACGGTGTCGATCTGGCGCTGTTCGGTCAGCCGCTTGCGCGCGACGCTGCCTTTGCCGCCAGCCTCGGGCTTGGCGATGGGCCGGTGATCGGCTTCCTCGGCAGCTTCTATCCCTATGAAGGGCTGGACGATCTTATCGCCGCCATGCCCGCGATCCTTGCCGCGCAGCCCGATGCCCGGCTGCTGCTTGTGGGCGGCGGTCCGGCAGAAGCGGCGCTGCGCGCGCAGGCGGCGGCCTCGGCAGCAGCGCCGGCAATCCACTTCATCGGCCGCGTGCCGCATCACGAGGTCGATCGCTACTACGCGCTTGTCGATGTCGTTTGCTACCCGCGCAAGGCCATGCGGCTTACCGATCTGGTCACGCCGCTTAAGCCGCTTGAGGCCATGGCCCAGGGCAAACTCGTCGCAGCCAGCGCCGTCGGCGGGCACCGCGAACTCATCGCTGACGGGAGCACTGGCACGCTGTTTCCGCCTGATGATCCCGCTGGCCTTGCCGCCGCGATGACCGCGCTGCTGGGTGATCCTGCGATGTGGGATGCCCGCCGAACCGTTGCCCGCGCCTTTGTCGAGCGGGCGCACGATTGGTCGGTGAATGCGGCCCGTTATGAGTCTGTTTACCAAACGCTGTTAACTCCAAGGCAAGCAATCTCCGGTGCTGCAGCCTGATCAGGGCAAGGCGCCAGCGGGATAATCGTTTCACCCAGACCGGGGTCTGACACGCGCCATGAGTACGTTCCGCCAGAAAGTTCAGGCCACGACGAACTGGGTGAAGCCGGATCCCGAAGATCTGGTTGAGCCGCCCAAGAAGTCGTTGCTCGGCTCCATGATGCGCGCCGCTCCGGCCGCCACCTCCGCAGGTAACGCCGCACGGTCCGCCCACCGGCGCAAGGCGCCGCCGGTCACCGCGCACCGCTTGTTCCCCGCCTTCGCCGCGCTATGGTTCGCCGCGCTGTTCGGCCTTGGCGGCTTGGCGATCTCGGGTGCGGCGCTCGGTTCACTGGTCATGATGGCCGGCCTGCCCGCACTGGTTCCCGCCGCTGCCCCGCCGCTTGGCTTTACCGCGCACGTGCTGGTCGCCTTCGGGCTCACTTTTGTCGGCGCCGCGCTTGGGCTCGTCCTCGGGCTTCGCCTGCGTCCCGCCGGCGCGGTTCAGCCATGGGCTGCACCGGCTGTTGCTCCGGTAAATGTGTCTGCCATTGCGTCTGGTGCTGGCGATGCCGAAGCGGACTACAAGGTACGCGCCCGCGATGCGCATCCCGATGCGCCCCCGCGCCGCCCGCTGGTGCTGACGGAAGCCTTTGCCGATCCGGTTTCCGAAGGCCTGGCGGCAGAGCCGGCCCAACCCCAAACCGAACTGGCCCAAACCGAACTGGCCCAAACCGAACTGCTACGCCAAAAGCCCGCCCCCGCGGCGCAGGATGGGGCACCGGAATCCAGCATCTGGATTCCCGAATTCATCCCTGGCGGCGCGGGCGCAGTCCAGCCTCTCGATCTTGCCGTGCTCGATCTGGAAGTCCCGGTCGAAGAGCCCGTCTTCGCCCAGGTGTTCGTTTCCGCACCCGAGCCCGAGGCTCTGGAGTCCGAGGCTCAGGAGCCGGACATTCTGGAACTGGCGACGGTTGACGAAAACGCCTTCCACGCCGAGCCGACCGACAGCATTGCTCCTGACGCGCCAGTTGAGGCCGCCACGGAAGTCGTTCCGGTCACGCCAGCGCTTATCGCCGCCACGCCGCAGCTTCCCATTGGCTTTGCCGCCACGCAGCCCGATGCGGCGGAAGGCGCTTGGTCGCCTGTCGCCCGCGCGCCGCTTGAAAGCCTCGGCCTTGTTCAGCTGATCGAGCGCCTCGCGCTCTCCATGGCTGCCCACAAGGCAGCCGGAGAGGCTGTCGAGGAAGAGGCTGTCGAGGTGGCGGCCGAAGAGGCAATCGAAGAACCAGTCGGCGGCGCCATTGATGAAGTTGCTGTCGAGGTAGCCTCTGCCGCGCCTGAGGCTGAGCCTGAACTTGAAGTCGAGCCCTATGCCGAGCCTGAATTTGAGCCCGGCCCGTTCTCGAAACCGCAGGTTGATCAACTTGCCGCCGATGCTGCTGCCGGGCAGGCCGTGCCCCCGGCTGGATCTGCGCGCGAAGCGATCCTTCATAGGTTGGGTGCGCTGGCCGCGGGAGAGCCGCAAGCCGCAGCCGATGGGCCGCCGCCGTTCAGCCGTCCTGCCAATGCCATCACATCCGCGCCCACCGAAGCCGTCGCCGTGCTGCGCCCGGCTGGTCCGTCCGCCGATCCTGCCCCCCCGGGCGCTGTGCTGGCGGCCGATGCGGACGAGGCGCTGCGCTCCGCGCTAGCCACGCTCCAGCGCATGACCGCACGCGGCTGACGCTACGGAAACTAGGTTCGGCGTGCCACTTGCCGGTGTTCCGGCAGGGTGCATCCGTATGCGCGCGTCCATTCCGCCGCGACCCTTTGGGCAATTCGCGCCACGCGGTTGCAAAATAACTTTCCTGCAGTCATGGGGGTATTCCGCGCAACTTTCGTTGTCCTCTGGACGGCGTGATTCGCGCTGGGCGTATCAACCGACGTCAAATGACCGAATGCAGGGCGATGTTTGTGATGGGTTTTCCGCAGGTTCAGGGCCTTTACGATCCGCGCAACGAACATGACGCCTGTGGCGTCGGCTTCGTCGCGCATATCAAAGGCGTCAAAAGCCACGGAATCATCGAGCAGGCGCTCGAAATCCTGCGCAATCTCGATCATCGCGGCGCGGTCGGCGCGGATCCCCTGCTGGGCGATGGCGCCGGCATCCTGATCCAGATTCCCGATGCGGTGCTGCGCCGCTGGGCGGCTGCAGAGGGCAAGGATCTGCCCGCACCCGGCGATTATGCGGTGGCCATGTGCTTCCTGCCGCAGGATGAAGCCGCGCGCGATTTCGTCACCGCATTCTTCGAAAAGTTCATCGCCAAGGAAGGCCAACACCTCGTCGGCTGGCGCGATGTGCCCACCACGCTCGATGGCCTGGGCAAGACGGTGATCGAACAGATGCCCGTGGTCCGCCAGTGCATCATCCGCCGCGGCGAGAACTGCCCGGATCAGGATGCGTTCGAGCGCAAGCTGCTCGCCATCCGCAAGCAGACGCAAAACCCGCTCGCGGCCTTGGCCGAAAAGCATGATCTCCCGGGCGTGACCGAGCTCTATATGCCGAGCTTCTCGTCACGCACCGTGGTCTACAAGGGCTTGCTGCTCGCCGATCAGGTCGGCTCGTTCTACGATGATCTGCGCGATCCCGAATGCGTCTCGGCGCTCGGCCTTGTCCACCAGCGCTTCTCGACCAACACCTTCCCCAGCTGGAAGCTGGCGCACCCCTACCGGTTCATC
The DNA here is from genome assembly GCA_947453945.1 of Sphingomonadaceae bacterium. GTDB lineage: Bacteria > Pseudomonadota > Alphaproteobacteria > Sphingomonadales > Sphingomonadaceae > Novosphingobium. The sequence continues at coordinate 25,951 of CANGJB010000001.1, forward strand.
GCCCACAACGGCGAAATCAACACGGTGCGCGGCAACGTCAACTGGATGAACGCGCGCCGCCGCACCATGGAATCGGAGCTGCTCGGCCCCGATCTCGACAAGATGTGGCCGCTGATCCCGCACGGCCAGTCGGATACCGCCAGCCTCGACAACGCGCTCGAACTGCTGCTCGCGGGCGGCTACAGCCTTGCCCACGCAGTGATGATGCTCATCCCCGAGGCATGGGCCGGCAATCCGCTGATGTCCTCGGCGCGCCGCGCGTTCTATGAATACCACGCCGCGCTGATGGAGCCGTGGGACGGCCCCGCCGCCGTCGCCTTCACCGATGGCCGCCAGATCGGCGCCACGCTTGATCGCAACGGCCTGCGCCCCGCGCGCTTCTCGATCACGCGCGATGATCTGATCTGCATGGCTTCCGAGAGCGGTGTTTTGCCGTTCCGCGAGGAAGACATCGTGCGCAAGTGGCGCCTCCAGCCGGGCCGCATGCTGCTCATCGATCTCGAGCAGGGCCGGATCATCGAGGACGAAGAGATCAAGACCCAGCTCGCAGCCGAAGAGCCCTACGAGGAATGGCTCGCCTCTGCGCAGTACAAGCTCAAGGAACTCGCGGTTGTGGAGCCGGAGCAGGCTGCGCTTCCGGTGACGACGGAGACCTTGCTCGATCGCCAGCAAGCCTTTGGCTACACGCAGGAAGATATCGCCCGGTTCCTCGAACCGATGGCGACAACCGGCGATGACCCCATCGGCTCGATGGGCACCGACACGCCGATTGCGGTCCTCTCGGATCGTTCGCGTCTGCTCTACGATTATTTCAAGCAGAACTTTGCGCAAGTGACCAACCCGCCGATCGATCCGATCCGCGAGGAGCTGGTCATGAGCCTTGTCTCGATGATCGGCCCGCGTCCCAATCTGCTTGGCCACGATGCCGGCACGCACAAGCGTCTGGAAGTGGATCAGCCGATCCTCACCAACGCCGATATCGCCAAGATCCGCTCGGTCGAAGCCGCGCTCGACGGCGCTTTCCGCACCGATACGATCGACACCACGTGGGATGCCGCCAGCGGCGCCGCCGGTCTCGAAATGGCGATCAAGGAAATGTGCTGGGCCGCCACCGAAGCGGTGCTTGCGGACAAGAACATCCTGATCCTGTCTGATCGCGCGCAGAACGAAGGCCGCATCGCGATGCCCGCGCTGCTCGCCACCGCTGCGGTCCACCACCACCTCGTCCGCCAGGGCCTGCGCATGCAGACCGGCCTCGTCGTGGAAACCGGCGAAGCGCGCGAAGTGCACCACTTCTGCGTGCTCGCCGGCTACGGCGCGGAAGCCATCAACCCCTACCTCGCATTCGAGACGCTGGAATCAATCCGCGTCGCGCGCGAACTGCCGCTTTCGACCTACGATGTGGAGAAGAACTACATCAAGGCGGTGGGCAAGGGCATCCTGAAGGTCATGTCCAAGATGGGCATCTCGACCTACCAGTCCTATTGCGGCGCGCAGATCTTCGATGCGGTCGGCCTCGGCTCCGCGTTCATCGAGAAGTACTTCACCGGCACCGCCACCATGATCGAGGGCGTCGGCCTCACCGAAATCGCCGAAGAGACGGTGCGCCGTCACGCTGCGGCCTATGGTGACAGTCCGCTCTACCGCAACATGCTCGACGTCGGCGGCATGTACCAGCTGCGCCTGCGCGGCGAGGAACACGCTTGGACGGCCGAGAATGTCGCCAGCCTCCAGCACGCGGTGCGCGGCAATATCCCGGACAAGTACCGCGAATTCGCGCAAACGATCAACGATCAGTCGGCGCGCATGCTCACCATCCGCGGCCTGCTCGATTTCAAGGCGGCGAACGATCCCGTGCCGCTCGATGAAGTCGAATCCGCCAGTGATATCGTGAAGCGCTTCGCCACCGGCGCGATGTCGTTCGGTTCGATCAGCCGTGAGGCGCACACCACGCTCGCCGTCGCGATGAACCGCATCGGCGGCAAGTCCAACACCGGTGAAGGCGGCGAGGAGCCCGATCGCTTCGTCCCGCTGCCCAATGGCGACTCCATGCGTTCGGCGATCAAGCAGGTCGCCTCGGGCCGCTTCGGTGTCACCGCCGAATACCTCGTCAATGCCGACGACATCCAGATCAAGATGGCCCAGGGCGCCAAGCCCGGCGAAGGCGGCCAGCTGCCGGGTGACAAGGTCGACAAGGTGATCGGCAAGACCCGCCACTCGACCCCCGGTGTCGGCCTCATCTCGCCGCCGCCGCACCACGATATCTACTCGATCGAAGATCTCGCCCAGCTGATCCACGATCTTAAGAACGTGAACCAGAAGGCGCGCGTCTCGGTCAAGCTCGTGTCCGAAGTCGGTGTCGGCACGGTCGCGGCGGGCGTCTCGAAGTGCAAGGCGGACCACGTCACGATCTCGGGCTACGAAGGCGGCACCGGCGCCTCGCCGCTCACCTCGCTCACCCACGCGGGCAGCCCGTGGGAAATCGGCCTCGCCGAAACCCAGCAGACGCTGCTGCTCAACAACTTGCGCAGCCGCATCGCGGTCCAGGCCGATGGCGGCCTGCGCACCGGGCGCGATGTCGCCGTAGCCGCGCTCCTCGGCGCGGACGAGTTCGGCTTTGCGACCGCCCCGCTCATCGCGGCGGGCTGCATCATGATGCGCAAGTGCCACCTCAACACCTGCCCGGTTGGTGTCGCCACGCAGGACCCGGTGCTGCGCGCGCGCTTCACCGGCCAGCCGGAACACGTGATCAACTACTTCTTCTTCGTCGCCGAAGAACTGCGCGCGATCATGGCCGAGCTGGGTTTCCGCACCGTCGGTGAAATGGTCGGCCGGGTCGATTGCCTCGATACCCGCGCTGCCATCACGCACTGGAAGGCGCGCGGCATCGATTTGTCGCGTCTCCTCCACCGCGTCGAACCCGCAGCCGGCACCACGCTCGGCTGGAGCGGCACGCAGGATCACGGCCTTGAAGCCGCGCTCGACAACACGCTCATTGCCGCTGCCGAGCCTGCGCTCGAACGCGGCGAGGTAGTGCGCATCGAACACAAGGTGCGCAACGTCAACCGCACCGTCGGCGCCATGCTTTCGGGCGAAGTGGCCAAGCGCCACGGCCACCGCGGCCTCCCCTCGGGCACGATCCACGTCACGCTCTTGGGCGTTGCGGGCCAGTCGTTCGGCGCGTTCCTCGCCCACGGCGTGACGCTCGATCTCACGGGTGATGCCAACGACTATGTCGGCAAGGGCCTGTCCGGTGGCCGCGTCATCGTCCGCCCGCCTTCGCATGTGGACCGCGCCGCGAACGAGAACATCATCGTCGGCAACACCGTGCTTTACGGCGCCATCGCGGGTGAGGCCTATTTCAACGGCGTCGCCGGTGAACGCTTCGCGGTGCGCAATTCGGGCGCTGTCGCGGTGGTCGAAGGCACCGGCGATCATGGCTGCGAATACATGACCGGCGGCGTTGTCGTCGTGCTCGGCAATACGGGGCGCAACTTCGCCGCGGGCATGTCGGGCGGCATCGCCTATGTCTATGATCCGGAAGGCCGCTTCCCGCAGCTGTGCAACGCCGCGATGGTGGACATCCTCCCCGTCCCGGCAGAGCGCGACGAGGACGATGGTACGGGCCGCCCGCAGCAGCGCGGCGTGGACGTGACCGATTTCGGCATGGGCGATATGCTGCGCCACGATGCAGAGCGTCTGCGCATTCTCGTCGAGCGTCACCACCTCCACACCGGCAGCAAGCACGCCCGCGCGCTGCTCGACAACTGGGCCGAGGCGCTGCCGCACTTCGTCAAGGTCATGCCGCGCGACTATGCCCGCGCGCTGCGTCAGCTCGAAGCAGAGCGCACCGCAGCCGCCAGCGTGGCTGCAGAATAACCTCCGGGCAGAAAAATCTAGGGTATCAGAGCAATGGGCAAGGCAACCGGCTTCCTCGAAATCGATCGCAAGGATCGTTCCTACGACGCACCGCAGGAGCGTCTGAAGCACTACCGCGAGTTCGTCATCCCGCATGACGACTCCACGCTGAAGGGTCAGGCGGCGCGCTGCATGAACTGCGGCATCCCATATTGTCACAACGGCTGCCCAGTGAACAACCAGATCCCGGACTGGAACCACCTGGTCTACGAGAACCAGTGGCGCACCGCGCTCGACAACCTTCACTCGACCAACAACTTCCCGGAATTCACCGGCCGCATCTGCCCCGCCCCGTGCGAGGCTTCGTGCACGCTCAACCTCGTTGACCAGCCCGTCACGATCAAATCGATCGAATGCGCCATCGTCGACAAGGGGTGGAAGGAAGGCTGGGTCGAGCCGCAGGTTCCCGCGCACAAGACGGGCAAGTCGGTCGCCGTCGTCGGCTCGGGCCCCGCTGGCCTCGCCTGCGCGCAGCAGCTCGCCCGCGCCGGCCACTCGGTCACCGTATTCGAAAAGTCGGACCGCGTCGGCGGCCTGCTCCGCTACGGCATCCCTGATTTCAAGCTCGAAAAGCACCTCATCAACCGCCGCCTCGTGCAGATGATGGCGGAAGGCGTGGAATTCCGCACTTCGGTCGAAGTCGGTGTCACGGTCTCGGTCGCCAGCCTGCTCGAAAACTTCGACAAGGTCGTGCTTGCAGGCGGCGCGGAAGATCCGCGCCCCATCGGCATCCCCGGCTTCGAGCTTCCCGGCGTGCGCTTCGCCATGGAATTCCTCACCCAGCAGAACAAGCGCGTGGCCGGAGACGATGAAATCCGCGCCGCCCCGCGCGGCACGCTCACCGCCACCGGCAAGCACATTGTCGTCATCGGCGGCGGCGATACCGGGTCGGACTGCGTCGGCACCTCCAACCGCCAGGGCGCGGCTTCCGTTACCCAGCTCGAAATCATGCCCCGTCCGCCTGAAAAGGAAGACAAGGCGCTCAGCTGGCCCAATTGGCCGCTCAAGCTGCGCACCTCTTCCAGCCACGAAGAAGGCGTCGAACGGGAATTCGCCGTGCTCACCAAGCGCGTGCTCGGCGAAAACGACGTCACCGGCCTCGAATGCGTCCGTGTCGAATGGAAGAACGGCCAGATGGAAGAAGTGCCCGACAGCACTTTCGTCATCCCCGCCGATATGATCTTCCTCGCCATGGGCTTCACCGGCCCGCGCAAGCAGGGCCTGCTCGAACAGGCGGGCGTGGAGCTCGATGCGCGCGGCAACGTCAAGGCCAACACCGCTGATTACCACTCCAGCAACGAACGCGTCTTTGCCTGCGGCGATATGCGCCGCGGCCAGAGCCTCGTCGTCTGGGCGATCCGCGAAGGCCGCCAGTGCGCCCGCGCCGTGGATGAAGCGCTGATGGGCGTCAGCGAACTGCCGCGGTAAGCCGCTCCTCCCCATTTTCACAAATTGCAAATGGGGAGGTGGCAGCCCGAAGGGCTGACGGAGGGGTACTCCCTTCAGCCCAACACCCCCCGGCCATTCATAGCACCGCAAAGCAGATTCTAACCTTTGTGTCCTATGAGCCCCCTAGGGTTCTCGGATCAGGGGGAAATCGAATGCTCAGTTCGCCAAGGCGCGCACAGATCATCAACCTTGCCATCGCGCTGGCCCTGCCGCTTGGCGCGTGTTCCGGCCAGACCGCGCCGGGCGCACCGTCTGCGATCACGGATGCAGCCCCCGGCACCTACGAATACGCCCGCCAATGCTTCCGCGCGCAGGGCCTGCAGGCCCTCACGAGCGGCAGCGGCGAGCCCACTGGTCAGGATGTGATGGACCAGGCCAAGGCCTTGGCCGTCACTGCAGGCGAAAAGGAAGGCAAAAGCCCCGCCGCCGTCCTCACCGATCTACTCCGCCTGACGGGCGAGGGCGCCCGCAGCTTCCAGTCCATGTCCGGCACGGAACAAGCCGCATTCGCCGAAGCCAGCAAGGCCTTTGCCGGCACGTGCCTGGGCGCGCAGCACTAGGCGGCAGGGGGCCTCGACAAAGAAAAGTGCCTCCGGCGGGCAAGGGCCATCGCCCTTGCAACCCGCCATGGTGCCCGCGTGCGCCCGTACCCCCCCCATGACCATCCCCCCACCCCTCGTCATTCCCGCGAAGGCGGGAATCCAGTGCCGCACACACCGCGCCAGCCGCTCTGGATTCCCGCTTTCGCGGGAATGACGAGGCGCAGGACCAAAGCCCTTGCCCGCCGGAGACTCTTTTCTTCAGCCGCCTGAACCCCCTCCGTCATCGGCTGCGCCGATGCCACTTCCCCATTTGTGCGTGTCGCAAAAATGGGGAGGGAAAGGCCGCGCGGAATAGCGGACGCCTGCGTCAGGTATAAACCGCTGTCCTACAGGCAGCCGCCTGCGGCATGGTCCTGTGATGGCCATGCACAGGTTCCGGACCGCCAATTCTGCCGCCTTTAGGCGCATCCGGGCGGGGATTGAGGGGGGGCCTGAGTTTTCTCTCAGGACCGTGTCAACCGTGTCAACCTGTTGGAGAAATCACCCCGAAGAGATCATGCGCGTCGGCGTCTTCGACCAGCACATCGGCGAAGTCGCCTGCCTTCAGGCCCTCGGGCACGTTGCGCAGATAGACCGCGCCGTCGATCTCCGGGGCGTCGGCCTGGCTGCGGGCGGTGGCGCCAATGTCGCCATCCTCGTCGGGCTCGCCCACGTCGTCGATGATCACGCGGACGGTGCGGCCCACCTTGGCGGCGAGCTTGGCGGCGCTGATGCTTTCCGTCTTGGCCATGATCCGGGCGTAGCGCTCTTCCTTGATTTCCTCCGGCACCGGATCGGGCAAGTCGTTCGCTGCGGCGCCCGCCACCGGTTCGAACCGGAAGGCGCCGACGCGGTCGAGTTGCGCTTCATCGAGCCAGTCGAGGAGGTACTGGAAGTCGGCCGCGGTCTCACCGGGGAAGCCGACGACGAAGCTGGAGCGCACCGCGATATCGGGGCAGATTGCGCGCCACGCCTTCAGGCGTTCGAGCACCTTCGCCTCGTTGGCGGGGCGCTTCATCCGCTTGAGCACGCTGGGGCTGGCGTGCTGGAAGGGGATGTCGAGGTAGGGCGTGAGCAGCCCCTCTGCCATCAGCGGGATCACCGCATCGACGTGGGGGTAGGGGTATACGTAGTGCAGCCGCACCCACGGCGTGTGGCCATCAGGCGTGCGCAACTGGCCGAGTTCGCGGGCGAGGTCGGTCATGTGGGTGCGCACGGGGCGGCCCTTCCACATGCGCTCTTCATGGCGGACGTCCACACCGTAGGCCGAAGTGTCCTGGCTGATGACCAGCAGCTCGCGCGTGCCGGCAGCCACCAGCTTCTCGGCCTCGCGCAACACGGCATCTATGCGCCGGCTGACGAGTTTGCCGCGCAGGCTCGGGATGATGCAGAAGGCGCAGGCGTGGTTGCAGCCCTCGGAAATCTTGAGGTAGCTGTAGTGGCGCGGCGTCAGCTTCACGTCGCCCGGATCGGCCTGCGGGATGAGGTCCACATAAGGACTGATCGAAGGTGGCGCGGCTTCGTGCACCGCTTCGACAACCGCCTCGTATTGGTGCGCGCCGGTCACCGCCAGCACGCTGGGGAAGCGCGCGCGGATCGCTTCGGCTTCGTTGCCCATGCACCCGGTCACGATCACGCGGCCGTTCTCGGCGATGGCTTCACCAATCGCGGCGAGGCTTTCCTCCTTCGCCGAATCGAGGAACCCGCAGGTGTTGACCAGCACGACGTCGGCCCCGGCATAGTCCGCGCTCATCGCATAGCCATCGGCGCGCAGCCGCGTGAGGATGCGTTCGCTATCGACCAGCGCCTTGGGGCAGCCGAGGCTGACCATGCCCACCTTGGGCGCGTCGGGGAGAATGATTGGGGGTGTAGAGGCCATGGCCGCGGCGCTTACGCGAAATTTGGCGGCGCGTCACGGGTCCGCTCACTTTCCCCAATTCCCGCTCACCCTGCGCTTGCCGAAGGGTGTAGGACGCGGCGGTTGCGCTGCGATGCTTCGACAAGCTCAGCATGAGCGGGGTTGGAGATGGGCGCGAGGAGATTGCGATGGGTCCGGTAAACTGGGTGGCGGTGATTGCGGCGGCCTTGGCGGCGCTGGCCTTTGGCGCAGTGTGGCACGGCCCTTCGGCGAACCGCCCTGCGCAAGTGCTGCTGGCGGGCGCGCTGCTGCTGTTAACGGCCTCCATGATGGGGCACATGTTTGCGCGCGTCGGCACGGCGACATTGGCGGTCAAGCCGTGGCTCTATTTCATGATGTCGGGCGGGCTGGCGCTGGCCTTCGTGGCGCCGGCGCTGGCGATTGGTGAGGCGCGGGCCGGGGCACCGGCGCGCAAGGTGCTGGGCGGCGCAGCATTCTGGATCGCCAGCTATCTGTTGATGGGCCTCGTGTTCTTTATCTTCAAAGCCTGATGGGGAGGTAGAGCGCCGGATTGCGGGGGGCGGTGCCCTTGCGCAGTTCGAAGTGCAGGCCGGGGCGCTTGGCCTCGCCGCTCTTGCCGATGCGCGCGATGATCTGGCGGGCCTTCACCGTCTGCCCTTCCTTCACGCGCACCTGGCCGAGGTACGCATAGGCCGTGACCCACCCTCCGCCATGCTCGATCAGGATGAGCTGACCAAAGCGCTCAGGCTCGGTCCCGGCGAAGACAACTTTGCCTGCTGCGGCGGCATGGACGGTCATTCCGGCGAAGGCCGCCAGATCTATGCCGTTGTTGGCAAGGCCCTTGACCGGCGCGCCGAACCGGCTGGTGACCGCGCCTGATGTGGGCCAGGCAAGGCGCGGCGCGCCAGCCTCGCGCCGGCCGGTTGCGGGCGCGGGTTCGGGCGTGCGGCGTGCGGCGGGGCGAGGGGCTGGGAGGGTGGCAATCCGCTTAGGCATCTCCGCCGGATCGGGCCGCTTGAGCACTTGTCCTGCGCGCAGGATGTAGGGCGGGCTCATGCGGTTGGCCGCGGCCAGCGCCTCGATGCTCACGCCCATGCGGCGCGCGATCTCGCTCAAGCGGTCACCTGCGCGGACGGTATAAGTCCACGCTGCGATGGGGCGTTCGAGCAGATTCTCCGGCTGCCCTTGCGCGGCGAGGCTGCCCGTCAGGAACAGCAGCGCCGCAGCGGCCACCAAGCGGCGCATCAGCCGAGCGGCGTCAGGCGGGTCAGGCCGCCCATATAGGGCTTGAGCACTTCGGGCACATCCACCGTGCCGTCGCCTTGCTGGTAGTTTTCCAGCACGGCCACCAGCGTGCGGCCGACAGCAAGCCCGGAGCCATTGAGCGTGTGGACGAATTCGGTACCTTTCGCGCCTTCAGGGCGGTAGCGCGCATTCATCCGCCGGGCCTGGAAGTCCCCGCAGTTGGAGCAAGAGGAAATCTCGCGGTAGGCGCCCTGACCGGGCAGCCACACCTCAAGGTCATAGGTCTTGCGCGCGGTGAAGCCCATGTCACCGGAGCAGAGCAGCATCTTGCGATAGGGCAGGTCCAGCGCCTGCAGGATCGATTCCGCCGCTTCGGTCATGCGCTCGTGCTCGGCGTCCGAATCCTCGCGCCGCGCGATCGAGACGAGCTCGACTTTCTCGAACTGGTGCTGGCGGATGAACCCGCGCGTATCGCGCCCCGCCGCGCCGGCTTCGGAGCGGAAGCAGGGGGTGAGCGCGGTCATGCGCAGCGGAAGCGCGCTATCGGCAAGGATCTGGCCCTGCACGGCATTGGTCAGGCTGACTTCGGCAGTGGGGATCATCCATCGGCCGTCCGTGGTCTTGAACAAGTCCTCGGCAAACTTGGGCAGCTGCCCGGTGCCGAACACGGCCTCGTCCTTCACCAGCAACGGCGGGTTGCATTCGGTGTAGCCGTTCTCGCCCGTCTGCCGATCCAGCATGAACTGCGCGAGCGCGCGGTGGAGGCGCGCCATGGGGCCGCGCAGGAACGTGAAGCGTGCGCCTGCGATCAGCGCGCCGGTCTCGAAATCGAGGCCGAGCGGCGGGCCGAGATCGGCATGTTCGATGGGATGGAAATCGAAACTGCGCGGGGTGCCCCAGCGGCTTACCTCGACGTTCCCGGCCTCATCCTCGCCCTGCGGCACATCCTCGGCGGGGAGGTTGGGGTGCGCGGCAAGTGCGGCATTGAGCTCTGCGGTGAGGCGCCGCTCGTCTTCCTCCAGTTCGGGAAGCGTGGTTTTCAGTTGGGCGACTTCGGCCTTCAGCGCCTCTGCCGTGTCCTTGTCGCCCTTGCCCATGGCGGCGCCGATGGCTTTGGACGCCTCGTTGCGGCGGGCTTGTGCTTCCTGCATCCGCGTTGCGACATCGCGCCGCGCGGTATCGAGCGCGAGGATCGCTGCCGATTGCGGGGCGACGCCGCGGCGGGCGAGGGCGGTATCGAACCCGGCTGGGTTCTCGCGGATCAGGCGGATATCATGCATGGTCCGGGCGCTATGCCGTCTGCCAGCGCCCGGAGCAAGTGCATGGGCTTGTCAGCTGTGCAGGCCGAGCGCGCTGTAGAGCGGGCAGACCCCGGCAAAGGCGGTCACGATCGGCACGATGGCGACGAGCGCGAGCATAGGGTGCCCGGTGATCAGGCTGAAAACGATGATCATCGCGGCAAGCGCGAGGCGGATCACTTGATCGATATCGCCGACGTTTCGCTGGAACATGGGTCTGGTCCTCCACTTGGGGTTGGTGTGGAGGGGTTATGCCTGCCAGAGAGGGGGCGGACATTGATGCGGATCAATGTGGTGTCTGCACGCTGCTCCCCAAAACCGCTCATGCTGAACCTGTCGAAGGGTGTTGGCATGGCGGCCGCGGCTGATGCTTCGATAGGCTCAGCATGAGCGGGGTGGTGTGGTCATCGTCAGTTCGACCCCGCCCCACTTTCGTCATTCCCATGCCACTTTCGTCATCCCCGCGCAGGCGGGGATCCAGAGCGACATGCACAGCGGCCCTTGATCCCCGCCTGCGCGGGGATGACGAGGGGGGAGGCACGGCTTCCGGTGTCTCTACGTCCGGCCTTGCAGGCCGGACGTCCATCGCGAACGAATTCGGGGGGCTCGGCACGAACGGAGTTAGAGTGCCCGATACTGCGGGTGGCCGCTTTCGAGGATTTCGAGGATCGGCAGCGGGAAGGCCGCTGCGGGATCGAACACTGGCTGATCGGGCAGCGGGTGTGACCATTCGAGCACGTAGTCGCGTCGGGCGATGCGCCATTCACCTCCGCGCTGTTCGAACCCATCGAGATAGCGCCCGCCATAAAGCGCGCCTTGGAAACCGCCTGCATCGGTGTAGCGAATCCCGGCGGCTATGCCGTAGGTTTCAACCTCCGCATGGGCCGCATCGACAAAGCGGATCGCCGGAGGATTGAGGAAGTGCCAGCGCCGCGCGCTCTGGCGTTCGACGGCCATGACGACGGGCACGAAATCGGCCGCGCTGCCCTTGAAGAAGCCGTAGTCGATGGCCGCATCGGGCCAGTAGCACGTGGCTTGCCCCGCATCGTCCAGCCAATCGAGCGTGCGGGAATAGCGCGCCAGCACATCGTTGATCGCGTCTTTCGCGAGCAGTTCTTCGAGCGAGGTCGCGGCGGTCATGCGCGGGCGCCCCACCATGCGGGGATGGTCAGCGGGAAGCGTTCCTGCGCGGTGACCAGATCGGCGTCCGCATCGGCGGGGAGCGGGGTATCGACGGTGGGCGGCAGGCCGCCGCCTGCGCCTTTCACCGGATCGACGTATTCGAGGCGGATATCTTCGAGCACTGCGCCGAAATCATGGCCTTCGTGGTGCGGGGACATCTGGTGGCGGTAGAACGCCAGTTTGTCGTCGAACGATAGCAGGCAATAGTAGAGGTTCGGCGCCTCGCCCTTCCAGTATTCATAGCGCTGCACGCCGGTTTCGGTGCTCCAGGTCTGGTGGATCATGTCGGCCATGATGGCCTCCCATTGCGCCTCGGCGCCGGGCTTGATGCGGATGTGTGCGAGCAGGGTGGTCATGCCGTGGTCTCCCGGGTGAAGGTGCAATGCAGCGCGAGCGTTCCGAGCATGATGCCCGGCTGGTGGAGGAAGGTGTTGCCGGGGGCGTAATCCAGCGCCGAGAGCCGGTCGCACAGGCGGTTCCACGCGATGGTCTGTTCAAGCCGCGAAAGGCCGGTGCCGGGGCAGACGCGCGGCCCGGCCGAGAAGGCGAGGTGGCGGGTCACGGCTGCGCGGTCGAGCTTCAGCTCCAGCGGGTCATCGAACTCATCCGGATCGATGTTGGCGGCGCCCCAGCGGAGGTGGAGCGTCGAACCGGCGGGGACTGCGACGCCCTGAAACACTTCGTTCTGCGCGGTGATGCGGGTGGAAAGGCCCTGCGTGGGCGAGCGCAGGCGCATGCCTTCCTCGATGAACGGGCGGATCAGCGCACGGTCCGCCTTGATCTGCGCGAAGAGGCCTAGGCGCTCGATCAGGAGCTGCGCCTGCTCGACAAGGGCGTACTGCGTCGTCTCCAGCCCGCCGATGACCATGGCATAGACGATCCCGTCGATCTCCTCGTCGGTCAGCTTGCGGTCCAGCGCCTCGTAGTGAACTTGCGTGAGGTAGCTGATCATGTCCTCGCCCGGATTGGCGCGGCGGCGGCGGACGTGTGTCCCGACGTAATCGGAAAAGCCTGCAAGCAGGCGGAACTTCTCGGCGCTTTGCTCCGGGCTCAGCACGTTGTTGTGCCCGCAGCCGTGGACGTAGGACATGACCTGCGCGTTGCCCCAGATCTCGAGGTCCTTCACATCCTCCAGCGGGAAGCCGAGCACGCTGGCCATGGTGCGCTGGGGCAGGGGTCGGGAGAAATCGGCGACGAAGTCGAATTGCTCGCCGCCTATCCAAGCATCGATCAGGGCATCGACATGGCCGGTGATCATCGCCTCGTGCCGCTTGGCACCCGGACCGACCCACGGATCGGTCAATTGCTGACGGTGCGCACGCCAGAGCTCCGGGTTTGGCCGCAGCGATGCGATGGATTTCACCATCGCATCGATATCCGGCATCGCGCGGACCGAGGCAGGATCGGCCTTGCGCGCTTCGAGGAGTAGCGAAAGCGTGGGAGGGAAGCGATCCCAATCGCGCACAACGCGGGCAATGTCCTCGTACTTTGCAAGGATGAAAGCGTCACGCTCCGGTGTCAGCCCTTCTCCCGGCAGGCGCAGCACCGGGGCTTCGGTGTGGAGGATCGCATAGGCTTCGTACCAGTGCTCGGCAGCGCCGGGGGCAAACAGGTCCACGTCTGCCAGCGCGTGCGGGCACGGCATCGGACTCAGCTCGTGATTGATGCGGCGCATGGCCTCTCTCCCCTGGCTTTATTCAAATCGCCAGTTGTTGCGGGAGGGATGGTGCATGACCAATGCTGCGGCTGCCATGCTCACTTTTGCCAAGACCATAAAAGGCAGCGGCTATGGGAGATCCGCATCATGACCCGCGTCGCCAAGATTGCCCCAGAGAACTGGGATCCGCGCCTGCGCGCGGCGATGAAGCCGGAAGACCGCACCGAGATCGAGCAGGGGATGATCCGCTTCCTTGCCCATTGCCCCGATCAAGTGCTGGGCATGATGCAGTTTGCCGGCGCGCTGAAAGTCCATCGGCAGCTGCCCGAAAAGCTGGTGGAGCTGGTGCGCCTGCGCGTCGCGTTCTTCAATCAGTGCCGCAGCTGCATGGCGATCCGCTATACCGATGCGCTGGAAGACGGCGTGACCGAGGATCTCGTCTGCTCGCTGGAGCGGCCGCAGGAGGCCGAGAACCTCACGCCCGCCGAAAAGGCCGCGATCCGCTTTGGCGAGGCGTTCGCGACCGACCACCTGCGCATCGACGAGGCGATGTATGCCGGCCTGCGCGAGCATTTCACTGAGGCGGAAATCGTCGAGCTGGGCATGACCTGCGCCTTCTTCGTCGGCTTCGGGCGGCTCGCGGCCACGCTCCATATGGTTGAGGAACTGCCCGGTGCGTTCCAGCGCGAGGGTGTGGTCGCGCCCTGGGGCGAGGAACGGGTGATCGTGCGATGAGCGATGGATCCGAAGACCTCGGCGTAAACCTGTTCGATCCGGCGGTGCAGCAGTGCCCCTATGACGCCTACCGCACGCTCAGGGATCAGGCTCCGGCCTATCGCCAGCCGGGCACCAACATGTTTGTGGTGACGCGCTACGAAGATGTGCGGCGGGTGCTGCTCGATTCCGAAACCTTCCCCAGCAGCCCCAAGACCATCGGGCTCCAGACGCTTTCGGCCAATGTCGAGCGGCAGAAGAAAGTGGTCGCGCGGTTTCAAGAGCGTGGCTGGCTGCCCGAGCCGACCTTGAGCGGGCGGGATGATCCGAACCACAAACAGATGCGCGCCATGTTCAACGAGGCGTTCAAGCCGAGCCGGATCAAGGAGATCGATCCGCTCGTGGAAACGCTCGCCTACGAGTTGATCGAAGGCTTCGTGGCCGATGGGCGCTGCGAATGGGTCAGCCAGTTCTGCGTGCCGCTGCCGCTCTATATTATCGGCGAGCAAATGGGCGCCAAGCGCGAGGACATGTGGAAGATCAAGCGATGGACCGACGCGTTTTTCCAGCGCATCTCGATGATGCTGCCCGAGGAAGACGAGATCGAGATGGTCGACCGGGAGATCGAGGCGCAGCACTATTTCCAGCCGATTTTCGAGCGGCTGCGGGCCAATCCGGATGACTCGCTCATCAGCGTTCTGGTCAATACCGTGATCGAGGGCTGGGGCCGCCCGCTGACCGATAACGAGCTTCACGCCGAGATGATGGCCGATACTTTCGTCGGCGGGAGCGAGACGACGACCAATGCGCTGGCGGCGGGGATGAAGCTGCTGATCGAGAACAAGGATGTGTGGCGGCAGCTGAGGTCCGATCCAGAGCGTTACATGAAGACGTTCGTGGAGGAAGTTGTCCGGCTGGAATCACCGGTGCAGAGCCTGATGCGCTTCTGCGCGAAGGATACCGAGCTGGAAGGGACCGTGATCCCCAAGGGGGCTCTGATCAACGTGCGCTTTGCCGCCGCGAACCGCGATGAGCGGGTGTTCGAATGCCCGGAAAAGCTCGATCTGGAGAGGCCGCGTGCCGGCGCGCACATGGGCTTCGGTTCGGGCACGCATCACTGCCTTGGCGCGCCGCTGGCCCGGCGCGAGCTTGCGTGGGGTTTCCAGGCGGTGGTCGACCGGTTCGAGGACATGCACTTCGCGCCCGGCGTGAACGACTTTTCGGTTCACCCGCACTTCCTGCTGCGCAGCCTGAAGGCGCTGCACATCGAGTTTGAGGTGAAGCGGGGGTGAACTGATTCCCAGTCCGCGGGCGCGCAACCAATACCCCCGTCATCCCCGCGCAGGCGGGGATCCAGAGCGGCTGGCGCTGCGTTTGGGACTCTGGATCCCCGCCTGCGCGGGGATGACGAAGGGTGGGTTGGGGGTAGCGGGGTAGGGAGCGCTGCCCCCTACTTCCCCACCTCGAACACCATCAGCGCGTTGCCGGGTGAGTGGCTGTACATGCCGTAGCCCGAGTTCACGAAGACCTTGCCCTTCCACACCGCAGCGCCGGGGCCGCTCATCGAGCCGCCCTGGGCCGTCTGGCCGCCGATGGCGGGCATCGGCTGGGTGGTGTCGTACTGCCACAGGATCGCGCCGCTATCGGCATCATAGGCGCGCATCATGCCATCGAGATGGCCGCCGAACACTACGCCGGGGATCGCCGTGACCGCTGCCGAAATGCCCGGATCGCAGAACTTGCGGCCGGCGCAGTTGTCTGCCGCGCGGGCCTGCCAGATTACGTTGCCAGTGGCGGCATCGAGCGCGTGGAGCCCGGCCCCGCGAATGGCGGGATCATAGAGCCGCGCGTCGCCGGTATCGGCCATGTCGTTGATCGGCACGAATACGCGGTTACCTTCGGCGGCCATGCCGAAGTGGACACCGCCCTGCGTGCCGCCGTGGCCAAGCCGGGTCATCCACTTGACCTTGCCTGTTTCGGGATCGAGGCCCCAGGCCTGTCCCGATTTCTGGCCGATGACGAGCATCTGCCCGCCCTGCCCATTGTCTACCAGCAGCGGCGATGCGGCGACGTCGTAGTCAGGCCCGCCTTCCTTGGGGCATGAGCCGAGGCCCATCATGCAGCCCACGTTCCACGCATCGCCGAGCGTAAGCTGGGTGTGCCAGACGCGCGCGCCGGTGCGGGCATCGACCGCAAAGACGGCGTCGGAGCCATCGTCCGCCGGCGTGGAATAGTTCTCCCCCGAACCGAAGAAGACGCGGTTTGTCGCAGCGTCATACGTCGGGCTGTTCCAGACCGGTGCGCCCGAGGGGCCGAGGATCTGGGTGCCGTCTGCGGTCTTGCCTTGCGGAACCGGCTGGCCTGCCGTGTAGGCGCGCCACTTTTCCGTGCCGGTCGCCGGATCGACCGCGACGACCGAGCCGCGGAAAGTGCAGCACGGATAAGCAGGGTTGCCGGCCTGAACGACTTCGAGCGAGGAGACGGGCACATAAAGCAGCCCGCCGCCCAGCGTTGGCGTGCCAGTGATCGTGGCATCGGCGTGGTCGCTCATCTTGCTGGCCCAAAGCTCCTTGCCGGTCATGGCATCGAGCGCGTGGACCTTGCCGAGGAGGTCACCGAAATAGAGCCGCTTGGTGGCGGCGTCCGTCACGATGGCGGTGCGCACTTCGGCGCTGAGGCGGGTCGTCCACTTGGTGCAACCGGTGTCGGGATCGAAGGCGTATACGGTGCCGTCCTGGCTGCCCACGAACAGCGTGCCCCAGCCGATCGTCGGCTGCGAGCGGATATGGGTGGCCGCCGGATAGGCGAACGCCCATTTCAGCTTGAGCTTGGGGACGTCCGCCTTGGCGAGGCCGGCAATTGCGGCGGGCACGAAGCGGCGGTTGTCATGCCCCCAGCCGATATCGGCCGGCACATCGGTCATGTCGAATTTCGCCGCGGCACCCTTGCAGCGCGGCGGCGGGGCCGGGCGCTGGTAGGACGCATAAGGCGTGCGGGTGAGATATTCGGCGACCTGGATCTTTTCCGCCGCGCTGAGGCTGGCGGCCTGCTGGCGCATCACGCCGGCGGTCATCGCGCCCACGATCGCATCAGGCGCGAGCATGGCGAGGAACGCGGGTGAGGGCGCCTTGGGCACGCCGCCCAGATGGCACATTGCGCAGGCCTTCTCGAACACCGCGCGGCCCGGCGCGGTTGCGGGATCGATGGTGGGGCCGGAGCGCGAATTCATGTCGTCGGTCGACTTGATCCGGGTCGGTGTCGCCGCATTGAGCCCTGCGGCAAGCGCCAGCGCGGCGAGCCCTGACAGCACCGCGATACGACCGGTTTTGAACAGCATGGCGTGAGGCCTTTTCAATCGAGCGAACGGTAGAATGAAAGTTTCATGTCTTCTGCGAGGCAGGCCAGAACGGGCGGCACCAGCCGGTCATGAAAATCGATGTGCATGTGCGTTTCGAACGCCGCATCGTCGCGGAACGTGGCAACGCACTCGAACAGGTCCGGGTCCTCTTCGGACTGAAACAGTTCATAGACGAGCGCACCAGGTTCGTTCTCAAACACCAGCTTCTTGAGCTCGGTCTGTAGCGCGATCAGTTCGTCGCGCTTTTCGGGGCGGGTGCGCAGCTGCGCGATGAAGCTCTTTGCGGTCATGGTTTCAGGCCTTGGTGGCGGATTCGAGATCGTAGAGCAGTTCGCGCGTATAAGAGCCGTCCATGCAGGCGATCATCCGCTCGATCAGCGATTTGTTGTGGTCGTATGCCCCATGGGCCTTGTCCGCTTCCTCATCGGTGAAGCGTTCGTAGACCGCGAACATGCCCGGTTCGGCAAGCCGGTAGAACTGATAGGATAGAGTGCCCGGTTCGCTGGGGGCAAGCGCTTCCATTGCTTTGGCAAGCTCGATGAATTCGGCTTCCTTGTCGGCGCGGATGCGAAAGCGGGAGAGGAAAGAGAAGGCCATGGGTTCAAGGTCTTTCGTCGTTCAGGCAGGCGTGCGGTTGGCATAGGCGGTCCAGTCGGGCAGCCTTTCGGGGTAGTCGGCGGGTTTGGGCTCGGCATAGGCGTGGTTGCGGTCGGGGTGGCCGAGAATGCCGGGATAGGCTTCCACCGGCACGTAGTAGAGGAACCCGATCACCCGCTCGGCGAACTTCCAGCCGGCAGCTGTCAGGCGGTAGCGATCATCATAGCGGATCGCAGCGACCATCATCTTGCCGTGGCGCATCAGTTCGGCGTGGCCGGCGACGCGCCCGGTGGCGTTTTCCGTATCCACGAAATCGATTTGGATATCGTGCATAACATGATGGCCCGGGCCGAGCACGGCGAAGCGGCCATCGAACTGGGCCATGATCGCATCAGGGCCTTGCGCAAACATAACGCCATCGTGCGAGCGCAGTACCGCATCATCGGCAAACAGCGTGCGCACCGAATCGACGCGACGATCGTCGATATCGAAGCTGTAGTGCGCAACAAGCTGGCGGATCTGCGATTCTGCTTCAAGCCGCGCGATGCGGGCCTCCAGATCGGCTCCCGGATTGGGCATCCCCGTGCTTTCTCTCCCGCGGGCCGCTTTGTGCGGACCTGCTTTGTGCGCCATGATACCCGGCGCCTGCCTGAAAACAATCATGAATGTTTGGAGGCAGGATTTGTGATGTCTTTCGGGCGGGCATGGCCGGTGCCAGTGCTCTCGGCCCGTATGAAAGCGCCCACGCCACGTCGGGTCGCGAGGGCAGTGGTGGTGCGGGCGGTAGGGTGCGGGGCAGGCGCCAAGGCAATCACGCACTGCTAAAAAAACATACATGTCTGCTTGCAAAATATGTCCCGGAGGCTATCGTTGGCGCCACACCGCACGCTAATGCGGGGCATGAGGAGTATGGGGATGGCACTGAGGGACCTGCGCTGGTCGGCGGCATTTGGCGCAATGGCTGCGGCGATGATGGCAACACCGGCATTTGCAAATGACGAACCGCAGGCGGCACAGCCTCAGGCGGGCACCGCACAGACAAGCGCTGAAGAAATGGCGAGTGACCGCCTGGGCGAGATCGTCGTTACCGCCACGCGGCGCAGTTCGAACCTGCAGCGTACGCCGGTTGCGGTTTCCGCGGTCGATGCCTCGCTGATCCGCCAGTCGAGCCCGCGCGACATCGGCGATCTCGCCGCGTTCGTGCCCAACTTCTCGGCCAGCACGATCACCAATTTCAACGCCGCTTCGTTCGCGATGCGCGGCGTCGGTCAGACCTCGATCATCGTCTACTTCGAGCCGCCGGTTGCGGTGCTCGTGGACGACTTCGTGGTGCCTTCGGTTCAGACCCAGCTGCTCGACACGTTCGATGTGGCGCAGGTCGAAGTGCTGCGTGGCCCGCAGGGCACGCTGTTCGGCAAGAACACCACCGGCGGCGCTGTGACGGTCAAGACCAAGCGTCCGGAGCTCGGCAAGGTCGGTGTTGATGGCCGTTTCGAGTTCGGCTCGTTCAATTCGACCCGGTTCCAGATGGCGGCCAACGTGCCGATCTTTGCCAACATGGCGCTGCGCGTCGTAGGCGGTGCCGAGAAGTCGGACGGCTTCTACAAGAACGGTGCCTGCTACGGCCCGGTCGGTGGCCTGCCGACGAGCAACTTCTTCGGACAGTCGGGCTGCCTCGATGGCAAGTCCGCTGGCGGCAAGGATGTGATCAACCTGCGCGGCAAGCTGCTCTGGGAGCCCACGAGCCGCCTGAGCATTCTGGCGCAGGCTGAATATCTGCGCGATCGTTCGCAGACGGTGCCCTCGGTCAACGAGAACTACCTCTACACTGGCCCGGGCGGCTTTGCGACTGACGGCCTTGGCACGATTGTCCGCCAGGAAAGCGTCGATCCGCTTGATCGTGCTGCGGTCACCTACCGCCAGGACGGCCTCATCAAGATGAAGGACGGCCAGCGGATTTCGGTCGACGGCTTCTACCTCAACGCCGACTACGAATTCGATTTCGGCAAGCTGACCTCGGTTACCGGCTGGCGCCGCCAACTCTCGCGCATTCCGAACTCCTATGCCGGCGCTGCGCCGATCGGGAAGGACGGCACGCCGCTTTCGTTCTTCGATGCAACGCGTGACGACAACCGCAAGACCTTCCAGCAGGAACTGCGCTTTGCCACCAACACCGGCACCGCGTTCGACATGGTTGCCGGTGCGTTCTACCAGCGCGAGACGGTCGATTTCTGCGTCGCGCAGATCCTCGGCTTCCTCGATCTGACCGCTGGGCCGCTGCCCTTCGGCAACTGGAACGACACGCCCTACATCCTTTGCAACGCGCAGCGCTCCAGTTCCAAGGCGGTCTTCGCTGAGGGTACCTACAAGATCACGCCCGAACTCTCGCTGACCGGCGGCATGCGCTATACCTGGGAAGACAAGACCTGGTATGGCCGCAACCAGGCGTTCATTCCGCAGCTGGGCGGCGGCTTCGATCCCACGATCAAGGTCAACGAAGCGCTCGACGCGAGCGTGTTCAAGTTCCCGGCCAATGTCGTGACGGTGAACAACAAGTCGAACAAGCCGACCTGGCGCATGACGCTTGGCTATCAGGCGACGCCTGATATCTATGCCTACGTGAACTATTCGCGCGGCTTCAAGAGTGGCGGGTTCAACGACCAGATCGGCGGCTTCGCGGCCTTCGCAAACGATCTCAACGCGTTCCGCGAAGCAGCCCGTGCGACCCGTCCTGAAACAGCGGATTCGTTCGAGGCCGGTATCAAGACCGAGCTTCTCGATCACCGCCTGCGCTTCAACCTCACCGGGTTCTACGTGAAGTACAAGGATCTGCAGAAGCAGCTCAACGTGCCGATCGTGGTCAACGGCAATCCGAACCAGGTGACCGTGTTCGTCAACGCGGCCAGCGCCACGGTGAAGGGCATCGAGGCTGAAGCGACCGCGCGTCTGTTCAAGGGCTTCACCCTGCGCGGCGTGCTCGGCTACCAGGATGGGAAGTACGACAAGTACACCGCCCCGGGTGCCGGCTATGATCTGGCGACTGCTCCGCTCGACCGCGCGCCCAAGTGGCAGTGGACGATCGACGGTGCCTATGAAGTGCCGCTCGGTTCGGACTACAAGGTCATTGCCAACGCCTCGGCGGCATACACGGCCAAGAACCTCAACACGCAGGCGATCGATACGCCGCTGGGCAACACGTTCCTCAACGCACGCACGCTGGTGAACGCTTCGCTCACGATCTCGCAGATCGACGACAAGTACTACGTCAAGGCGATCGGCCGGAACCTGACCGACGCGCGCTACCGGATTGCCTCGCAGAACGTGGCGGGCCTGTGGCTCAACTCCAACTTTGGCGCGCCGCGCTACTTCGGCGTCGAAGTCGGCGTGAAGTTCCGTGGTCCCTGATATGGGGCCACACGGCTACAGACATAACTGAAAGCCTGCGGGCTGCCGTGCGGGAAAAACCCCATGGCAGCCCGCACTCATGATCGGGAACGACAATGAACGCCTTGGATCTCTGGGATATTCACACCGGAAAGCGCCACACCTTCGATGCGCGCGCACCGCGCATCGACAACGGAACCGGGCGCCCCACGGCTGACCGCTATGTCGATCCCGGCTTTGCCGCCGAGGAATGGGACAAAGTCTTCGCAAAGAGCTGGCTGCTGGCCGGCCCGCTGTCGGACATTGCCGAACCCGGCGATTTCATGAAGTTCGATATCGGGCCTGAAAGCTTCATCGTGGTGCGCGATGACGATGGGTCCGTGCGCGCTCACTATAACGTGTGCCCGCATCGCGGCAGCCAGCTCGTCACCGCCGATCTCGGCTCAGTGGCGAAGTTTACCTGCCCGTTCCATTCTTGGCAGTTCGCGCTCGACGGCAAGAATGTTGCGGTCACCGATGCCGAAACGTTCCGGCCTGAAGTGCTGTGCCATGGCACCGATCTGTCGTCGGTCCGCTGCGAGGTTGCCGCGGGTTTCGCGTTTATCTCGATGGATCCGGACATAAAGCCGCTGGCCGAGTTTCTTGCGCCGATCCTGCCGCAGCTTGAGCTCTACGAGATCGACCAGATGTACGTGGTCCAGCATCGCCGCTCGGACTGGGGATCGAACTGGAAGGGCGGGGTCGATGCCTTCGCCGAGATCTACCACCTCCATGCCGTGCACCCGCAGACCCAGTGCCTGATGGACGACCGCACCCAGATCGACCTTTGGCCCGGCGGGCTCAGCCGCCAGTTCGTGCCGTTCGCGCAGCCCAGCCCGCGCTTTGCTGATCAGGAAAGCGTGAACCCCGGCATCCAGATGATGCTGCGCGATGCAGGGATCGATCCCGAAACCTACGAAGGCACGGCGCGCGAGACCCGCTCGGCCGTGCAGGCGGCCAAGCGCCAGCGGTCTGATGAACTGGGCCTGCGCTATGAGCGGTTCAGCGACAGCCAGCTTTCTGACTCGGTGATCTATTCGGTGTTTCCGAACGTGCAGATCGGCTGCCACCCGGAGGCGGTATTCCTCCACCGCTTCATTCCGCACCCGACCGATCCGAACCAGTTCACTTACGATACCTGCATCCTCTACCGCCATGTCGATGCGCCGGGGTATTCGGCGCCGGCTTGGATGGGGATGGGCGAGGAAGTCGATCTTTCCGGGCGCACGCGTCCGGATGTGATCCACACCGCGCTGGGCGAACCGCCGTGCCTTGGCGAAGTGCTCGATCAGGATAGCGATCTGCTGCCGGTGGTCCAGAAGGGCGCGCGTTCGCGCGGGTTCAAGGGCCCGCTGTGGAGCGAGCAGGAAGGCCGCCTGCGGCACTTCCACGCCGAGCTTGACCGGAAGATGGGGGCCTGAGCGATCACGTTGATTTGTGCCGCACTGGCTTCCCGCCTTCGCTGGAATGACGAAGTTTAGGTAATCGTCATTCCAGCGAAAGCGGGAAGCCAGTGCCGGGTAGGCACCCTCAGAACGGGCGGATGGTCAGCCCGTTGTCGATCACCAGTTCAGCACCGGTGATATAGCGGCTTTCGTCGCTGGCCAGGAACACGACCAGCGCGGCGACATCCTTGGGGTGACCGGCAGCGCCATGCGGCAGCACGCCATCTGGGATCTCGTTGGCCTGGCCGGGGCGGCCCTCGGCCTGCTGGACCATCGGCGTCTCGATCGCGCCCGGATGGACCGAGTTGCAGCGGATCTTGTAGCCTTTGACCTGCGCCATGACCGCGACTGACTTGGTCATCGAACGCACCGCGCCCTTGGCGGCGGAATAGGCGAAAAAGATCGGATAGCCGAGCAGCGCGCCGACTGAGGACATGTTGATGATCGAGCCGCCACCGCTCTTGTTCATCAGCGGAATCGCGTGTTTCATGCCCAGGAACACGCCGTCGATCATGACTGCGTTGACCCAGCGGAATTTTTCGAGAGCCGTGTCCTCCACATCGGCATTGAGCACGACGCCGGCGTTGTTGACCAGCACGTGCAGCCCGCCGAAGCGTTCCTCGGTCGCGGCATAGGCGGCGATCCACTGGGCTTCGTCGGCAACATCGAGTGCGAGCGCCATGGCATTATCGCCGATGCGATCCGCAACAGCCTGCGCAGCGGCGAGGTTGACGTCGGTGACGACGACCTTCGCGCCCTCGGCTGCCAGTGCCTCGCAATCCGCTGCGCCTAGTCCCGATCCGCCGCCGGTAACCAACGCCACCTTGCCTTCAAGCCGGCCCATCATCGCTCTCCCGTTGTTGTTATGTGCGCGACCTCGGTTCAGGCCGCGCCGTCATCTGAAAAATAGTCCGGCATCCCGGCGGGCCAGACCACGCCCCACTGTGCCTGCCCGCCATCGATGACCATGAGATCGCCGTTGATGAAGCGCCCGGCTGGGCTCGCGAGATAGGCGATGGCCTCGGCCACGTCCCATGCGTTGCCGCGAATTTTCATCGGGTTGGCATTGTGGAAACGGGCGAGCGCTTCTTCCGGGTACATGCGGAAGCCTTCGGTCTCGATCACGCCGGGGCCGATGCAGTTCACGCGGATATCGTGCGGCGCCCACTCGGTCGCGACGGTTTTCGAAAGGTAGATCACGCCCGCGCGCGCGGCGCAGGTGTGCGCGGCCTGCGGCATCCCGCGTTCGACATTGGCGACGATGTTGATCACGTGGCCAGGCTTGCCGTCGGCGCGCCAGCGCTTCGCGGCTTCCTGCATCATCCACCAGGTGCCGTTGAGATTGGTGTCGATCACCGCGAGCCAGCCCTTGCGGCTGAAATCGATCGCGTCTTGCGGGAACTGGCCGCCGGCGTTGTTGACCAGCGTATCGAGCCCGCCGAAGTGATCATGGACCGCGCCGATCAGGGCCTCGACCGCGTCGGGATCGCGAATGTTGGCCTCGTGGCAAAAAATCTCGCGGCCGGTTTCGTCGTGGATCAAGGCTGCGGTGGCGTCCAGCTTCTCACGCGTGCGGCCGCAGATGGCGACATTGGCGCCAAGCTTTGCTGCGAGGAACGCGGTGGCCTTGCCCATGCCGCTGCCCGCGCCGGAGATCAGGATCGTGTGGCCGGCGAGCAGGTCCTCGCGGAAAATGGTCTGCTGCGTGCGCAGCGCCTCTTCATCAAGCCCGCGCTTGGGACGGCCTGGATCGCCGTCCTCGGGACGGAAGATGCGCGGGGCGTGCATGTTCGGCGCGTTCAACGTTTCATCCCCCATTCGGTCGTTCCCGTAGTGCTAGAACATCGCACGGAAAAAACAAACAGGTTTGATTTTGATTTGCGCCCTGCGAGCGCAATTTGCGCAAGGCGGGCGGGGACTTGGCGGGGCTTCCGGCCAACCCGCAAAAGGTTGCTTGTTAGCGCTGCGGTGAGGGGGAGAGCGCGCTGATCTGCGCTTCGAGATGGCGCAGCATCGGCTCGACCTGAGCCTGTTCCATGCCGCCCGTCTGCAGTGAGATGGCCATGCCTTCAAGGATCGTCTGCGATAGCGTCATGGCCAGCGCGAAGTTGGGCGAACCGAGCCATTCGGGAAACAGTTGCTCGGCCTGCGCATTGAACTTCTCGCGGAATTCATCCTGCAAGGGTGAGAGGATCGAGGCGAGATCGGCATCGGTGCGCGCTGCGACGGCAAGCTCGTGAAAAGCGATGAACGCGGGCTTTTGAAGCTGGCGCCAATAGGTTTCGACAAGGTCGGTCACTTCGTGTTCAGGCCGGTCGGCCGCGCGGCGAAAGGCGCGCAGGCGCTTTTCATGCAGTTCGGTGATCGCGGCCTTGATCAGGGCGGATCCGTTCTCGAAGTGGTGGACCATCGCTCCGCGTGAGAGGCCGGCCTCTTCCGCAACCTTGGGCGTGGTCGTGTTGGCATAGCCATATTTCACAAGGCAGCGCACCGTCGCGTCGATCAGGCGGGCGCGGGTCTGCGCCGCCTTGGCTGCCTGAAGGGTGCGCGCGCGATCGGCCACAGGACGGGCGGGCCGAGGGGCGGGCCGAGCCACCCGCGTGCGAGATAATGCCATGCTTTACGTGCCTGAACCGCTGCACACCGGACCCGGTGCGCCTTGTTGTTTTACCATAATGCGTTTTCACCGCGCGTAAAACCGCCGCTGCGTCCGGCCCGGGGACAAGTCCCGAGGCCCCTTCGCATGCAGGCCGGCGCTTCGTGCTGGAAAGCGCATCGAATCAAGGGCACGGTACTGATCCGCAGCCTCTTGCAAATGGGTAACGCATCGCGCGGAAAAAGACAGATATGATTGTCTTTTTCTGCGTGCGGTGTATCTCCGGCACAAGATCAATAAGAGGCCCGCAGGGCCGGGGGATGCATGACCACTCAGCCGCCATCCGCAACCGCAGCCGTGCTCACCATGGGCGGCATGATCCGCGCTTCGGCGCAGGCCTTTGGCGCGCGCGAGGCGCTGGTTTTTCCGGACCGGCGCATCACTTATGCCGCGCTGGACGCTTCTGCACGCCGCTGGGCTGCGGCGATGGTCGCGCTCGGCGTGCAGCCGGGCCAGCATGTCGGACTGTTCATGCCGACCTGCCCCGCGTTCATCGAGGCTTTCTACGGGATTTCGATGGCAGGAGCCGTCGCGGTGCCGATCAACGCACGCTACCAGTCGCATGAACTCGCCTATCTCGTGCGCGATGCCGATCTGGTCGTGCTGGTCACCGCGGGCCAAGTGGCCGAGGGGCTCGACTATCGGGATCGTGTGCGTGCTGCGCTGCCTTCGCTGGCTGGCGCTGATCCCGCGCGGGGCCTGAGCCTCGACGAAGCGCCGATGCTCCACACGATCATCTCGCTCGATCCCGATGGCGCGGACGGTATGCTGGCGGTGGGTGAAGCGCTGGCATTGGGCGAGGGCACCGAGGCGGAGCTGATCGACCGGCGGATCGACGATGTCGATGCCGAAGATATCGCCATGATCCTCTACACCAGCGGCACCACCGCAAACCCCAAGGGCGCGCTCGTTTCGCACCGCGGCCAAGTGGGCAACAGCCGCAACTTGGGCCGGCGCTACCTCTGCACCGAGGCTGACAAGGTGTGGTCGCCGCTGCCGATCTTCCACATCGCGGGCATCCTGCCGATGACCATGATCCTCGATCTGGGCGGCACATACATGACCGTGCCGCACTTCGAGGCGGGGCAGGCGTTGGCGATGCTTGGCGCCGAGGGCGCGACGATCGCCTATCCCAGCTTCGTCACGATCATGCAGGATCTGATCAACCACGAGACGTTCAAGACCACCGATCTTTCGAAGCTTCGCGTGATGAATTCGAACTTCGCGGTGCAGCCCGCGTGGATCAAGGACGCGGTGGTCGCTGCGATGCCGCATACGATCCAGGTCGGCACTTATGGCCTGACCGAGGCGGCCGGCACGGTTTCGACCAGCCGCCTGCACGATAGCTTCGATGTGCGCACCGGGCGCTGCGGCTTCCCGCTCGAGGATTGGGAGATGCGCATCGTCGATCTCGAAACCGGGCAGGCATGTGGGGCCGATGAGCGCGGCGAGATCGTGCTGCGCGGCCCGCATATGCTGAAGGGCTACTACAACGCGCCCGAAAAGACGGCCGAGGCGATCCGTGACGGCTGGTTCTTCACCGGCGATATCGGTTCGGTCGATGCGGACGGGAACGTGATGTTCCACGGCCGCACCAAGGATATGCTCAAGGTGGGCGGAGAGAACGTGGCGGCTGCGGAAATCGAGGCCATGCTGCAGACCCATCCGGCGGTGAAGCTCGCGCAAGTCGTGGGCATTCCCGATGATCGCTATGTCGAGGTAGCAGCTGCCTTTGTGGAACTGGCCGATGGATCGGATGCCAGCGAGGCGGAGCTGATCGCACACTGCAAGGGCAAGCTGGCGGGCTTCAAGATCCCGCGCCATGTGCGCATGATCAGCGAGTGGCCGATGTCGACCTCGAAGATTCAGAAATTCAAGCTGCGCGGCGAATTGATCGAGGAACTGGGGCTGGGGTGAGCGCTGGGCCGCGCTGGATCCTCGCCTTCGCGGGGAGGACGAAGCTTAGGCCGAGGGTGACGATACCCCACGCTCGTCATTTCCGCGAACGCGGGAATCCAGAGCGTTCAGCTCGACACTCTGGTTTGGGCCGCTCAGACTGTCTCCGCGTTCCCGAAGATCACCGTCGCCTGCGCCGAAAGCGTGCCGCCATTGCCATGCGCAAGTGCGGTTTTCGCACCCGCGATCTGGTTCGCGGCTTCCCCACGCATCTGGCGCACTGCCTCGACCATCGCGAACATGCCGTACATCCCCGGGTGGCAGCACGAGAGGCCGCCGCCATTGGTGTTGACCGGCAGGGAACCGCCCGGCGCAATCGCCCCGCCGCCCACAAACGCGCCGCCCTCGCCCTTGGGGCAGAAGCCGAGGTCTTCGAGGAACAGGATCGTGTTGATGGTGAAGGCGTCGTAGAGTTGGACCGTGTCGATCTGACCCGGCGTAAGCCCCGCCATGGCCATCGCGCGCGGGCCGGATTCGGCAGCGGCGGTGATCGTGATGTCGTCTGCCTGCGTGACCGAATTGTACCAGGTTGCGGCCGCCGCCCCTAGCACAGGGACGAGGGGTTGCGGGCCATCCTTGGCGCGATCGGTGCGGGTGAGGACGATCGCGGCGGCGCCGTCCGTCACCAGGCAGCAATCGCGCGCCCGGATCGGGCTGCTGATGAGGCGCGAGGCAATTACGTCCTCGATGCTGAGCGGACCCTTGGCAAAGGCTTCGGGATTGGTGTTGGCCCAGAGGCGCGCGGAAACCGCTACGCTCGCCAGTTCCTCGCGCGTAGTGCCGTACTGGTGCATGTGGCGCGCGGCGGCGAGCGCATAGAACGAAAGCGGGTACATCGGATTGTAGGGCGCGTCCCACCGGTCCGGCCGCGCCGGCGTCGAAAGCTTGCCGCCGCTGGAGCGCTGGTTCGCGCCATAAGCGATCACCGCGCAATCGAGGTAGCCCGCTTCCAGCATCGTGACAGCGGTGACGAGGTGGCTCATGAACGAAGCCCCGCCCGCGCGGTTGTTGTCGGTAAAGCGCGGGTGCAGGCCAAGATATTGCGCAAGGCTGAGGCCGGCGAAGAGATCGTCGGGCAGCGCGATGAACAGGCCGTCTACTTCGGAGAGATTGATCGCGGCATCGGCGAGCGCGAGCTGGACTGCCTTGCCCGCCATCTCGATGGTCGAGTGGCCGGGCATTTCGCCAACGCCGAATGTGGAAGCGCCTGCGACCGAAACGCGGCCGCGCGGGAAAATGTCACCCATGGGCCTGCTCCACCGGATCGAACACAATGACGGGGGCTTCCCCGGTGATGATGCGCGCCTTGACCGCCATGCCGATTTGCAGCGTTTCCGGGCTCACGCCTTCGACCCGGCCCATCATGCGCGCCCCTTCAGCGAGATCGACGAGCACGACGTTATAGGGCGGCTCGGGCGGTTTGCGCTGGATCCAAGTGGCGGAATAGACAGTGCCGAGGCCCGAAGCCTCGAACCATTCGAGCGCCTCGCCGGTGCCCGGCGCAAAGGCGCGCGGGGGAAACACCGTGCTCCCACCGCCCACCGGACGCTGGAGGAGGACGCGCCCTTCAGCGAGCGCGACGTCCCATTCGGCTGAAGGCCCGCTCATGATACGACTGCTCCTGAGGCCACCATGGCCGCGATCTCTTCTTCACCGAAGCCAGCCTCGGCCAGAACCGCAGCGCTGTCTGCGCCGAGCGTTGGACCCGGATCGCCGATCTCGCCGGGGGTGGCGGAAAAGTTCGTGGGAATGCCCGGATAGCGCAAGGTGCCAAGCTCCGTTTCGGCGCTGTGCCAGAACCCTGTTTCGACCAGATGGGGATCGTGGAGCAGGTCCTGCAGCGATGCGATGGGGGTTGCGGGGATTTCGGCGCGGCGGAACAGCTCCATCCACGCCTCGCTGGTGCGGGTCGCCATGATTTCCTCCACCCGCGCGAGGACTGCGCTGATGTTCTCGCTGCGGCTGCGCATCGAGGCGAACATGGGATCGTTCGACCACTCAGGGTTGCCAAGTTCGCGGAAGAAGGCCTGCCACTGCTTGTCGTTGTAGATCATCACACCGACATGGCCGTCCGCCGTCTTGTAGGGGCGGCGCGAGGGCGACGTGGCGCGCGGGTAGACCGGCGGGCCCAACGGCGGATCGAACAGCGAGCCGCAGATGTGTTCGGTTGCGGCGAAGGAGACCAATGTCTCGAACATCGGCACTTCGATTTCCTGCCCGACACCGCTGCGTTCGCGCGCGAAAAGCGCCGCGATCACGGCATAGGCGCCGGTCAGGCCGGCCACTTTGTCGGCGATCACGGTGGCGCTGTAGGTCGGCTCGCCGCCCGAAAGCTTGGCCTGCAGATCGACGATGCCGGATGCTGCCTGCACGATGTCGTCATAGGCGGGATAATCGCGGTAGGGGCCGGTGCGGCCATAGCCATAGAGATTGGCGTAGACGATCTTCGGATTGACCGCCTTGAGCGCGGCGTAATCAAGCCCCAGGCGGGCGATGGCCTGCGCGCGCATCGAATGGATGAAGACGTCCGCGTCTTTCGCAAGGCGCAGAACGGCATCGCGCGCGGCAGGCTGCTTCAAATCGAGCGCGAGGCTGCGCTTGCCGCGATTGACGTTGAGGAACATTGCGCCGCGCGAAGGGTCCGGCCCCGGCGGGATGAAGCGCGTGGTATCGCCTGCAGGTCCCTCGATCTTGATCACGTCGGCACCGAGATCGGCGAAGATCTGTGTGGCGTAGGGGCCCATCAGCACGGCTGTCAGATCGAGCACGCGCACGCCCGCCAGAGGGCCTTGGCCGCGCCCGCTCATGCCAGCGTTCCAGCGGCGAAGATCTGCCTCGAGTGCCTCATTTTTCTCCCGTTTCCTGTCCCGGTCTAGCGGCGGTTGAACCCGCTATGAAGGACCATAAAAAAGCATTCAAGCATGTTTTTTTCTTGGCGGCTTGGACCGCTCCTCATAGAGTGCACGGCGGTTGATGAGCGGGCTGATCTCGTGCATTTCGAGCGAGGTGCTGACCGGGCGAAGGTAGCCTCGCCGCAGGAAAGCGCGCTGAAGGAAAAAGGATAGGGCATGGATCTGGGACTTCAAGGCAAGAAGGCGATCGTCGTCGGCGGAGCACGCGGCATCGGCTATGCGGTTGCCGAGATCCTCGCACGTGAAGGCGCCGATGTCGCGATCAGCGCGCGCGGTGAAGACAGCGTCAAGGACGCGGTCGCCGCGCTTTCGCGCTATGGCACGCGCGTTGTCGGCAAACCGGTCAACGTGAAGCGCGCCGATGACTACAAGGCCTGGCTGGAATGGGCGATCGAGGCGCTGGAAGGCGTCGATGTGCTCGTGCCGCTGAGCTCGGCAGGCGGCGGCATGGGCAGCGAAAAGTATTGGCACAACGCTTTCGAGACCGACGTGATGGGCCCTGTCCGCGCTATCGAGGCCGTGATTCCGGTGATGGCGGAGCGCAAGGGCGGCTCCATCGTGCTTGTCGCCACCACCAGCGCGCTTGAAGCGATGGGCGGTCCGCAGGCCTACAATGCGATGAAGGCCTCGCTGATCACCTATGGCAAGCAGCTCGCGCTCGCCCACGGCAAGGATGGCATCCGCGTTAACGTCGTCTCACCCGGCCCGATCGAGTTCGAGGGCGGCAATTGGGACATGATCAAGGGCACGATGGAAAAGTTCTACCAGTCGCAGCTGCGCCAGCAGCCCATGGGGCGGCTGGGCAAGCCGGAGGAAGTGGCGCGCGCCATCGTTTTCCTGGCCAGCGAGGCAGCGAGCTGGTGCAGCGGTTCGCACCTCGTGGTCGATGGCGCCTACACCAACCGGACGCATTTTTGAAATGGACCAGCCCGTGACCCATCGGCCCGTCACTTGGGATACGGCGCGGATGGACGTGAAGCGCGTCGTCGATGTGATCCGCGTCTCGCCTGAGGACAATCCGAGCCGAACGCCGGTGGAAAAGGCGCCCGATCCGGAGCTCGGGCACGAGGTGATCCCGGCGGAGCGATATTACTCGTCTGAGTTCATGAAGCTCGAATGGGAGCGGGTCTGGTCAAAGGTCTGGCTGCTGGGCGGACGGGCAGACGACATTCCCGAGCCCGGCGACTACATCTGCACTGAGATCGGCCCCGAAAGCGTGTTGATCGTGCGCCAGCACGATGGCTCGCTGCGCTGCTTCCCCAACGTGTGCCTCCACCGTGGCAACCGTCTGCGCCCCGAGGGCATTGGCAATGCGCAAGCGTTCCGCTGCATGTATCACCACTGGACCTACGGGCTCGACGGCAAGATCGAGCGGCTGCCGGATCTCTGCACCTTCCCGCAGGGCGGCCCTCCGGGGATGACGCTGCCGAGCCTTCCGGTGAACGAGTGGAACAGCTTCGTGTGGTTCTCGCTCAACACCGAGGTGGAGCCGTTCGATGATTTCATCGCGCCGCTGAAGGAGCATCTCGAGCCCTATCATGCCGAGCGCATGGCGTGGAAACGCGATGTGACGGTGGAGTGGGACTGCAACTGGAAGGCTTCGGTCGATGCCTTCAACGAGACCTACCACGTGCAGGGCATCCACCCGCAGCTGCTTTGGTATCTCGACGATGTGAACGTGCAGATCGACTGCTACGAGCGGCATAACCGTTATCTGATTCCGTTTGCCGCGATCTCTCCGCGCGTTGCCATGCCGAGCACGATCCCGCCGGCGATCGACGAGATCATGCGCCATGCCGGGATGGACCCTGCCGAATACGAGGGCCGGGTGAGCGACATTCGCCGCGATGTGCAGCTGTTCAAGCGCGCGAACGGCAAGGCTCAGGGCAAGGACTATTCGGCGCTGAACGATGATCAGCTGACCGACGACTACCACTACATGATCTTCCCGAATGTCGCGCTCAACGTGCATTCGGACGATATCATGTTGTTCCGCCAGCGCCCGCACGCGAGCGATCCGAACAAGATGCTCTACGATGTGTGGGTGTTCGAACTGGTGCCGGAAGGCGAGCCTTGGCCGGAACGCGCCAAGCATCGCCGCTTCAAGCATGGCGATCGCAGCATCGGGCAAGTTCTCGATCAGGATGCCTACAACCTGCCCACAGTGCAGGCCGGTATGAAGAGCGGCAGCTTCCCTGGGCTGTGGATCGGCGAGCAGGAACTGCGCATCCGCCACTTCCACAAGGTGCTGGACGATTACATCTATGGTCCCGGCCAGAAGCAGGAGGGTGATCTGTGAGCCAGCGTATCCTGCACGTGATCGGCTCCCCGCGCGGTGAACGCTCCCGTTCGGGCATGGTGGCGCGGCGGCTGATCGATGGGCTGGTCGAAGCGAACCCCGGCAGCCTGACCGAGACGCTCGATCCCCATAGCGCGAACTTGCCGGCGCTGACTGGCCCGGTGATCGAGGGGCGCTATGCGCTGATCGAGGGGCGCGAAGTGGCGGATGAAGTGCGCGAGGCCTGGAGCCGGATCGGCGAGGCGGTGGCGCATTTCCTCTCGTTCGACACCGTGGTGTTCAGCGTGCCGATGTGGAACTTCGGCATTCCCTGGCAGCTCAAGCAGTACATCGACACGATCACGCAGCCGGGCATGGCTTTTCGCGTTTCGGAAGCCGGCGTGGAAGGGCTGGGCGCTGGCAAGCGGGCGATTCTTGTCGCCTCGGGCGCGCTCGATATCCGGCCCGGCGCTCCCGGCGCAGAACTCGATCATCAGGTGCGCTTCATGCAGGCGTGGCTCGGGTTCATCGGCATTTCCGATGTGCATGTCGTCCACTTGCGCCCGACTTATGGCCCACCCGAAGCGGTCGAGGCGGCGATGGCTGAGGCCTATGCGTCGGCTGATGCGCTCGTCGATGACCTGTCCCGCGCCCCGCGCGTGTAGACGAGGTTGGTGCTCTCGAAGGTCACGCATTCGGTGCCGTCTTCAAGGCTGACCACATAGCGCGTGATCGCGGTGCCGCGCTGCTTGCCGCTGCGCGAGGGCTCAAGGCTCAGGATTTCGCTGGAGACGCGCAGGTTATCGCCGGCGCGCACGGCGCGTTTCAGGCGCAGCCGGTCCCAGCCCACGCCGCAGACGAAATCGATATCGCCGTTGATGGCGTGATCCATCTGCCGCCAGATCGCCAGCACATGGATACCGCTCGCCACCACCTCGCCGAACACCGAAGCGCGCGCGGCCTCCGGATCAGTGTGAAACCACTGCGGATCATGCGCGCGGGCGAACTCGACGATTTCCGCCTCGGTCACGGTGCGCAGGGGCGAGACGCGCGTCTCGCCCACGACCAGATCCTCAAACGTCCGCCACGGCGTGCCGAGCGGCGAAAGCGCAGGTGTCATTCGTGCACGATGAACGGCGCCAGCACCGGCTTCACGCGCAGCTCCTCGGGCACGTTGTCCACACCGATGCGGCGGTCGAGCTCTTCGTGCCAATTGTAGATGCGCCGCTCCTGATAGTTGAGCGACATGCCCTTGAAGCCAGGACCTTCAACCGATTCCTGGATCTGCGGGGCGAACTGCAGGTCCTCATAAAGGATGCGCTCCCAGTTCTTGATGCGCATCTCCCACAGCGGGTGGGGATTGGCGGCATCATGCTCAGGCGCGAGCCAGGTGGAGACGACGCGGGTGCGCTTGGGCCCCATCGGCCAGAACTGCAGCAGCGGAATGCCTGTTGGCGCGGGCGGCATGATGAAGTTGGGGTAGATCGAATAGCTGACGTTGTTATTCGCCACGAACTCCGAAATCGTCGGGATCTCGGGCATCCCCTTGGTGCCGGGATCGATCCAGCCTTCACGGCGGTTAGGCGTAGCCATGCGGCTGTGGCCATTCGGCCAGAGCGTGACGATCATCGCGCGGTGATCGAGGAAGCGGTCGACGGTGTTCTCGTGGATCGACTTGAGGTGATAGACTTCAAGGAACGCATCGAGCAGCACTTTGACATTGCACTCGGTCTCGTAGCTGCGGCTGTCGACAAGGCGCAGGGTTTCAAGCTGGAGCTGCTCAAGCTCACCCGCCATCGGGCCGATATGCTCCATCAGCGGCTGCGCATCGGGATCGGCGTTGAGGAAGATCATGCTGCCGAGCAATTCGCAGCGAACTTGGCTTAGGGAATGGCAGGAAAAATCGAAGCCTTCCGCAAAGTCGCGCCGGTCGCGCACGGCAGTCAGCCTACCTTCCAGCGTGTAGGACCAGCCGTGATACCCGCACACGAAGCCGCGCGAGGTGCCGCTCTCCTCCTTTACGAGAGGTGCGCCGCGGTGCTGGCACGTGTTGTAGTATGCGCGGATGTCGCCAGCGAGCGTGCGGGTGACGATGACGGGAGATCCGGTGTTGCGGCACAGAAACCAAGAGCCAGGCTCGGGCAGTTGGTCGACATGACCGGCATAGAGCCAGGATTTCTGCCACATCCCCTGCTCCTCCAGTTCGAGGAACGCGGGATCGACATAGCGGCCGCCCGGGATCGAGGGGAGCGCAGGGAAACCGGCTGGCGGACCACTCCGCTCGCGTTCCCACGTCATGCGTGCCAAATCGTGGGTGCCGGCATCGGCGGTCATGGTTTCGGACATCGGACGCTCTCCCGGAACAGCCTGGTTCCGTGGACAGTTTAAAAACATTCATGTATGCTTGTAAAGTAATGCTTTCAGGGCTTAACTAGGCAAATTTTTCATATATAAAACAAAATCTTGTTTGGATATAACAAGCGATGCGGGAGTGATGCGAATGGAGATTTTGGCAGGTATCTTTCACCATGGCGTGATCGTTGACGATCTGGAAGCCGCAATGGCCCACTTCAGCACGACGATGGACTGCACCTGGACCCCGGTGCGGACTTTCGATCCGATGCCGGTGTGGAACGCGGCGGGCGAGCAGCTCGAAGCGAAGCTGCGTGTCGTCTATTCGCATCAAGGCCCGCTCAGGATGGAACTGATCGAAAGCGTGCCCGGATCGGCATACGATGCGATGCGCGCGCTCGGCCGCTCACACCTTGGCGTCTGGGTGGATTCGGTGGCCGACAGTGCGGCGGCGATGCTGGCGGACGGCTGGGAGCTCGTTCTGGGCGGCGCCCCGGCGGATCAGGGCCATGGCGCCATCGCCTATCTTTCGCGCCCCGGCAGCCCGGTCATCGAACTGGTCGACTGCGCGATCACGCCGGTGATGGAAGCATGGTGGGCAGCAACAGAATGAGCGCGACATGGCATGACGTGCTGCCCGAGGCCGAGTTTCCGGCCGAGGGCAAGCTGGCCGCAAGGTTGGCAGGCTGGCACGTTCTGGTGCTGCGCGCCGACGATGGCAGCTTCCGCGCACTCAATGATCGCTGCACGCATCAGGCAGCGCTGCTGTCCGACGGCCGCGTGCGGCGCGGCGCGGTGATGTGTCCGCTCCACGGTGCGCGGTTTGATGTGCTGACCGGCAAGTGCCTTGGCGCGGCCTATCCCGATCTCAGGACCTTTGCGGTGCGGGTGGAAGCGGGCCAGATCGCAGTGGAAGTGCCCGATGCGCCGCCGGGGCCGGGGGAACTGCCGGTTGCGATGTAGGGATGGGATCACCGGCCGGCCCGGCTACAAGCGTGAAGCGCCCCTGCTGCAGTGCTACCTCTCCTTTGCTTGAATAGATGCGGCTGTCGCCGACTATCAAAACCTTCGAGACATCTTCCGGATGCTAAGTCCAGACCCGCGCAAACCCGCAGGGTGGATTGTAAGGCCGCGTTAAATTTTGGAGTTTATCGCTCAGATGGATGGTGGGCACCCAAAATCCTGTTGAGCCTGGCGTTAGGCCGCACTCGCTGCGGCCGGGGAAGCGGAGAGCGCGCTCATGGCGCTGACCAACCGGGCTGCGCAGGCCGGTGCGCTCGACTTGGCGGCGAGCAAGTTCGCCATAGCCCAGAAACGCACGGAAGGAGCGTACAGGGCCGGTGCCGCCGGCCTGATCGATGCGCTCTCGGTCGAATGCCAGTCGCTCGACGCGCAAGACCAGTTGCTGGTTGCGCGCGCTGCAACGGCGCAGTCAGGTGCGCCGCAGCCCAAGTCGATTCCGCTCGAACGTTGCCGGGATGAGCATCAGACCCGTACCGCGCCGGGTGCCGGACTTCACTTGCATCTGGACCGCCGGAAAATGGTTCTACGCCGCTCGTGTGAACACGCAGACCACAAGCTAGCCGCCCGCAGCCTGCCGGCAGCGGGAAATCAAGCTCTTGAAATCGGCCATCTGCGCAAGGTTGGGCGTACGCCCGGATGTGACCGCGAGAAAGAAGCTGTCGTACTTGGCTTCGAGGTCGGATAGCAGCACTGCCAGTGCCGGGGAGGCAGAAGCGGTTGCCGGGACAGTGGCGCCTGACGCTGCGGCGCCCGGTGCTGTTGCCACCGAAAGCTGGCGTTCCAGCTCCTGCCGCCGCCGGATTTCCTGCTTCAGTTCATCCTCGAGATCGGCCAAAGTCAAAGACCGCAATGTCACCCGTTCATCGAGCGCCGCATTGGCGCGCTTTAGCTGGCTGGCGTCCTTGCGCTTGGCCAGCTGGGTTTCGATGCGCGCTCGCAGGACGTCAAAATCGATGGGCTTGGTCACATAGTCATCCGCGCCTGCTTCGAGCGCCTCAATCGTGGCCTCACCTTCAGCGCGGGCTGTCACCATGATCACCGGAACTTCGCGCGTCTCGTTCTTGCCGCGCAGTTCGTGGAGCACTTCGATGCCGTTCATTTGCGGCATCATGTAGTCGAGCAGAATGATTTCCGGCATCGTACGCGCGACCAGCGCGAGCGCGGCCGGGCCGCTATCGACGCTGATCACGCTGTAGCCGAACTTTTCGAGGCGGCGGGCCAGCACGGCGCGGTTTGCTTCCATGTCATCAACAACGAGGATCGTTGTCACACTGGCGTCCGCCGGGTTGAAGGGGGGCAAAGCAGTCATGCGGCTTCTCCGCTGAGAGGCGCGCCACCGGCATGGGCGCGTGCAAGAGTATCGGCCAGCTTGCGCGGCGAGAGCCCGTTCTTGGGCAACAGCCGCACCACCTTGCCATCGAGCTGGCGGGTCTCATCCTCGTCCAGCACCTTGCCCGTGACCACAATGACGCGCGGGCGCACCGCTTCGGGCATCGCCGTGATGGAATCGACCAGCTGGAAACCGTCGATATCGGGCATCCTGAGGTCCGTGATGACATAGCCGAAATCGCTCTCATCGAGCGCGGCTGGACGAGCAATCATTCGAGGAAGTGCAGAGACGCCTAGCGTCTGCATTTGTGCTTGAAATGATCCGCACCCCACCCAACGTCCAAACTAGTATGTACTGAGGAAGCACGGGTCCCATCTCAGCAAAGCGGGGGGTGCCACCCCGGTAGGGTCTGGCTGGTCAGGATTCTTGATGGGGGTGGGGGGTAGGCGAAGCGCGAGGTAGGTGGTGGGTGGCGACCCTCGGGCCTGCAAGCACCGCCCACAGGGCGGCTAAACCCGGTACCAGTTTTTCATACTTTTTTCATAAGAATAATCACCATCTTTCTTAAGTCATTGAAAAGATGGTGGGCGCGGCAGGGATTGAACCTGCGACCCCACCCGTGTGAAGGGTGTGCTCTACCACTGAGCTACGCGCCCGCTGGGCCTGCCAAAACAGAAAGGTTGGCCGCCAGACAGGCGCGGGCCTCTGCCATGGCGGCGCTTGATTGACAAGTGGGGGGATCAAGATATTTGGCTTGGCCCATGACCGAAGAAGCATCAGCACCCGAATCCGCCGCTCCCGCCGCCATGACTGGGCCGGACGTGCCCCCCGATCACCTCGCGATCAATCCGCGCAGTCCGTTCTTCGATGCGGAGAAGCTGCGCCGGGGCATCGGCATCCGCTTCAAGGGCACCGTCCGCCGCAACGTCGAGGAGTATTCCATCTCCGAGGGCTGGGTGCGCGTGCAGGCCGGCAAGACCATGGACCGCAAGGGCAACCCCCTCACGCTCAAGCTCTCCGGCCCGGTGGAAGCCTGGTACGAGGATCTGGGCGAGGACGCACCGGTCGCGAAGCTGTGATCTAGGCCGGCAGGAGCCGGCCTCTTTCGCGCTCAACCAGCGCCGTTAGCCAAACTTTGAACGCCTGAACCCGCGCTAGCGCGTGGGTGTCCTTGTGCATGACCAGCCAGAACGAGCGGGTGATGCGGCGTTCCGGCAGCACCGGCACAAGCCTTGGGTCGGCGTCACCTATAAAGCACGGCAGCACACCGATCCCGGCACCTGCGGCTATCAGGCGGTGCTGCGCATTGATCGAGGATGAGCGGACCGTGGCCGCAAGGCCGGGTTCGATTTCCGCAAGGTACCGCAGCTCGGGCGCATAAAGCAGATCGGGAACATAGCCGACAAGCGCATGCCCCCGCGCGAGATCGCCTGCGCGCCGCAACGGGGCATGGCCCGCAAGGTAACCGGGCGCTGCATAGAGCCGCAGATGATAGTCCGAGAGCTTGCCCGCGATGACCGGCCCCGCGCGCGGGCGTGAGAGCGTGACGGCAAGATCCGCCTCGCGCTTCGAAGGGCTGAGAAAGCCCGATGAGGCGACCAGGTCGATCACCAGCCGGGGGTGCTCTGCGGTGAAACCGGCTAGCGCGGGCGCCACGATCCAGCTGGCAAAGCCTTCCGAGAGGCTGACCCGCAGCAGGCCCGCCGGGCCGCCGCCGCCATGTTCGGCTATGCGGCTGGCGGCGCGCTCCATCGCTTCCACCTCCACCAGCATGGCCTCGCCCGCTTCGGTGAGGACTTGCCCCTCACGCGTCTGCTCGAACAAGGTGGCGCCGATGCGGGTTTCGAGCCGGCGCAGGCGGCGGCCCATGGTGGTGGCATCGACGCCCATGGCCTGCGCCGCACGGGCAAGCTGCCCGGCGCGTGCGATAGACAAGAAGGTCTGGAAATCGCTCCAGTCGGGTGGCTGCATCATTGCAGGCCTACCTCGCATTTTCTCATCTTGCTTGCAATTGATCCGGGGTGCAGGAGGCCCCTCATATTAGGCAGGAAAGGAACCAAACCCATGCGCCAGATCGATCATTTCATTGTCGGCGGCTCCGGCGGGGCTCCCGCGCGCAAGGGCCCGGTGTTCGATCCCAACACAGGCGCAGTGCAGGCCGAAGTGGCGCTGGGCACGGCTGATACGCTGGAGCGCGCCGTGCAGGCCGCACTCGCTGCGCAGCCTGCCTGGGCCGCGGTGAACCCGCAGCGCCGCGCCCGCGTGATGTTCGAATTCAAGCGGCTGGTCGAGGCCAACATGGAAGAGCTGGCGCACCTGCTCTCTTCCGAGCACGGCAAGGTCATCGCCGACTCGCGCGGTGATATCCAGCGCGGGCTCGAAGTGATCGAGTTCTGCTGCGGCATCCCGCACGTGCTGAAGGGCGAATACACGCAAGGCGCAGGCCCGGGCATCGATATCTATTCGATGCGCCAGCCGATCGGCATCGGCGCCGGCATTACCCCGTTCAACTTCCCGGGCATGATCCCGCTGTGGATGTCGGGCGTGGCCATCGCCACCGGCAACGCCTTCATCATCAAGCCATCCGAGCGCGATCCTTCGGTGCCGGTGCGCTTTGCCGAATTGTTCCTTGAGGCGGGGCTGCCCGAGGGCATCTGCCAGGTCGTCCACGGTGACAAGGAAATGGTCGACGCGATCCTCGATCACCCGGCGATCGGGGCTATCAGCTTCGTCGGTTCGTCCGATATCGCGCACTACGTTTACAACCGCGGAGTCGCCGCCGGAAAGCGCGTGCAGGCGATGGGCGGGGCCAAGAACCACGGCATCGTGATGCCCGACGCCGATCTCGATCAGGTGGTAAACGACCTCGCCGGTGCCGCGTTCGGTTCGGCTGGCGAGCGCTGCATGGCGCTGCCGGTGGTCGTGCCGGTGGGCGACGAGACCGCCGAGCGCCTGAAGGCCAAGCTGATCCCCGCGATCGAGGCGCTGCGTGTCGGCATCTCGACCGACGCCGATTGCCACTACGGCCCGGTCGTCACGGCCACGCACAAGGCCAGCATCGAGCGCTGGATCGGCCGCTGCGAGGAAGAAGGCGGCGAGATCGTGATCGACGGCCGCGGCTTCACGCTGCAGGGCCACGAGAACGGCTTCTTCGTCGGCCCCACGCTGATCGATCACGTGACGGCGGACATGGAGAGCTACAAGAACGAGATCTTCGGTCCCGTGCTGCAGATCGTGCGTGCCAAGGATTTCGAGGAGGCGCTCGCGCTGCCTTCGAAGCACCAATACGGCAACGGCGTCGCGCTGTTCACGCGCAGCGGCAACGCGGCGCGCGAGTTCGCGGCGCGGGTGAACGTGGGCATGGTCGGCATCAACGTGCCGATCCCGGTGCCGGTGGCCTATCACACCTTTGGCGGCTGGAAGCGGTCTGCCTTTGGCGACACCAACCAGCACGGCATGGAAGGCGTGAAGTTTTGGACCAAGGTCAAGACTGTCACGCAGCGCTGGCCGGATGGCCTGCCCGACAGCGGGAACGCGTTCGTCATCCCGACGATGGCGTAAGCCTTGTCCAAGACGCGGGTTTCCAGTGGCTCTCCGCTTGAACCAGTGATCGGCTTCTCCCGGGCAATCCGCACGGGAAAGCAGATCATGGTGGCGGGCACAGCGCCGATCGAGCCGGATGGCACGAGCACGCCGGGCGACGCAGCAGCGCAGATGGAGCGCTGCTGCGCCATCGTGGCGCAGGCGATTGCCGACCTTGGCGGGAACATTGCCGATACCGTGCGAACCTGTATCTACCTTACCGACCGGGCGGATTTCGCAGCGGTTGCGCCGATCCACGGCAAGTGGTTCGGGGAAGCGCGGCCGGCGACCACGACCGTGATCGTGTCCGGATTTGTGCGTCCGGAATGGAAAGTGGAAATCGAAGCCGAAGTGATGGAACCATGACCGAACAGTTCGCCCTGACCGAAGACCAGATCGCCATTCAAGAGATGGCGCGGCGTTTCACCGCCGATGCGATCACGCCATTTGCCGCGCAGTGGGACGAGGAACACAGCTTCCCGCTCGACACGATCAGAGCCGCAGCGGAGCTCGGTTTTGCCTCGATCTATGTGAGCGAGGAGAGCGGCGGCATCGGGCTAGGGCGGTTGGACGCAGCGCTGATCATGGAAGCCATGGCCTATGGCTGCCCGACGACGAGCGCGTTCATCTCGATCCACAACATGGCCTCGTGGATGATCGACCGGTTCGGTGGAGACGATATCAAGGCGCGCTATCTTCCTTCGCTCATCACCATGGAGAAGATCGCTAGCTACTGCCTCACCGAGCCCGGCTCGGGATCGGATGCAGCGGCGCTGCGCACCACGGCGCGGCTTGAGGGCGACCACTATGTCGTCAACGGCACCAAGCAGTTCATCTCGGGCGGCGGTGTCAGCGATATCTACGTCACGATGGTGCGGACCGGCGATGCAGGCCCCAAAGGCATTTCGTGCCTGGTGATCGACAAGGGTACACCCGGCCTCAGCTTCGGCGCGCCAGAGCGCAAGCTGGGCTGGAATGCCTCGCCCACGGCGCAGGTAATCTTCGAAAATGTGAAGGTGCCTGTGGCCAACCGCGTCGGCGCGGAAGGCGACGGTTTCCGTTTCGCTATGGCTGGGCTCGATGGTGGGCGGCTCAATATCGGGGCCTGCTCGCTGGGCGGTGCGCAGCGCTGTCTGGACGAGGCGATCAAGTATTCCAAGGAGCGCAGCCAGTTCGGCCAGCCCATCGCCGATTTCCAGAACACCCAGTTCGCGCTGGCCGACATGGCAACTGAGCTCGAAGCCGCGCGTGCGCTGCTCTATCTGGCGGCGGCGAAAGTCACTGCAAACGCGCCCGACAAGACGCGCTTTTCCGCCATGGCCAAGCGCTTTGCCACCGACACCGGCTCGTCGGTGGTCGACCGCGCACTGCAGGTGTTTGGCGGCTACGGCTATTTGAAGGACTATCCGATCGAGCGCTTCTGGCGTGACCTTCGGGTGCACCGCATTCTGGAAGGCACCAACGAAGTGATGAAAATGATCATCGGCCGCGATCTGCTGCGCCAATGATTGCAAGCCGCCTCGCTATGGTCACCATCGTGGTGCCGGATTACGACGCGGGACTGGCATTCTTCGTCGGCAAGCTGGGATTTGCCCTTGTTGAGGATACCACGCTTGATGCGAAAAAACGCTGGGTGGTTGTCTCGCCGGGGAATGGCGCGCAGCTGCTGCTTGCCCGCGCTGCCAATGATGATCAGGCCTCGGCGATTGGCCGACAGGCTGGCGGGCGCGTCGGGTTTTTTCTGCATACGGACGATATCGCGCAAAGCCTCGCCTTGCTGACCAAGGCCGGAGTTGAGATCGTTCGCCCGGTGTCCCGCGAAGCTTATGGTGCGGTGCTGGTGTTCCGCGATCCCTTCGGCAATTTGTGGGATCTCATCGAACCCGCTGCCTCATCCAAAGTAGAGAAAGCTGCATGACCGACGACCTTCTCGTTCGCATTGAGGGTGCCTGCGGCGTCCTCTCGCTCAATCGCCCCAAGGCGATCCATGCGCTGAACCATAGCATGGTGGTGGCGATGACCGAGGCGCTGCTGGCGTGGCGCGATGATCCGGCGGTTCAGGCCGTTATCATCGACCATTCCGAGGGCCGGGGCTTCTGCGCGGGCGGTGATATCGCGTTCCTGCGCAATTCGGCGCTGACCGACGAGGGTGCGGGCGGGCGCAATTTCTTCTTCGACGAATACCGCCTCAACCACCTGATCATGACCTATGAAAAGCCCATCGTGGCCTTCATGGACGGGATCACCATGGGCGGCGGCGTGGGCCTTGCCGATCCGGCGCGCTTTCGTGTCGCGACCGAGAACACCCGGCTCGCCATGCCCGAAACCGGCATAGGCCTGTTCCCGGACGTGGGCGGTGGTTGGTTCCTTTCGCGCATGAAGGGGCGGCTTGGGCAGTATCTGGCGCTGACGGGCGCGCGGATGGACGGGGCGGATTGCCTCTGGGCAGGTTCGGCTACGCACTACCTTCCAGCCGAAGCGCTGGCTGAGGCCAAGGCGCGGATTGCCGCCGAGCC
The DNA here is from genome assembly GCA_947453945.1 of Sphingomonadaceae bacterium. GTDB lineage: Bacteria > Pseudomonadota > Alphaproteobacteria > Sphingomonadales > Sphingomonadaceae > Novosphingobium. The sequence goes on from CANGJB010000001.1 coordinate 69,302, forward strand.
GGGCAATATCGCCGCCACCCTCCATAGCCTTGCTGCTGTGCCGCCCGCGCCCAAGATTGCCGGCCATGCCGATGATATCGCGCGCCTGTTCGCCTCGGATCGCTATGAGGAGATTCTCGCCGCGCTCGCAGCCGATGGCAGCGAATTTGCCGCCGCCACGCTCACTGCGCTCCACACCAAGAGCCCGCAAACATGCAAGGTTGCGCTGCGCCAGCTCGCCACCAGCCTGACGCTTCCCGATTTCGCCGCCAACATGGTCATGGAATATCGCATCGGCGCACGCGTGCTCGTGCGGCCCGATTTTGCGGAAGGGGTGCGCGCGGTGATCGTGGACAAGGACAATGCGCCCAAGTGGAACCCCGCCACGCCTGAAGGTGTGACCACCGATATGCTGGACGCGATTTTCGCGCCCCTGCCTGCAAACGAGGAATGGAGCCCGCTATGACATTCGAGACGATTCTGGTCGAACAGCGCGATGCCGTCACGCTGATCACGCTCAACCGCCCCAAGTCCTTGAACGCGCTCAATTCGCAGGTTCTCGAAGAGCTGATCACGGCCTTTGCGGCTTATGAGGCCGATCCCACCCAGCGCTGCGCGGTGCTGACGGGTTCGGGCGAGAAGGCCTTTGCGGCGGGCGCGGATATCAAGGAAATGGCCGACAAGGCCGCGACCGATTTCTACACCGGCGACTTCTTCTCGCGCTGGACCAGCCATCTGGTGAAGACCACGCGCAAGCCGTGGATCGCGGCGGTGAACGGCTTCGCGCTCGGCGGCGGGTGCGAGCTGGCGATGATGGCCGATTTCATCATTGCCTCTGAAAACGCCAAGTTCGGCCAGCCCGAGATCAAGCTCGGCGTTGCGCCCGGCATGGGCGGCTCGCAGCGGCTGACCCGCGCGGTGGGCAAGGCTAAGGCGATGGACATGTGCCTCACCAGCCGGATGATGGATGCAGTGGAAGCCGAGCGTTCGGGCCTCGTCAGCCGCGTCGTGCCGCTGGCCTCGCTGGTCGAGGAAGCTGTGGCCGCCGCCGCCGTGATTGCGGCGATGCCGCCGGTCGCCACCATCGCCAACAAGGAAATGGTGAATGCCGCGTTCGAGCTGACGCTCGATCAGGGCCTGCTGTTCGAACGCCGCGTCTTCCAGATCCTCACCGCGACCGAGGACAAGGCCGAAGGCATGGCCGCCTTCATCGAAAAGCGCCCCGGCGTGTGGAAGGGAAAATAAACCCATGAAAATCGCATTCATCGGCCTCGGCAATATGGGCGGCGGCATGGCCGCGAATCTCGTCAAGGCGGGGCATGATGTCCACGCCTTCGATCTGGCTGAAGCGGCACTGGCGCGCGCCAAGGAAAGCGGCTGCACGACCTACACTTCGGTGAAGGACGCGGTGCAGGGCGCGGATGCCGTCGTTTCGATGCTGCCCAACGGCGCGATCGTGAAGGCAGTCTACACCGCCGACGTGATTGGCCATGCGCCGACCAGCGCGCTGCTGCTCGATTGCTCCACCATCGACGTCGCCACCGCGCGCGAAGTGGCGGCCCTCGCCGCAGATGCTGGCTATGCCATGGTCGATGCCCCGGTTTCGGGCGGGATCGCGGCTGCCAATGGCGGCACGCTTACCTTCATGGTCGGCGGTGCGGCTGATGCCTTCGCACGCGGCGAGCCGATCCTTGCCGCGATGGGCAAGGCGGTCATCCATGCCGGAGACAGCGGCGCGGGCCAAGCAGCCAAGATCTGCAACAACATGCTGCTCGGCGCCTCGATGGTCGCGACCTGCGAAACCTTCGCCATGGCGGAGAAGCTCGGGCTCGACCTGCAGACCTTCTTCGATATTTCCAGCAAGGCTTCGGGCCAGTGCTGGTCGATGACAAGCTATTGCCCAGTTCCGGGTGTCGGCCCGACGACGCCGGCGGATAACGGCTATCAGGGCGGTTTTGCCACGGCGCTGATGCTCAAGGATCTGAAGCTGGCGATGGCTGCGGCGGCGGATGCCGGGGCCAATGTGCCGATGGGCGCGCGGGCGGAAGAGCTTTATGCAGCATTCGCCGATGCGGGCAACGGCGGGCTCGATTTCTCGGCGATCATCAAGACGCTTTGAAGCGAGGGATTACCGATCCGTAAGCCTGCCGGCTGCCACCTCTCCATTTGCATCTCGTGAAAATGGAGAGGACCTTGGCGATCACCGTATCCGGCTGGCGATAATCCGGCCAATGGGGTCGTTCTTGAGCGATGCCATCGGTGCCGGCGCCGGTACGGCCACGGGCGCATCGCGCACAACCAGTTGGCGGCGGGCCGGTGCCTGGGTCCGTGCGGTTTCCGGCACGATCCCCTTGAGGAAGTCGGCGCCTATCCGGGGCGTGTAGGCGGTCTTTGCAGAGGCGCTGCCAGCCGAGGCCAGCACGGTCAGCCGCTCGTTTGCCACCGGTTTGGCGTTGTAGATGAAGCCGCTCACCGGCCAGTGCGTGGTGCCAAGGCCGCCGAGCGGGGCATACCACACGCGCACTTCGCTCCAGTCACCTGCCGGGGAGACGTCCACCGCGCGGACGTTGTCTTCCAGATGGCCGCGCCGGCCATCGATGGGCGACCAGTTGGCGTGGCGCAGCAGCACGGTGCGCGAATCGATGATCCGGCTCACGGCGGCGACATGGCCCAGATGCATTGCGCCATAAGGGCGGAATGCCATGACCGCGCCCACCTTGGGCCGGGTGCCGCGGGCATAGTGGCCCGCCGCCTGCCCCCACCACGTATACGCATCGCCATAAAGCTGGATGCCCGATACCTGGCGGGCATAAGGCACGCACTGGATATAGGGCAGACCAAGGTCTCGCGAACCCGTCTGATCGCGGTCTTCGATGTCTGCAGCTGGGTTGGGCGCTACCGGACGCGCTGTGCTCGCAGCTGGAAAAGCTGCCAGAACGGTCAGGATCGCAAGAGTTATTGGGCCGCGGCTCATGCAGTGACATTTGCCATCCGGTGGTTAAGGCTGATCTCGCATCACTGGTTAATGCCGGGTTAGGAGGCAAACTTTTGCCGCCTCGGCCGGTTTCTGCCGATACAGTCGCGCTTGCGTTCCGCTTCCGTTGGGGCCACGGGAGGCCCATGCTTCCTCAGGTTATCATCATCGGCCGCCCCAATGTCGGAAAGTCGACGCTGTTCAACCGGCTGGTTGGCAAGAAGCTCGCACTGGTCGACGACCAGCCGGGCGTGACGCGCGACCGCCGCTTCGGCGATGCGGATCTGCTCGGCCTGAAGTTCACCATTGTCGACACCGCCGGGTGGGAAGACCTCGATGTCGAGACACTCCCGGGGCGGATGCGCCAGCAGACCGAAGCCTCGCTCGTGGGTGCGGACGTGGCGCTGTTCGTGATCGATGCGCGCGCGGGCGTGACCCCGCTGGACGAGGAAATCGCACGGTATTTGCGCTCTAGCCGGGTGCCCATCGTGCTCATGGCCAACAAGGCCGAAGGCCGCGCGGGTGATCCCGGGCTCTATGATGCCTTCGCGTTGGGCTTTGGCGAGCCGGTGGCGTTTTCCGCCGAGCACGGGCAGGGCCTTGCCGATCTGTTCGAGGCGCTGCGCCCGCATATCGAAGGCAATGCGGAAGACGCCGACGGAGAGGGCGCGCTCCCGGGCGAAGAAGAAGACGAGGAGGAGTTCGATCCCGAATCGGTCCTCAAGCTCGCCATCGTCGGGCGTCCCAATGCGGGCAAGTCCACGTTGATCAACAAGATGCTGGGCGAAAACCGGCTGCTGACCGGGCCTGAGGCCGGGATCACGCGCGATTCCATCGCGATTGACTGGCAATGGTTCGATCCCGCAACCGATGCCTATCGCCCGGTGCGGCTGATCGACACGGCGGGGATGCGCAAGAAGGCGCAGGTCGTCGAGAAGCTGGAGAAGATGTCGGTCGCCGATGCGCGGCGGGCCATCGATTTTGCCGAAGTGGTCGTGCTCATGCTCGATGCGACGCGCGGGCTGGAACACCAGGACCTCAAGATCGCCTCTCTGGTGCTTGAGGAAGGCCGCGCGCTGATGATCGCGATCAACAAGTGGGACGTGGCCGAAGACCCCTCCGGCCTGTTCAACGGCATCCGCGCCGCGCTCGACGAAGGGCTGGCGCAGGTGCGCGGGGTGCCGCTGCTCGCGGTTTCTGCGCGCACGGGCAAGGGGCTCGACCAGATGCTGACGGCGGCCTTCGATATCCGCGCCGCGTGGTCGCGCCGCGTGCCGACCTCGGCGCTCAACCGCTGGTTTGATGATGCACTGTCCGCCAACCCGCCGCCGGCGCCGGGCGGCCGCCGCATCAAGCTGCGCTATATCACCCAGGCGCGCATCCGCCCGCCGAGCTTCGTGATGTTCGGCACGCGGCTCGATCAGCTTCCCGAAAGCTATCGCCGCTATCTGATCAACGGCATGCGCCGCGAACTGGGGTTTGAAGCGGTGCCGATCCGGCTGACGCTGCGCAGCCCGACGAATCCATTCGCCAAGAAGTAGGACAGGACGCGCCATGCCCGATGCCGCCTTGCCGCTAGACCCCGCGATCCTGCCGCATAGCGCGGGCAGCGCACTGCGGCGCGGCATCACCGGCAAGTGCCCGCGCTGCGGCGGTACGCATCTGTTTGCCAAGCTCTTGAAGCCGGTCGAGCGCTGCCGGATGTGCGGGCAGAATTGGTCGATCCATTCGGCCGACGATTTCCCGCCCTACATCGCAATCCTGCTGACGGGGCACTTGATGGCTCCGGTGATCATCCTGCTGGGGCAGAGCGAGGCCCTTCCGCAATGGGCGATTATGGCCATCGTGCTGGTCCTTGCCGCGTCGCTCATCGCGGCGATTTTGCAGCCTGCCAAAGGTGCGGTGATTGCGCTGCAGTGGTGGCTGGGGCTGCAGGGCTTTGCCGGGCATTCGGGGAAGGCTGAGGCCGGCGTGGCTTAGCCGGGGAAGGCCTTGGCCCGCGTCCATAGCAGCACCGGCGGCAGCACCAGTTCAACCAGGCCAAGTACCATGAACAGCAGCGACGGCAGCCCGACCTGCGCAGCAGACACCAATCGCGCGACGCCGCCCATGAAGAACACCAGCATCAGAGCGCGAAACATCTGGCTCCGTGCAGCCAGATCCTGCGCGCACCACACGCTGGCCGCGCCGAAGCCGAGGAACAACGTGGCGTAAAACCGGTCTTCGCTGTCCATCGTGGCATTGACGGCGACGCCGCCGGGGATGCTTGCGGGGCCATAGCCGATATGCACGAGCGCGATGCCCATGCAGACGACGCCGAACAGCGTGACGAAGCCTTTGAGCAGGGCCTTCACAGGAAATTGTTCGGCCAGATCATCGTGCGCCACATGTGCGCTGTCGGTGAACCATCAAAGCCCAGCCCTTCCTCCGGCTCGCGGAAGTTGCGGGCGATGACATCTTCGAGCTCCTCGGGCACTACTATCGGGAAATCATCGAAGAAGTAGGTGTCGTAGAGCGTCATCTGCCGCGCGGTCATGTACCATTCGTGGTTCTTCGCATACTCCGCATCGCGCAGCAGGTAGTCCGGCACCTGATAGTCCGGGCCGAAGAAGGCGTGATAGCTTTCAGGGTAGGCGTAGCCGGCGGCTTCATCGGGCACATAGCGCAGCGCCTGATGGTATTTTACCGCGAAGGCGACTTCGGGATCGACATAAGGCTCCACCAGCTGCGCGCTCCAGTAGCCGTGGTCGCAGCGGATCAGGCAGCCGTTGGAAATGTCGTGGAGCAGGCAGGCCATCACGACATTTTCCGGCAGCCCATCATCCAGCGCGCGCTTGGCGCTGACGAGGAGGTGCCGCACGGTGATATCGCCGAAGCGGCAGCGGAAGAAATCCATCAGGCGCGGGCGTTCGGGCATGCGCGGCAGGGCGGGGTTATCGCCCATCATGAACACCGTCTTTGGGTTCAGGCGCTTGAGAAGCTCGCTCTCGTTATCGACGAAATCGGTGCCCTTCCAGCCGACGGGCGAAGGGTAGATCAGGCGTTCACGGCCATCTTGCGGCCAGGGTCTTGTATCGTCGCTCATCTGCGGAAGGGTAGGCGCGGCGCTGCCACTGGGCAAGCGCCGCGCCGATGCCTCAGAGGACTTCGAACAGCCCCGCCGCGCCCATGCCGCCGCCGACGCACATCGTGACGACGACATGCTTCGCACCGCGGCGCTTGCCCTCGATCAGCGCGTGCATCACGCCGCGTGCGCCGGTCATGCCATAGGGGTGCCCGATGGAAATGGCGCCGCCGTTGACGTTGAGCAGCTCATTGGGGATGCCCAACTTGTCGCGGCAGTAGAGCACCTGCACCGCGAAAGCCTCGTTCAGTTCCCACAGGCCGATATCGTCCATCTTCAGGCCAAAGCGCTTCAGCAGCGCGGGGACCGCGAAGACCGGGCCGATGCCCATCTCGTCAGGCTCGGTGCCAGCAGCGGCCATGCCAACGTAGCGGCCCAGCGGCGCGAGGCCCTTCTTCGCGGCAACGGCGGCTTCCATCAGCACGACGGCGGCCGAGCCATCCGAAAGCTGGCTGGCGTTACCGGCCGTCACGATGCCGCCTTCGATCACGGGCTTGAGCGCCTGGAGATTTTCCAGCGTGGTCGAGGGGCGGTTGCCTTCGTCCTTGGTGAGCGTCACGTCCTGCATCGTGATCTCGCCGGTTTCCTTGTTCTGCACGCCCATCGAGGCGCTAGCGGCGACGATCTCGTCATCGAACTTGCCGGCGGCCTGCGCGGCGGCAGTGCGCTGCTGCGATTGCAGGGCGTATTCGTCGCAAGACTCGCGGCTGATGTTGTAGCGCTTGCCCACCGTTTCGGCGGTCTGCAGCATCGGCATGTAAACCGCGTTGTGCATGGCAATGAGGCTGCGATCAGGCGCAACGCGCATGTCCTTGGTCTGGACGAGGCTGATCGATTCCTGGCCGCCCGCGGCGACGACATCCATCCGGTCGACGATGATCTGCTTGGCGGCGGTGGCGATGGTCATCAGGCCCGAGGAGCACTGGCGGTCCATGCTCATGCCCGAAACGGTGACCGGCAGGCCGGCGCGCAGTGCGACCTGGCGGGCGATGTTGCCGGCCTGCGCGCCCTGCTGGAGCGCGGAGCCCCACAGCACGTCGTCGATTTCGCCGCCCTCGATCCCGGCGCGCGCAACAGCGGCTTCGAGCGAAAGCGCGCCGAGCGTGGCGCCTGCGGTGGCATTGAACGCGCCCTTGTAGGCACGGCCGATGGGGGTGCGGGCAGCAGCGACGATAACGGCATCACGCATGATTGGTCTCCTTGGAATCCGGTTGGGGTAAGGGCTTTTGTTCGATGGGATTGCCGCCGAAGTGATCGCGCAGCTCGCGCTTGAGCACTTTGCCGATGGGGCTGCGCGGCAGTTCGCGCACCACTTCGATGCGGGCGATGCGCTGCGTCTTGCCGAGCGCGCGGTTGGCTTCCTCGCGGATCGCTTCCGGATCGGCGTTCGGGTCAGCCAGCACGACCACGGCGAGCGGGGTTTCGCCCCAGCGGTCTGACGGGATGCCGACAACCGCCGCCTCGCGCACAGCGTCCTGACGGGTCAGTTCGGCTTCGAGGTCGGTGGGGAAGATGTTGAATCCGCCCGAGATGATCATGTCCTTGGCGCGGTCCATCAGGATGAGGAAGCCGTCCTCGTCAAACCGCCCCACATCGCCGTGGCGCAGATAGCGGTGCCCGTCCTTGTCGTACCATTCCATCTCGCGCGTCTTGGCGGGCTGGCCGTGATAGCCGTTCATCATGATTGGCGAACGGCCGACAATCTCGCCGACTTCGCCTTGCGCCAGCTCGTTGCCTTCCTCGTCGATGATCTTGATGATGTGGCCCGGCGAGGGCTGGCCCACGGTATGGAGCTTGTCCGGGTGCTTGTGCGCAACGAGGTTGGTGGTGGCGCCGCCTTCCGTGAGGCCATAGCCTTCGACCAGGCCGCCCGGCCAGCGCGCCAGCACATCGGCCTTGAGCCATGCAGGGAAGGGCGCCGAGGTGCAGGTCTTGAGCCGGTAGGAGGTCAGGTCGAAGGTGCCGAAATCCGGCAGTTCCATGATCCGGCGGTACTGCACCGGCACGAGCATGGCGTTGGTGACGCGCTCGCGCTCGCTGAGTTCGAGGAAAGCGCGGGCATCGAACTTCTTCATGAGCACGACCTTGCCCGCTGCGGTCAGCGTGGGAAGGAAGCTGACCAGCGTGGTGTTCGAATAGAGCGGGGTCGAACAGATCGTGGCGGTATCGTCGTCAAAGCCCGAGCCGAGCCCGCGCCGGACATATTCGTGGCGCATCTGGTGTGATTGCACGATGCCCTTGGGGCTGCCCGTGGTGCCCGAGGAATAGATGATGTTGAACGGGTCTTCCGGCTGGGGAAGGCGTTCTTCGGGCTTGGTGCCTACCGGCGCGATCCACTGCGAGAAGGGCACGCCCGCCCCGCTGTCATCCAGCGCGATGCGCTTGACGTGCGCGGGAAAGGGCAGGCCGGCCAGCCCTTCGGCCATTGCGGCATCCAGCAGCAGCACGCGGCTGGTGCTGTCGGCCAGCATGGCGAGCCCGGTGGCAGGCGCGGCGGTCGATGTGAGCGGTGCGGCCACGGCCCCTGCGCGCAAGGCGCCGAGGAAGGCGAGCCCGGTGTTCACTGAATTGCTCGCCGCAATGGCGACCGGCTCATTCGCCTCCACGCCTTCGCGCTGCAGCGCGGCGGCCACGCGGTCGAGCATACCATCGAGATCGGCCCAGGAAATCCGGGTGGTCTCATCCGCAATGGCGATAGCCGGGCCCCGCCGTTCGGCATGGGCCCTGATGATCACGCTCAGCGGAATGAACGGAGCCTCGATGATATCCTCGATGCGCATGGCCGCTCTCGTCCTCAGTCGAAGGCTTCGCCCGCAGCGGCCTTGCGGGCCAGCAGCGGAGCGACAGGGAGGCCATGCTTCTCAAGGCCCGCGACGACAGTGGCGAGACCGATATGGCTTGCCCAGAACATCGGGCCGCCGGTCCAGGCGGGCCAGCCATAGCCGTTGAGCCACACGGTATCGATATCTGAAGCGCGCTGCGAAATGCCTTCTTCAAGGATCAGCGCGCCTTCGCTGATCATTGGGTAGAGCAGGCGTTCGAGGATTTCTGCCGCGTCGATCTTGCGCTGGGGCTTGCCGGCCTTCGCCGCCCACTCCGCGATCAGGCCGCGTGTGACCTCAGCGGGCTTGCGCTGGCGGCTCTCGTCATAATCGTAGAAGCCCTTGCCGGTTTTCTGGCCCCAGCGACCGAGCGCGCAGAGCGCCTCGCGCAAGGTTTCGATGCGGCTGGGATCGCGGTGCCAGCCGATGTCGAGCCCGGCGAGGTCGGCCATCTGGAACGGACCCATCGGGAAGCCGAATTCGAGAAGAGCGTTATCGACCTCGGCAAAGTCCGCGCCTTCCATGATCAGCGCATTGGCCTGTTCCTGCCGCTTGCCGAGCATGCGGTTGCCGATGAAGCCGTGGCATACGCCAGAGACCACCGGGACCTTCCCGATCTTCACGGATAGCGCCATGACTGTGCCAAGCACATCCTTGGCGGTGGCCGAGCCGCGCACGACTTCGAGCAGCTTCATCACGTTGGCGGGCGAGAAGAAGTGCATGCCGAGCACCGCCTCGGGGCGCTTGGTGCAGGCGCCGATCTCGTTCACGTCGAGGTAGCTGGTGTTGCTGGCAAGGATCGCGCCTTGCTTTACAATGCCATCAAGCTTGCCGAAGACCTCTTTCTTGACGTCCATGCTTTCATAGACCGCCTCGATCACCAGATCGGCATCGGCCAGCGCGCCGAAATCGAGCGACGGGGTGAGCCGGCCCATTGCGGCTTCGGCCAGCGCGGCGTCCATCTTGCCCCGCTTCACGGTGTTTTCGTAGTTGCGGCGCATGGTGGCAACGCCCCGGTCGAGCGCTTCCTGCGTCATTTCCACGATGGTGACGGGGATGCCGGCGGTGAGGAAGTTCATCGTGATGCCGCCGCCCATCGTGCCCGCGCCGATCACGCCGACCTTGTTGATGGGGAGAAGCGCGGTATCCGCCGGAATATCGTTGATCGTCGCGGCGAGCTTGCGCGCAGCATCGATATGCTCTTTTGCGCCGGAAATGGGATCAGACATCGCGTTGGTCTCCTTGTGCTGGGTTCAGGCGCGGCTCTGCGCCATGGCCGCGTAGATCAGCGTCTTGAGCTGGCGGCGGATGGGATACGTGGAGGATGGGAACAGCTGGGTCATGAACACCATGTGCAGCCCTTCCGCCGGATCGACGAAGAAGGCGGTCGAATGGATGCCGCCCCAGTGGAATTCGCCCCTGGTGCCCGGCACCAGCGTTTTCGCAGGATCGACCACCACACCGAAGCCGAGGCCGAAACCGATCCCTGCGTTCCCCGCTTCGCTGAACAAGGCGCGCGAAAGCGTGGTGAGGTCCGCGCCGCCGGGGAGGTGGTTCGCTGTCATCAACGCGAGCGTCTTGGGTGAGATCAACGGGGCGCCGCCGTTCACCAGCGCCGCGCAGAAGCGGTGATAATCGGCTGTGGTGGAAAGCAGACCGCCGCCGCCGCTTTCGAAGCGGGGCGCACGCAGCGTGTTGGATGTTTCCGCCACATCGAGCAGCTGAGGCGCGCCAACGGGGACGTGATACCAGCTGTCGGTCAGGCGGTGGGCCTTTTCGGGCGGACAGTGGAAGCCGGTATCGACCATGCCAAGGGGTTCGAAGATACGCTTCTCGAAGAACGCGCCGAGGCTCATGCCCGAAAGCCGCGCCACGATCACGCCCAGCACATCGGTGCTGACCGAATAGTTCCAGCCCATACCCGGATCGAATTCCAGCGGCAGCTTGGCGAGTTCGGCGATGAAATGGTCGTTGCCTGGCAGCGAGGGATGCCCGTCGAGCCGGGCCTTGCGATAGGCTGCATCGACGTTGGTGCGGCTCTGGATGCCGTATGTGAGGCCCGACATGTGGGTGAGCAGATCGACCATGCGCATCGCCGCGGTGGCGGGGCGCACCGGCGCGAACGGCGCATCGCCGCCGCCGCCGGCATAGACGCCGAGCCCAGCGAACTCCGGGAGCACCTTGGTGACAGGATCGTCGAGCGCGATCTTGCCTTCTTCCACCAGCATCATGAACGCCGTGCTGGTCAGCGCCTTGGTCATCGAGGCCATGCGAAAGATGGCGTCTTCTGCCAGCGGCATGCCATCTGTGCGCGCCTGGCCAAGCGTGACGCGGTGAAACGGCACACCATCGCGCGCGATCAACAGATCCGCATGGGGCAGCAGGCCGGGGGCGAGGTAGCGTTCCTCAAGGAACGCGCCAATGCGAGCAAGCCGGGCGGCATCAAAGCCGTGGGCGGCAGGATCAGCCAACTCGCTCATCCGAACACCGCCACCGATTGCAGACCACGCATCACTTCCTGTCCTTCGCTGTTCCACAAGCGCAGCGTTTCGCTGCTGAAGCCTTCACCCATGTGGTTCGAGCCGGTTTCAAGCAGCCACCAGCCCTCGCGCGTTGCGGGGACATCGCCCAACAGCGTGAGCGCCCAGGTGATGGAACTGATCGGCCCCATCCGCTTCATCGCGCGCGCCGAACCGGGGGGCAGGGCATCGCCGATGCCGACAAGTTCGGCCATGGGATCGAGGCCGAAGCGTTCTTTGAGGCGCACCCAGCGGCGGATCGTGCCCGGGGGCGATCCGCCCGGCAGATCAGCGCGGCGCATGTCCATCCGCGCGGTGAAGGCGGGGGCAAAGTCGCTCGCGGTGAGGCGGGGGGAGTCTTCAGGCTGGATCAGGCCCTCTTCGCGCGCGGCAGGCACCGCGCCATTGCTCTCGCGCCCGGCGCCAAACAGCCAGAGCGTGCGCTGGACAAGCGCGCCATCGCAGTAGAGCGAGGTTTCGACCTGCGCGACGCTGCGCCCCTGGCGGAGCATCACCGCCTCCGCTTCCAGATGTTCACCCACCGGCGCGACGAACCCGACTTGCGCGGCGCGCAGCGGGGGCAGCCCGGGAAAAGCCGCGCAGGCTGCCGCATAGGCAATCGAGGCAGCCGCGCCGCCGTACATCGTGCGGCCCTGCATCCAGCCTTCCGCGCCGTCGAGGCGGAAACGTCCGTTGCCCAGCGAGGTAAGCCGCGCAGCCAGCGCGCCGAGGCCCATCTCCGCTTCGGCAGGCGTGATGCTGGCAGTGTCCGGGTGCTCGGTTTCCGGCAAATCTACGTCCCTCTCACGAATCTTGTTATCGGTCCGGATTAGGTCATCACGCGGGATCAGGGAAGCGCTTTGCAGGGGGCGGAGCCGCGAAAAAATGCCGAGAATCCGCCGGATTGGCTGCCTTCCGCTACGGCATCGGGCGCTTTGGTGGGCCTTGCTGCAATGCGGGGCTGGCACTAGTCTCTCGCCCCAAGGAGGCGCTGCCGATACGAGCAGGGCCCATGAGGATGCCATGACCAAATCAGCCCCCGAACCAACAGGTGCGCTTCCCGCAATTCCCGCCGGGTGGCCCGTGCATACACTGGCCGAAATCCGCGCCGAATTGTGCGCAGCGGGGCAGCCCTTCGAGATGGAGACCGTGACCATCCGGGGCGTGCCGACCCGGGTGTGGAAAAACGCGCTGCCCGGTCTGCGCGGCGTGCTGGCAGCAGCGCGCACGCACGGCGACGCAGATTTCCTCGTCTATGGTGATGAGCGCGTGAGCTTCGATGCCTTCCACCGCGCGGTTGCGGCGCTCAGCGCGGCGCTGGCGGCGCGCGGGGTGGTAAAGGGTGACCGGGTGGCGCTCGCCATGCGCAACCTGCCGGAATGGCCGGTGGCATTCATGGCGGCCACGGCGCTGGGCGCGATCATTGTTCCGCTCAACGCGTGGTGGACGGGTGAGGAACTGGCTTTCGCGCTGGAAGACAGCGGCGCACGGCTGCTGATTGCCGATGTCGATCGCTGGACGCGGATTGCGCCCCATGCGGCGGGCTTGCCGCTGCAAGGCGTGATCGCATCGCGAGGGGGCGCGGATGGCGCGGAACAGCTGGAAGACCTGATCGGCCCGCCCGCAGCCTGGGCCGCGCTGCCCGATGCGGAATTGCCAGCGGCCGATGTTGCCAGCGATGATCCCGCGGGCATTTTCTATACCAGCGGCACCACCGGCAAGCCCAAGGGCGCGCTCGGCACGCATCGCAACCTTGTCACCAACATCATGACCAGCGCGTGGAGCGGCGCGCAATCCGCGCGGCGGCGCGGCGAGGGCCTGCCCGAACCGCGTCTGCGCGTGATCCTGCTCGCCGTGCCGCTCTTCCACGCCACCGCCTATTCCGCGACGCTGATGGGCGCGCTGGCCGGCGGCAGCCGCCTCGTGCTGCTGCACAAATGGGATACGCTGGAAGCGATGCGCCTAATCGAGGCCGAGCGCGTGACCATGACCGGCGGGGTGCCGTTCATCGCATGGCAGCTGATCGAGCATCCCGATCGGCACAAGTTCGATCTCTCCAGCCTTGAGGCTATCGCCTATGGCGGCGCCCCTTCCGCGCCCGAGCTGGTTTCGGCCATCTGGCAGACCTTTGGCGCGCTGCCCGGCAACGGCTGGGGCATGACCGAGACCACCGCGACTGTGACGCACCATATGGCCGAGGATTATCTCAACCGGCCTTCCAGCTGCGGCCCGCCCGCGCCGGTCGCCAGCCTCGAGATCCGCGCCGACGATGGGGTGACGGTGCTGCCGCACAGCACCGTGGGCGAACTCTGGGCGAACGGGCCGATGATCGTCGCGGGCTACTGGAACCGGCCAGAGCCGACCGCGCAGACTTTCGTGAACGGCTGGGTGCGCACCGGCGATCTGGCGAAGCTGGACGAGGAAGGCTTCTGCACCATCGTCGACCGCGCCAAGGACGTGATCATCCGCGGCGGCGAGAACATCTACTCGATCGAGGTCGAGAACGTGCTCTACGAGCATCCGGCGGTGACGGATGCGGCGCTGGTCGGCGTGCCCCACCGCACTTTGGGCGAGGAACCGGCGGCGGTGGTCTATCTTGCCCCCGGATCGCAAGCGGGCGAGGCGGAACTGAAGGCTTTCGTCGCAGCGCGCCTGGCGGGCTTCAAGGTGCCGGTGCGGATCGCCTTCAGCGAGACGACCTTGCCGCGCAACGCCAATGGCAAGATCCTGAAGGGCGAGCTGCGCGCGATGCTGGCAGAAACGTGATGGCTGGCAGAAACGTGAGGGTTGCGCCGGTCCGCGTGCGTGCGATGAACAAGGCAGGATTGAGGGAGAGAAAACCATGACGGAAGATGCATCAGCAGGCGAGCGGCGCACGGGTGGATGCCTTTGCGGATCGGTGCGGTATGAAACCTCCTGGCCGCCGCTGCTGACCGGCGTGTGCCACTGCCGCCATTGCCAGAAGCAGGCGGGAACGGCCTTTTCGGTTCTGGTCGCCGTGCCGTTTGCCGCGCTGGAGCGTTCGGGCGAGCTTACCGTCTACGAGGACGGCAGCGAATCCGGCAATCCGGTGCTGCGCAAGTTCTGCGGCAAATGCGGTTCGCCGGTGTTCAGCGAAACGCCGGGCGGGATGGCGCAGGGCATGATCTTCATCAAGGCAGGCACGCTGGACAATCCCGATGAGCTTGAGCCCAGCGTCCATTTCTGGACGACGAGCAAGCAGAACTGGGTAACACTGCCCGAAGGCGCGGCGCTGCTGGAAAAGCAGTAGTCCGGGCCCGCCGATTTCCCGCCGGCCCCGCGCAAACGCGCGGCCGGCGGCGGCTTTTTTGTGCTCCTATTCAATGCGCCAGCTTGTTGGAGGGCGCCAGCATGGCAATATGTTTGTCGTGCAAGAACTCCGCGTGTCGTGAGGCTCGACCTGCCCACTTTACGCTCTTCGGAACCAGGACCTGTCATGGCTGATATCGACCCCAATATCGAACGCTCGGACCGCTGCCCCGGGATCACTTATACCGACATGCTCGCGGTCGATACGCGGCCTGCACCTGATTACCTCTTGATGGAATCGACGCAGGAACTGGGCGACGAGCCGCTCGATCCGGATCGCTACACCAGCCCCGCCTTCATGGCGCTGGAGGACGAGAAGATGTGGCCCAACGTGTGGCAGTTCGCCGCGCGTGAGGAAGACATGCCCGACGCTGGTGACAGCGTGGTCTACGAGATCGGCGACAAGTCGTTCCTGCTGATCCGCCAGCCGGACGATAGCGTGCGCGCGTTCTACAACGTGTGCCTCCACCGCGGTCGCAAGCTGAAGCTGGAAAGCGGTCGCTCGATCAACTTGCGCTGCCCGTTCCACGGCTTCACCTGGAACAACGATGGCAGCCTCAAGGAAGTGCCTTGCGCCTGGGATTTCAAGCATCTGGAGGACAAGGACCTCTCGCTGCCCGAACTGAAAGTCGAACGCTGGCAGGGCTTCATCCTCGTCACCGAAAACCACGATCTGCCCAGCTTCCGCGATTGGATCGGCTCCGGTGTCGAGCACTACGACAATTGGCGGCTGGATGAATGCACGACCGCTGCCTGGGTCGCGCGCGTGGTTCCGGCCAACTGGAAAGCGGTGTCCGAGGCGTTCATGGAAGCGTGGCATTCGGTCGTCACCCATCCGCAGATCCTGCCGTTCACGGCCGACGCCAACACGCGCTATGATCTCTACGGCGATCACATGAACCGCGCGATCACGCCCAATGGCACGCTTTCGCCCCATCTCAAGGGCAAGGACCAGCTCTATGTGATCAACAAGCTGGCCGAGTTCCTTGGCGCAGGCGATGGGCGCGGCCGGCGCAATGCGGCCGAACCGACCGACCTCAAGGGCTTCGATCCCGCCGATCCACTGCTGGCGCGCAAGGTGCTGGCTGAGGCCAACCGCGAAGGCTTTGCGGCGATGAACGGGCATGATTACTCGCAGGCTTCCGACAGCGAGATGCTCGATAACCTGACCTACAACATCTTCCCCAACTGGTCGCCGTGGGGCGGCTTCGTGCCCAACATCGTCTATCGCTGGCGGCCGTGGAAGGATGCCGATCACTGCCTGATGGAAGTGCGCATCCTGATGCGCGCGCAAAAGGGCGAAAAGCCGGCGCGCGGGCCCGAGATGTTCATGATCCCCGATGACCAGCCCTTCACCTATGCCTCGCACCTCATCGGCGCGGCGCTGGCCGGCGTGTTCGATCAGGACATGGAAAACCTGCCGCACGTGCAGGCGGGCATGAAGGCATCCAGGAACAAGCGACTGGAACTCGGCCACTATCAGGAAACCCGCATCCGCCAGTTCCACCGAACAATGGACAAGTACATTTCCGGCGAACTGCCCAGCCGCAAGTGATGCAGCGGCTGGAAGGGCGCGTTGCGCTCGTCACCGGGGCGCTGCGGGGGATCGGCCTTGCGGCGGCTGAGCGATTGCTGGCGGAAGGGGCTTTGGTGATCCTCACCGATCTGGCCGATCCGGGCACGGCGGAGGTTTCCGCCGTGCTGGGCCGGTTGGGCGCGGCGGCGCATTACCTGCAGCTCAATGTTGCGCAGGAGGCGGACTGGCAGGCGGCTGCGGCGCAAGTGCGCGCGGATCACGGGCGGCTTGACGTGATGGTTGCCAATGCCGGTACTGATTGCACCGCGCGGGTCGAGGAGATCACCCTTGCCGACTGGCACCGCGTGATGGCGGTCAATGTCGATGGCCTGTTTCTCGGCGTGAAGCACTGCGCCTCCCTGATGGAGGAAACCGGACGGACCACCCGCGGCGGCGCTGCAGTGATTGCCGTGAGCTCGATCATGGGCATCGTCGGCATTGCCGATGCGGCAGCCTACAACACCTCGAAAGGTGCGGTGCGATTGTTCTGCAAGGCGGTGGCCATCGAGTTTGCGCAGAAGCGCATGCCGATCCGCGTCAATTCCGTCCACCCCGGTTTCGTGCGCACGCACCTGCTGGAGCAGGGCATGGCGGGCTGGGTCGAGAAGGGCATGGGCACTTCAGTCGAGGCGCTGATGCAAGGGTTGGGTGCCAGCACGCCAATGGGCCGCATTGCCGAGCCGGACGAGATTGCACCCGCAATTGCGTTCCTCGCCTCGGACGATGCGAGCTATGTGACGGGGGCGGAACTTGTCGTCGATGGCGGGTGGACGGCGCAGTAGCGCCTATAGCTCTACGACCACCTTCCCGATGTTCGCGCCGGTGAAAAGCTTGGTGAAGGCCTCGGGCGTGGCTTCAAGGCCGTGGCTCACCTCGAACGGCAGGCGCAGTTGCCCGGTTGCGGCGAGGCGGGCCAGCTCGGGGTTGAATGCCGCCTCGCGCGCGTAGAAATCGGGCGAGAAGAAGCCTTCGATGCGCAGGCGCTTCATCAACACCTGATCGAAGCGGTAGGGGCCGGGCACCGGCCCTTGCGCGATGTAGTTGGTGATGAGCCCGCATACAGCAACGCGGCCGAACAGCGCCATGTTGGCCAGCGCGGCATCGAGAATTTCTCCGCCGACATTGTCGAAATAGACGTCGATTCCATCCGGGCAGAGCCGTGCCAGCTCCGCCTCGACATCGGCCGCCTTGTAATCGATCGCGCCGTCGAACCCGTATTCGCCGGTCAGTAGTGCGCATTTGGCCGGGCCGCCGGCAATGCCGATCACCCGGCAGCCCAGCGCCTTTGCGATCTGTCCGGCCATCAGCCCGGTGCAGCCCGCGGCGGCTGAGACGACGAAGGTTTCCCCCGCCTTGACCGCGCCGGTCTCCACCACGCCCACCCAGGCCGTCCACCCGTTGGCGCCGTAAATGCCGACGTATTCCTTCAGGTCGGCGTGGGCGTCGGCCAGCTTGGTGCAATAAGTCGCATCGGGCTCAACCACCGAGAAGTCTGCCCACTGGCCATAGCAGCGCACGCGGTCTCCTGCGTTGTAGGCGGGATGGCGGCTTTCGCTGACCACGCCCAGCACCGTGCCGATCAGCTTGGCGCCCAGCGGCGTGCCGGGCTGATAGCTGTCCTCGCGGTCGGTCATGTACATCCGCGTGCCGCTGTCCATCGAAAGGACCTTGTTGGCGACGAGGATCTGGCCTTCCGCGAGCGGCGGGAGCGTTTCGGTCTCCAGCGCAAAAGCTTCGGCGTAGGCGTTGCCGAGAGGACGGCGGGCAAGGACCCAGTGGCGGTTTTCGTGGCTCATTCGGCTTCCCTTGGTGCGATTCTGCGCCGCTATCAAGCCCGGGTTTGCAAGCCATGACCACTGACGGAAATGAGCGGCCCTACCCTCTCTTTCATCAGTGGGCCGGCGGCAGGAATGCCGATAGCTTTGTGCGTTCAAAACTTGGGAGACGAGCCTTGGCCGATAAGACCCTGCGTACCTTCTGTCGCTTCTGCCACGCCAGCTGCGCCATGCTGGTCGATGTCGAGGGGGACAAGGTGACGGCGGTGCGGGGCGATCCCGAAAACTCATTGTTTGGCGGATACACCTGCGTGAAGGGCCGCCAGATGCCCGAAATGCACAACTTGCCCGAGCGGCACATGCGCCCGCTGGTGCGCAAGAATGGCGAGAAGGGCGGCGCATTCGTCGAAACCTCGACTGCCGAAGCGCTCAAACTGGTGGCGGACAAGATCCGCGCCGTGATCGCTGAGCATGGTCCCCACGCGGTTGCGCTCTATTGCGGCACCAATGCCTTCCAGAACAGCGCGGTGCTGGGCACTTCGTTTGCGCTGGCCGAGGCTCTGGGCACGCGCAACTACTATACCAGCGTCACGGTCGACCAGCCGGCCAAGGTCTTCACCACCGCGCGTTATGGCCAGTGGATGGGCGGCCCGAACAATTTCGAGGAATCCGACGTTGTCATGTTCGTCGGCAACAACCCGCTCGTCTCACACTACACGCCCAGCGGCGGCGTGCCGCCGTTCTCGCCCTCGCGCCGCCTGCGCGATGCCAAGGCGCGCGGCATGAAGGTGATCGTCGCCGATCCGCGTCAGAGCGACACCGGCAATCTGGCTGACCTCTACCTGCAGGTGAAGCCCGGTGAGGATCCGGCACTGCTTGGCGGCATGCTCCACGTGATCATCAAGGAAGGGCTCTACGACCGCAACTTCGTGGCCGCCCACGTCGACGGCTTCGACGAGCTGGCCGAGGCCGTGAAGGACTTCACGCCCGATCTCGCCGCCGACCGCGCCGGAGTTCCGGCCGAGCAGATCGTTGCCGCCGCGAGGCTGTTCGCCCGTGCTGCCAAGGGCCGGGTAGTTACCGGAACCGGGCCGGAAATGGCCGGGCGCGGCGTGCTCACCGAATACCTTGTGACCGCGCTCAACGTGGTCTGCGCTCGCTTCAATCAGGCGGGCGACAAAGTGGCGAACCCGATGGTGTTCATGCCGTTCGCGGCAGGCCCCAAGAAGGCGCAGGTCGCGCCGCCCATGCCGATGTTCGGCGAAGGCTTTGCCCAATCGCGCATCCGGGGCATCGGTAAACTGGGGCAGGAAATGCCCTGCCCGGTGCTGGCAGACGAGATCCTCACCCCCGGCGAAGGCCAGATCAAGGTGCTGATCTCGATAGGCGGCAACCCGGAAATCGCCTTCCCCAACCAGCGCAAGGTGAGGCAGGCGCTCGAAACGCTCGACATGTTCGTGCAGGTCGATCCCTACATGTCGGCCAGCGCCAAGCGGGCCGACGTGATCCTCGCGCCTTCGATGTGCCTTGAGCGCGAAGACATCAACAATGTGTCGCAGCCGTTCTGCGAGGAGCCCTATGCGCACTATGCCGAGGCGATGGTCCCCGCGCCGGGTGATACGATGGACGAGTACGAAATGCTGTGGTGGCTCGCCAAGCATCTCGGCCTTCAGCTCAAGCTGCCCGGCGGACCGTGCTCGATGGACACGGTGCCGGACAAGATGACCATGCTCGATCTCATCTCGCATGGCAGCCTCGTGAAGCCGAGCAAGGCGCGCGCGGATGGGCTGGCGAGCGCGACACCGGGCGGGGCGATGTTCTATCCTGAGGCGCACGCGGTGATCGCATCCGCAGATCCCGATGCGGCCAACAAGTTCCAGCTTGGCGCGGGCGAAATGCCGACCGCGTTTGCCGGCTATGCGGCGCAGCGGCCCGCGGCGGATGGCTTCGATTTCCGGCTGATCTCGCGCCGGTCCAAGCACCGCTACAACAGCAACGGGCACATCTCCGAATTCCTCAAGAAAAAGATGCCGACCAACCCGGCCTATATCAATCCGGAGGATCTGGCTGCGCTGGGCGTGGAAGACGGCGCGGTGATCGAAATCGCCTCGCGCGTCGCCTCGATCCATGCGGTGGCGAGCGCAAGCGACAAGGTGCGGCGCGGTGTGATCTCCATGTCGCACGCCTGGGGCAACGATGATGCCGGTAAGGATGATGTTATGACGGCCGGTGGTTCGACCAACCGCCTGATCGACGATGCGCAGGATGCCGATCCGATCACGGGCATGGTGCTGCAAAGCGCGATCCCCGTGCGAGTGATCGCGGCCTGATTTCGCGCGCAGCCGCAGTGCTGTTTCGCTCTGGATCCCCGCCTGCGCGGGGATGACGAGAGCAGGCGGTTAGCAGCTCGTCATTGCATCGCTCGGTTTATCCCGAGCGGTTGTCGCCAGCCGCAAGCCGAAGGGCTCGCGGCGTGACGAGCTGTTCGTCCCGTACCTTCGTCATTCCCGCGAAGGCGGGAATCCAGAGCGACTGACGCGCTTCCCTTCGTCCAAAACAGGAAAGGCCGCCCCGGTTTCCCGGGACGGCCCTTTCTTTGGCGTTATTGTGAAGATCAGAACTTGAAGCTGGCTTCCACAAAGACCTGGCGGCCGCGGTTGAGCAGCACGTTGCGGTCGTCGCCCTGCGGCACGAAAGTCGGCGTGCCCGGAGTGCCCAGCCCGCCGGGGCCGGCGAGGAACGGACGCGCACCGCTCGACTGGACGAAGCGCTTGTCGGTGATGTTGATGCCCACCAGCGCCAGCTTCCACTTGCCGGTCGGATCGCCGATCGAGAGGCTGCCGTCGATCGTTGCCCAGCCCTTCTGGATCGGATCGTTCACGCTTGTGGTGTCGGTGTAGTAGCTGCTGGAGAACGCGACGTTCGAGTGGGTGCCAACTTCGAGCGAGTCGGAGATCGGCACGCTGTAGTCGAACCCGACATTGCCCGCCCATTCCGGCGCACGCGAAGCCTTGCGGCCTTCGAGCGGGGAACCGTCGATCGCCGAAGCGAGCGGCTTGGTGAACGACGCCTTGGTGTAGGCCAGCGCGGCGTTGAGCCGCAGGCCTTCGACCGGGGTGCGCCAATTGAAGTCGATATCGACACCCTTGGTGGTCAGTTCGGACGCGTTGAACGTCTTGAACTGAACCTTGGTCGCATCGAACACCTGCAGCTGGATATCGCTGAACACGTAATAGAACAGCGAGCCGTTGAGGGTGATCGTGCGGCCCGCCATCTGCGACTTCACACCGAGTTCGCCGCCCTTGGCGCGCTCGGACTTGAAGATCAGGCCTTGGGCCACGGCATCACGCGTGGCCGGGTTGTTGAAGCCTAGCAGGCTGTTCGAAGGCAGCGCGCTGTTATCGATACCGCCCGACTTGTAGCCGGTCTTGTACGCGGCGTAGATGTTGAGGTCGTCGTTGGCCTTGTAGCGCAGTGTGACTTCCGGCGAGACGTTGTGATCCTTGAACGGGATCGGGCCCGAGAAGAAGCCGCTGCTGATGAAGGCCGGGGTCGCCGAAAGGAAGGCGTGGACATAGGGCACGGAGATCGTGTTGACCTTGTCTTCCTTGGTCCAGCGCACGCCGCCTGAAAGTTCAAGCTGTTCGGTCAACTTGTAGTTGCCGCTGGCGAAGAGCGAGTACGCCTTCGTCGTGGTGTGGTGCTTCTTGTACCAGTCGAACGCAGAGCCGGTGATCGGATCAGCTGCGATGATCGAGATGTTCACACCCTGCTGCGAGGTGTTGAAATCAATGACGCGGTGTTCATAGAAACCGCCGACCATGAAGTTGAACGGCCCGTCGAAGTTGCTGGTGAGGCGCAGTTCCTGGGTCCACTGCTTCGTGGCGTTGAGCGGATCGCTCGAGCCGAAGCCCTGTGCCGAACCGGGTGTGTTCACCGCAGCAAGGCGCGGCGCAATGAGGCCGACCGGAATGCCGTTGGGATTGAACGCCGCGCCGACACCGACCGAGCTGTAGGTGTCGGAATCGACCGAGTTGATGTCGAAGTAGCCGGTCACCGAGCTGAGCTTGATGGTATCGGTCAGGTCGAGGTCCATGCGCAGACGCGTGAGCCAGATATCGGTCTTGCCGAAGGGATGGCCTGGATAGCGGCCGTCACCGGCGGCGCTGCCGGTCGGGTAGTTGCTGTTCTGCGTGGCCGAAGGATCGCTGATGGCATAGTAGCGGTCACCGATGTTGCAGTTCGCGCCCGAGGGGATCGCGATGGCACCGCCGAGCAGCACAACTTCGTCCGCACGGCCGTTCTTGCCGCAATCGATGTCCTGGTGGCCGATCGCGCCGTCGTTGCGGTTGGTGATGTAGTTCACCTTGAGGTTCGCGGTGAACGCGCTCGAAGGATCCCACTGCAGCGTCAACCGGCTGTTGAAATCGCGCATGCCGCGATTGCGGATCAGAGCCGGGATGCCCGGCTGGATCTGGGTGTACTTCTTGATGTCGTTGTATTGCGCCGCGACACGGATGCCGAGCGTCGGAGTCAGCGGGCCGGAAATGTAGCCGTTTACGACGTAGCCGTCCTCGACGAATTCATAGCTGGCCTTGCCGCCCACTTCCCACGACTTGGTGGGATCGTTGGAGCGCAGGCCAAGCACGCCTGCCGTGGCGCTCTTGCCGAAGTAGAGCGTCTGCGGGCCCTTCATCACGTCGACCTGCTTGATGTCGAAGAAGCCGGCCTGGAGAAGGCGCATCGAGGAAAGCTGAATGCCGTCCATATCGAGCGCGACGGCAGAGTCGAACGCGGCGGAAATCGCCGACGAGCCGACACCGCGCAGCGCGATGGAGCCGCCCGAGCCCGAGCCGCCCGAATAGATGTTGAGCGTGGGAACGTGGGTGCCAAGCGCTTCGGCCTTGGTCGCCTGATCGCGATTGATGGCATCTGCGGTGATCGCGGTAATCGTCACCGGCACGTTCTGCAGGGTTTCGGTCGATTTGCGCGCGATCACCGTGATCGCGTTGCCATCATCGACGGTGGCGGAACCCGTTTCAGCGGCTGCAGCATCGGCAGCATGCGCCAGACCCGGCAGTGTCAGCGACGTCGCTGCAACGCCCGCAAACAGCGCAGCACGAAACGGCGACGCGATTGTCCTCAACCCCATAGCAATCCTCCCAACTATCGATGGGGACGTATCATGCTGTAACTGCGTGATTTTCCGCCCACAATCCCGATCACTAGGCTAGGGTGCGGGGGGCGAACAGCAACTATCAAAAAGGGTGACGAAACGGCGCTTTTTGTGCGCAGTGTTGCCGCAAAAACGCATGGATTCCGTAGGGGCAGGGGGTAAGTAAGAGGCGGGCAGGCGGCTCAGCGCAAAGCGTCTGTTCCGGACCGTGCCGGAGGGCACAAACGGCTTCCCTCCCGGCATCAGCAGGGGGCACCGGGTGTTTGATCTATCACCTTCTGGGCGGCGTTTCGCTGCTGAGCCACAGATCCAGCTTCGCGTGGAAATCGCGGATCTTGCTCTCCTGGTAGCTTGCGAAAATCACCTCTCCCTTAGGGTGATTGTGCAGGCCTTTTTGCACGGCAGCGTGATTGAGCCCGTCCTGGTTGAAGATCTTGTTCAGGTAGCTGCCGAACTCTGTCGCCTTGGTGTAATCGTCCTCAAGATCGAGAAAGGTGCATTTGGCGGGGGCCGGGCGCGCTTCGCCATCGGGCACAGGCAGCATGTACATAACCTCGTGCAGCGATTGCTCGGGATTGTTGCCGTCGGGCCGGAAGCGATAGAAGATCGGGTTGAAATCCGCCCAGGGATGCAGGTTGGGGAACACCGAATAGAAGATTGCGTCGATCATGTCGGCATCGCTGAACTGGTCGATCGCATCGCCCCACTGCGGGCGCATCAGGTTGCGCCTGTCGTTTGCGGCATCAGCACGGAAATCCTGCGCGGATGCACTGGCAAACCGGGTCGGCGTGTTTTCCTCACCCGGCGCGATCTTGCCGCCGATCCAGTTGCACATATGCGGATCTGCGTTGACGACTTCGCCTTCAAGGTGCGTGGCGGTCATGTCGAAAATGCCGGTCTTGCCATCCGGGCGCGTCATCTCGACACGGTTCTCCTCCAGCCGGCGATAGACGTGGCCGGACAGGGGATGGCGGAAGCTGGTGAAGGCCTGGCCTTCCGGAAAGGCGGATGGATCGGGCGCATCGAGATCGGTGTGCGCGCTCGGCGGGCCGGAAGCAGACATGGCGCGCGAGATGTTGGGCCACACATCGTACTTGGAGCCGGTATCGAGGAACATTGGCAGCAGTTCTGGGTGCGTGCCGACGACGTGATAGGATTCCATGAAGGCTTCCTGCGCCACTTTCCAGTTGCACGGCAGCCGCTTCACCATGTGCGCCGCCTTGTAGCGCTTGGCGAAAGGGCGCGAAAAGTGGCGGTCGATATCGCCGAGGAACGCTGCCAGCGGCTCGGCGTTCGGGTCCGGATTGATGAAAATGAAGCCGCCCCAGTGGCCGACCGAGACAGCGGGAAGCGCATACTCCTCTTCGGTCACGCTCGGGAAATCCCAGTGGCTGGGCACTTCCTTGAGGCTGCCATCGAGATGCCAGGACCAGCCGTGGAACGGGCAGCGCAGCACTTTGAGGCCCTGGCGGTGCGCATCGCACAGCTGGCGGCCGCGGTGGAGGCAGGCATTGGGGAAAGCCTTGACCGCGCCGGGGCCATCACCGGGAGCATTGCGCACGATCACGAACGACAGGCCAGCGATCTCATAGACGTATGTGTCACCCACATTGGGAATATCGTCTTCATGGCACGCCATCTGCCACACGCGCTTCCACAGCCGCTCGACCTCGCGCTCGTGCTCTTCCTTGCTCCAGTAGCGATGGGTGGCGACTTTGGTGACGCCGCCGGGATAGGGCGAGTCCTCAAGATAGACGGCCGGCGGCGCAACCACATCCGCCTTGATCACCTCGTTGTAAGTCACGCCGGCTGTCCGGTCGTGCCCGGTCTTGGTTTCCACCATTTGTCCGCTCTCCCTAGGACCTAGTGGCCAGTCTACGCCTGCGAGGGGGCTGAGCCATTGATCATTTTGAGGGGACCCTTATCCATTGCGCGCGCCGCACTGAGGTAGAAGAGGGCTGCCGGAACCGCGAAAGCGGTGCTTACGCCGATCACTGCCCAGCTGAGCGAGTGGGTGCCCAGCGCGGGAGCAAGCCGCGTGCTGGCAAAGCCGATCAGGAACAGGCCGAGCGCCTGCCCGATAAGGTTGTTGAAGATCATCGCGACCGCCATGGCCATTGCGCGCTCGTCGGGCCGCACGGCGAGCTGGATGAGCGAAACAGTGGGTGCCTGCGCGATGAGGAACACGAGGTAGCCGCAGGAAAACAGGCCAAGGAAGGTCCAGAAGTTCGTGCTTTGCAGCGCGGCGAGGTAGATCGGCAGGCACGCGAGGGTGGCGATGGCAGGGAGCCAGGCGCGCCAGCGCGCATCGCGGCGGACTAGCCAATCGGTGAGGTAGCCGCCTAGCAGCGGCCCTGGAATGCCTCCGAGGACGAAGGCCAGGCCGAGGTAAAAGCCGACATTGGCGGTGGAGACCGGGAAATTCCGCAGCATGATCGCTGCGAGCCAGGTGGCAAAGCCATAGCCGGTGACGATCATGCATCCGAAGGCGGCCGAGGCGGCGAGGAACACGCGGTTGGCGAAGAGCTCGCGCACCCCGGTGAGCCAAGCGGCAAGGCCTTCGGTGAGGCCAACCTTGGGCGGGATAGGCCGGCCGCCGGGCTCCTTCACGGTGGCAAAGACGAACAGCGCGAACAGGATGCCCGGTATGCCGAGCAGCAGGAAGGTCATCCGCCAGCCGACCGCATGGGCCAGCACGCCGCCGAGGATCAGCCCCGCCGCGGTGCCGAGCGTGGGGCCGAGGAAATAGATGCCCATCGCGCGGCCCAGCTCGTGGCCCTTGAAGGTCTGCGTCAGGAGCGAGGTGCCGGCTGGGCCGCTACCCGATTCGCCGATGCCCACGCCCATGCGCGCGAGAAAGAAGGTCCAGAAGCCTGTCGCCGTGCCGCAGAGCGCGGTCATGAGGCTCCATGTCGCGATGGAGAGAGAAATGATCAGCGGGCGGCTCATCCGGTCGGCCAGCCAGGCGATGGGGAGGCCGCAGACGACGTAGAGCACGGTGAAGGCAAAACCGGTGATGAGGCCGATCTCGGTGTCGCTCAGGGTGAAGGCGTGCTTGATATCCTCGATCATGATCGAGAGGATCAGCCGGTCGGCAATATTCAGCATGCCGCCAAATGTGATCACGGCGAGCACGAAATGGCGGTAGTGGCGATGCTCTCCCAAGACGCCCGCTCCTTCTTTGCAACAGGGCTAAGCCTTCGCCGCGCAGCGGGCGACTAACACAAAGGGGGAGGGCGCTTGGTGCGCGGCCTACCACTTTCGATGCCTACCATTTTCAATGATCGTCGGTCCCGGGATTTGCTGTCACGATGCTCGCAACAAACGGGACCTTACGACAACCGGTCCGACCCTTTGGGAAAGGTTTTATGGCGCAGCTTGAGCCCATTGCGGCAAACTTGTGGACCGATGAGGCGGAGCCGGCGCTGCTTGGCGGGCGGCTGCCTTCGGGCAAGATCGTTTTTCCCTTTCCCAGCGGCGATGCGGCAGAAGGGGTCGAGCCTTGGCGCCTCTCGCGCACCGGCACGCTGTGGTCGTGGACCCGGCAAGATTTCCAGCCGAAGGAACCCTTCGAGGGACCGGAGCCGTTCCAGCCCTACCTTATCGGTTATGTCGAATTGCCCGGCGAGGTCATCGTCGAGACGCGCATCGTGGACGCGAAGCTCGAGGATCTGAAGCTCGGCATGCCGATGGAATTCGTGGTCGCGCCGTTTGACGCGACCCGTGCGACTTATGCGTTTCGTCCGGAGAAAGCGTGATGGAAGACGTCTATATCATCGGGGCGGGCATCCACCCCTTCGGCCGCACCGATGGCCGCTCGGGGCGCGATCAGGGTGTATTCGCGGTGCGGCAGGCGATGGCCGATGCCGCGATCGAATGGACCGATGTGGGCTGCGCCTATGGCGGCTCTGCCGCGGCGGGCAGCGCGGACATCATGGTCAATGAACTGGGCCTCACCGGCCTGCCGTTCATCAACGTGAGCAATGGCTGCGCCACGGGCGGCAGCGCGCTCGCTTCGGCACGCAATGCGGTGGCTGCGGGTGAGTGCGACATCGCGATGGCCGTGGGCTTCGACAAGCACCCGCGCGGCGCATTCAATGCCAAGCCGCGCGATTATGGTCTGCCCGAGTGGTACGGCCAGACCGGCATGATGCTGACCACGCAGTTCTTCGCCTTGAAGATCCAGCGCTACATGCAGCTATACGGGATCACGCGCGAAACGCTGGGCCGCGTCGCCGAAAAGGCGTTCCGCAATGGCGTCCACGCCGATCACGCCTGGCGGCGCTCGCCGGTCGATCTGGAAACGATCCTGAACTCGCCGATGGTCAATGATCCTCTGACCAAATACATGTTCTGTGCGCCCGCTGAAGGCGCGGTGGCGCTGATCCTGGCAAGTGGCAAGAAAGTGCGCGAACTGGGCGCAGATGCAGTCAAGATCGCCAGCGTCGCGGTCCGCACGCGCCCGCCGGGCTCGTTCGAAGTCTTCGCGCCTTCGGTCGATATCGACAACGGCGGCAAGCCGACGATCCTCGCCTCCAAGGCCGCGTTCGAACTCGCGGGCATCGGGCCGGAAGACATTTCCGTCGCGCAGCTGCAGGATACCGAATCCGGCGCCGAGATCATGCACATGGCCGAAAACGGCTTCTGCAAGGATGGCGATCAGGAGCAGTGGCTGCGTGAGGGCCGCACCGAGGTCACCGGCAAGCTGCCCGTAAACACCGACGGTGGCTGCCTGGCGTGCGGTGAACCCATCGGCGCTTCGGGTCTGCGTCAGGTCTATGAAAACACTGTGCAGCTGCGCGGCCGGGGCGGCGGGCGCCAGGTGCCGGGCGGGCCGAAGGCGGCCTATAGCCACGTGTACGGCGCACCGGGCCTGTCCGGCGTGTGCATTCTGGAGCGCTAGTTCATGGGTAAGATGACCGGCAAGGTCGCCCTGATCTCGGGCGGCGCGGAAGGGATTGGCGGCACTTTGGCAGCGCTGTTCGTGGCCGAAGGCGGCAGCGTGATGCTGGGCGATCTGCAGCTGGGCAAAGCGAAAGCCCACGCCGCAGCGCTTGGGCCCAATGCCGATGCGGTGCAGCTCGATGTGCGCGATCTGGCGCAATGGGAAGCGGCCGTGGCGGCAACGCTCGCGCGCTTCGGCAAGCTGACGACGCTGTGCAATATCGCGGGTATTTCCGAACCCGGGAACACGGTCGATGTCGATCTCGATAGCTGGCACCGCCATATCGATATCAACCTGACCGGCAGCTTTTATGGCTGCCGCGCCGCGCTTCCCGCGCTCGCCGCAGCGGATGAGCCGGCAACCATCGTCAATGTCGGTTCGATGCTGGCGCACCGTGCGGCAGGCGGCATGGCGGCTTATTGCGCGTCCAAGGCGGGCGTTACGCACCTCACCAAGTCGGTCGCGCTCGATTGCGCTGAGCGGGGCCTCAAGATCCGGGCAAACACCGTGCATCCCGGAGCGATCCGCACGCCGATGTACAACCGCTACCTTAATGCCGGCGGCGCAACGCCCGAAGAGATCGAGGCGGTGATGGCCAGCGCGCACCCGATGGGCCGCGTGGGCGAGCCAGACGAAGTCGCGCGCGCGATCCTGTTTCTGAGCTGCGCGGATTCCAGCTTCACCAGCGGCACGGACCTTAATGTCGACGGGGCCAGCGCGATCCGCAGCTAGCCCGATCCTACCTGCTGCACCGGCCGCAGATCCGGGCAGCATCCACCCAAAGGAGAGATGCGAAATGGCACTGGTATCCGTCGTGGGCGCAACCGGCCGGCAGGGGCTGGCACAAGTGCGCCAGCTTGTCGCCGCAGGGCATCAGGTCCGCGCACTTTCGCGCAACGAGAAGCCCGATCTCGGGCCGACCAACGCCGATATCGAAACCCGCGTGATCGACCTCTACGACCGATCGACCTATGTGAAGGCGCTCGAAGGCTCTGACGCCGTCTTCTATAACCACCCGCTGCAACTGCGCGATTCCCGCGCTGAGCTTGCCGGCTGGATTGGCGAGGCGGCCAAGGAAGTGGATGCCAAGCGCTTCGTCTGGAACACCTCGAGCTGGATTCCGGACAAGCCGGGCGATGCGCACACTTATGCCGGCAACACCGCAGGCATCAATGCGCTGTTCCGCTCGGGCGTTCCGGCCACGGTGTTTGGCTCGGTGCTGTTCATGGACAACCTGCTGACCAACTGGGCACGGCCGTTCATCATGCACGAGCGCCGCTACGTCTATCCGCACAAGCCAACGCTGGGCGCGAACTGGATCAGCCTCGACGATGTCGCCAAGATCATGGTTCACGCGATGGACCGGCCGGACATGGAAGGCACCTGGATGAATATCGGCGGGCCCGAGCGGCTGCTTCCGCCCCAAGTCGCGCAGATCCTTTCGGACCACTTCGGCCACACGATCAAGTATGATCCGTGCACGCCCGAAGAGTTCGGCGACCTGCTCGTGGCCGCACTCGGCGATTCGATGGCAGAGGAGATGCGCAAGCCCTATTCGGCGGGCATCGCGGCGTTCTACAACTACAACAACAGCGCGCCGACCAAGCCATTCGAAGTGAACACCGAGGCGATGATGGAGCGCCTGCCGGGCATCGAACTGGAAACCCTCGCCCAGTGGGTGGCGCGGCAGGACTGGTCCGACACCGCGCACCGACCTTCGGCGGGGTAGGCCTACACCCAGCCCCGCTCACCCTGAGCTTGTCGAAGGGTGCTGACGCGAGCGCCGCGTGAGATGATTGGTCTTTCGACAGGCTCAGCATGAGCAGTTTGCGGTCGGTGATCACAGACTGGGGATGGACAAAAAACCGGCGCGGTGCGACCACCCGCGCCGGTTTTTTGTTCGCGAATGAGGCGTTTCATGCGGTTGCTCGGGATTTCTGCGCTGGCTTTGGCATTGGGGCTGAGCACTGCGGCGCTCGCGGCAGAGAAGCCGGCCGAGGCGGCAAAGGCCGCGCCTGCCGAACTGTTTCAGCCGGATGAGGTCTCAAGCGAGGGCTCCGTCACCGTTCATGGCGCACGGATCGATTACCGGGCGGTGGCGGGCACGCTGGTGGTCCATGCCAAGGGCTGGGACGATGCGGCGAGGCCGAAGGCCGAAGCGGTGGGCGATGATGCACCCGCGGAAGCTTCGATGTTCTACACCGCCTATTTCAAGAAGGGCGCGCCCGCTGCGGATCGCCCCATCATGTTCGTGTTCAACGGCGGGCCGGGTTCCTCCACCGTGTGGCTGCACATGGGCGCCTTCGGGCCGCGCCGGGTGGTGACGGCGGACGGCAGCCATACTGCGCCTGCGCCCTACCGCGTGGTCGAGAATTCGGAGAGCCCGCTCGATGTGGCGGACTTGGTGTTCATAGATGCGCCGGGGGCGGGGTTCAGCCGGATCGCGGGGAAGGACAAGGAAAAGGCATTCTACGGCATCGATCAGGATGTTCATGCGTTTGCCGAGTTCATCAAGCAGTTCCTGGGCAAATATCAGCGCTGGAATTCGCCGCGCTATCTCTTCGGTGAAAGCTATGGCACGCCGCGCGCGGTGGCGCTGGCGGCGCGGCTACAGGCGGCAGATTCGGTCGATCTCAACGGGATCATGCTGCTTTCGGTGACGCTGGCCTTCGATTTCTGGGCGGATGCGCCGCAGTGGAATCCCGGCAACGACTTACCCTATGTGATCACGCTGCCGACGTATGCGGCGACGGCCTGGTATCACAACCGCGTGCCGGGTGGCCGCCCGGCGCAGCTCGAGCCTTTTCTGGCGGAGGCCGAGCGCTTCGCGACCGGCGAATATGCCGCCGCGCTGATCGAGGGGAATGACCTTCCCGCGACGCGCAAGCAGGCGATGGCCGAGAAACTGTCGCGTTATACCGGCCTGCCGGCGGCGTACATTCTACGCTCGAACCTCAGGGTCAATCTCGGCCAGTTCAACCGCAACCTGATGGACGAAACCGGGCAGACTGTGGGCCGGCTCGATACGCGCTTTACCGGGCCTAGCCTCGACGTGCTGAGCCGCGAGGCGGAGTATGACCCCCAATCGACAGCGATCAGTTCGGCCTATGTCTCGGCCTTCAACGATTATGCGCGGGGGACGCTGCGCTATGGCGCGGGCAAGGCGTTCAAGCTGTTCGCCAACGTCGGCGAGTGGGACTTGAAGCATACCCCGCCGGATGCGTCTGGGCCGGTGGAGGGTGCGGCAAACGTGCTGCCCGATCTGGCGTTTTCCCTGAAGACCAATCCCTCGCTCCGCGTGCTGGTGCTCGGCGGGTATTACGATACGGCAACGCCGTATTTCGAAGGTCGCTTCCAGATGCGGCACTTGGCCGTTCCGGAGGGGCTGCGGGGGAATGTTTCTTACAAGTATTACCCGTCAGGCCACATGGTCTATGCGCACGAGGATTCGCTCAAGGCGCTGCACGATGATGTGGCGGCGTTTGTGAAGGGGCGCGGGAACTAGCCCTGGCCTGCGTGGGCTGACAGCCATTGCCGCGTGGCGAGCGCCACCGCGCGGGCGCGGTCGGCTGGATCGGGGCAGGCTTCGCGCAGGGCCTTGGAGCGCAGTTCGATGCTGAGCGGTATACCGGGCGGGAACGCCTGATACATCGCCGCGAGCGGAAGCGCGCCTTCGCCGCATTGTTGCCGGAGGTCGATGGCATCGGTGATGATCGCGCCGAAGTCTGCCGGATCGGGGCGCATGGCGGGTGCGTCGCAAAACTGGGCGTAAGGGAGGAGTTCGCGCGGGACTTTTGCCAGATCAGCTACGGGGCTTTGCGAGCGGTCGACGTGGATCGGATCGATCAGGAGGGCGCGCAAGGGGTGTGCCACCGCTTCCAGCACCGCCAAGGCCATCGCAAGGGTCTTCACTTCGGTGAAGATGCCGAACTCCAGCGCAACACGCATGCCTGATCCTTCGGCATGGCGGCACAGCTCGGCAAGACGCGCGGCGGTCTGCGCCATGTCCGGGTCGGACGAGACGCACAGCACATTTCGCGCGCCCAGTTCCGCGCCGACATCGATCACCTTCTTGTGGAGGCCCATGTCGCTGCCTGGCTGGACCCAGATTACCTCGACATCGAGGAGCGGGAGGCCCGTATCGGCCAGCGCCGCACGCGCTTCCCGCGTCATCGTGTCGGTCCATTCGCCGGGCTCGACCCAGAGACCGGTCATGTCGAAACCGCCCGCAGCCGCGGCGCGGATCGTATCGACGGGGCCGAATTCGGGGACGATGCCGCTGGCGAAGGAGATCGGGTTCATATCGACCATCTTAGATCGAACTGCCGCCGTCGATGCGGAATTCGGCGCCGGTGGTGAAGCCGGATTCGTCGGAGGCGAGATAGACCGCGATGGCGGCGATTTCCTCTGGCGTGCCGATGCGGCCGATGGGGTGGACAGCGACCCAGCCGGCATAGACTTCATCCGGATTGGGGACCTGCGCCAGCACCTTGTCGAGGATCGGGGTGCGGATCACGCCGGGGTGGATCGAGTTGCAGCGGATGCCATAGCCGCTCTTGCCGCAGTGCGCGGCGACCGATTTGGTCATGATGGCAACCGCCGCCTTCGCGCCGTTGTAGGCCACCAGATCGGCGGTGGCCTTGATCCCGGCGAGCGAGGACATGTTGATGATCGAGCCGCCCCGCTCTTTCATCGCGGCCACCGCATATTTGCAACCGAGAAACACGCCGACGACGTCGATCTCGAACTCGTGCCGGAATTGTTCGAGCGTGACTTGCTCGATGTTGCCCGCAGTGGTGATGCCGGCGTTGTTGATCACGCAATCGAGCGTTTTGATCCCGCCAACCGTGCTCGCCCAATCGGCTTCCTGCGTCACGTCGAGGTGGATGTAGCGAGCGTTCGCACCCAGTTCGGCGGCGAGGGCTTCGCCGCCCGCGTCATCGATATCGGCGATCACGACCGATGCGCCTTCAGCGACGAAGCGCGTGGCCATGGCGGCGCCTAGCCCTGAGGAGCCGCCGGTGATGAGGGCGATCTTGCCGTTCAGTCGCATAGTTTCATCCTCTTTTCAAAAACTTGATAAAACCCAAAACCGCTCATGCTGAGCGTGCCCAAGCATCATGCCAGACCCTCGCGCCAGCACCCTTCGACAAGCTCAGGGTGAGCGAGGTGGGGATATGTCGCGATGGATTTATACATTTGCCTGATCGACGCGTTCCCAATCGTGGTATGCTTGCCGCGCCACGATGATCCATCGGCCGCCGCGCTTTTCCATCCGGTCGCAGTAGCGGCCTGCGACGATCCAGTCGGTGGCCTTGCCCCCCGTCGGCACAGGAGTGCCTTCTGTGTGGCCGGCCTCGATGAAGTGGTAGGCGACGAAGTTCGCCTCGGTCTCCACGCTCAGGCCATCGGGCGCAAAGGCGAAGTGCACGTTGCTGATGCTGTGATGCGTGGCGGGAATTGTGCCCAGCACGGCACTGGCAAAACCGATAAACTCGTCCGGCGATCCGACGAAGGTGGAGTGGCGGTGGATATGGTCGTCGGCAAAGCACGAGCGCACCAAAGCCCAGTCTTTCCGGTCGATTCCCTTGCAATAGCGATGCAGCAGATCGCGCACTTCCTCGCGCGCCAGCAGTTCCTCTGTCGTCACTGGCACGGCTCACCCCTCTCTTTTGCTAGTAACGTCTGCCTAGCATCCGGGGTGAATTGGTGGGAACTTGCATAATTGAGAGGAACGCCGCCGATGAGCAGGCTTCAAGGAAAAGTGGCGATCATTACCGGCGCGGCCAAGGGCCTCGGCGAAGCGGACGCGCGCATGTTCGTGCGCGAGGGCGCGCGGGTGATCCTGACCGATGTGGACCGCGAAAACGGCGCGCGCGTGGCCGCCGAACTGGGCGATATGGCCGAGTTCCAATACCTCGATGTGCGGCATGATGCCGAGTGGAAGGCGCTGGTCGACGATGTCGTTGCGCGGCACGGCAAGCTCGACATTCTGGTCAACAACGCAGGCGTGGTCGAACTGGGCGATATCGAAACGCAGACCGAGAAGGACTACCGTTTCATCATGGCGGTGAGCGCGGACGGCACCTGGTTCGGCTGCCAGCACGCGGTGCGGGCAATGAAGGAAACTGGCGGCGGCTCCATCGTCAACATGGCGTCGATCGCATCGGTGCAGGGCGAAAGCGCCGTGGCGGCGTATTGCGCAGCAAAGGGCGCGGTCGAAGGGCTGACGCGGGCAGTGGCGGTCCACTGCGCGCAAAAAGGCTACAACATCCGCTGCAATTCGATCCACCCCGCCGGTATCCTTACGCCGATGGTGATGGAAGTAGGCAGGCAGGCCGCGATCATGCGGGGCCCGGATGCCGCGCAATCGGGCCAGCTCGTCAAGCTAGGGGAGCCCGACGACATTGCCTATACGGTGGTGTTCCTCGCCTCGGATGAGAGCAAGTTCATCAACGGCGCGGCGATCCGCGTCGACGACGCAAGATCGGTGATCGCGGGCAACCCCTGATCAACAGCCCCTGATCACCAGCCCCTGATCGACAGCCTAGGAAGGATCGGCAGATGATGAATCAGCAGACGGTCGACACGATCAAGCAGCTGATGGAATGGGAAGCGGAGCGCGCACGTCCGCCCGAAGGCTTCCCGCATCTGCCGGACCTCCCCGCAGGGCGCTACACGAGCCAGGAATACTACGACCTCGAGCAGCAGTACGTCTGGAAGAAGAGCTGGCTGTTTGCCGCGCATCTGGATGAAGTGCCCGAGCCGGGCTGCTTCATGCAGTGGGATAATG
The DNA here is from genome assembly GCA_947453945.1 of Sphingomonadaceae bacterium. Classification (GTDB taxonomy): domain Bacteria; phylum Pseudomonadota; class Alphaproteobacteria; order Sphingomonadales; family Sphingomonadaceae; genus Novosphingobium. The sequence continues at coordinate 104,315 of CANGJB010000001.1, forward strand.
CCGGCCAGCCGCTGATCATCGTCCACGGTATGGATGGTGTCGTCCGCGCCTTCTACAATACCTGCCGCCATCGCGGCGCGCCGGTCGTCACCGTGCAGCGCGGGCGCAGCCCCCGCCTGATGTGCGGCTATCACAACTGGACCTACAAGACCGACGGTGAGCTGGTCGGCGTACCGGAAGCGCAGGACTTCACCGGGCTCGACAAGAGCTGCCGCAGCCTGATCGCTGTGCGCTGCGAGATGTACGGCAAGCTGATCTTCGTGAACCTCGACGACAATGCCATGTCGCTGCGCGACTGGATGGGGCCGATCTGGGACGAGTGGGAGGAGTTTGCGTTCGACAAGATCCGCCTCGCCGCACGCCAGTCGTTCGATCTCAAGTGCAACTGGAAGGTTGCGATGGAGGCCAACATGGAGGTCTACCATGTGCCCTTCATCCATCCCGAGACGGTCGCGCCGCTGGTCGATTCCCGGCGCAACGTCAACACGATGTACCCCAGCGGCCACGCGCGGATGATCGCACCGGCGCCGAGAGACACGAACCGGGCGCATGTGCGCGCGATTGACAACCCACCCGAATGGAAGTCGATCGAGACCGTCGGCGAACTGGGGCGCACCACCACGCAGAGCTACACGATGTTCCCCAACTGGGTCTCGCCGCTCTCCAACTTCTTCGTGCCGCCGCTGATCTTCTGGCCGACTTCGCTCAACACCACCAGGCTCGAGCTGATCACCATGGCGCTCGATTGGGGCGACGGGCCGGTGCCCGACCTGTGGACCGTGCCGGACGGCAAGGGCGGACGCGAGATGAGCCCGATCATTCAGGAAGACACCCAGTTCGGCGAGGCGATCCAGAAGTCGATGGAGAGCGATGGCTTCAAGTCGGTGCCGCTGAGCTATCAGGAGGCGCGCATCTACAGCTTCCACCAGACGTGCGACAAGATGATTGGGCTGGACCGGGTGCCCGCGCACCTCGCGGTGGAGCAGGTCATTGGCAAGGAATGGGTCTGGCCGAACGATCCAAGGGTATCGCAAATGAATCGTCAGGTTGAAACCGCATGAGCATACTTGAGGCATTCCGTATCGAAGGGCAGGTCGCGGTCGTCACCGGCGCAGGCAAGGGCATTGGGCGGGCGATTGCCATCGCGCTGGCCGAAGCGGGGGCGGACGTGGCGCTTGGCGCGCGCACCGCGGCGGATATCGAGGCGGTGGCGGAGGAAGTGCGCGCGCTGGGTCGGCGCGCCATTGCCGTGCCGACCGATGCCACCAGCATGACCGCGCTGGAAAACCTTGCCGCGCGGGCCACAGCGGAACTCGGTACCATCGGCATCTGGGTGAGCAATGCAGGCGGCATTCCTGATGGCAATCCGCGCTATCTGACGAAAACCACCGAAGAAAGCTGGGACGCGCAAGTCGATCTCAACCTCAAGGCAGTGTGGATGGGCGCGGTGGTCGCGGCCAAGACCATGGGGCCGGCGGGCGGGGCTATCCTCAACACCTCCTCGCGCGCGGCCTTCGGGCCTCAGGTCAAGAACGGGCCCTATGCCGCCGCGAAGGCCGGGGTGAACAGCCTCACGCAGACCCTCTCGCGCGAACTGGCGCCGAGAATTCGCGTCAATGCTGTAGCACCCGGGCCGATCCCGACCGAAAACTTCAACGATTGCATGGGCACCGAGGACGAAGCCCGGCGCGAGGCGCTGCGCGAGATGATCGGCATTCCGCTGCAGCGCTATGGCCGCGAAATGGATATCGCGGCGGCCGCACTCTACCTTGTTTCGCCGGCGTCGAGCTGGGTGACGGGGCAATGCCTCTATGTGGCCGGAGGGCTTTGAGGTGACCGAGCAGACCGAGGTTCTGATCATCGGTGCGGGCGCTGCCGGGATGGCCGCTGCGCTTTCGGCCCATGCGGCGGGCGCTCAGGTCACGCTGGTCGAAAAGGGCGAGCGGCTGGGCGGCACGGCGGCGGTTTCGGGCGGGATCATCTGGGCGGCGAACAACCCCCGTATGCAGGCGGCCGGACTTGCGGACAGCGAGGACGAGGCGCTCGCCTATTTTGGCAGCCTCGATCACGGAGAGATGGACGCCGACGTGCTGGGCGCCTTTGTGCGCGAGGCGCCGGAGGCACTGGCGTTTCTGGAGGAGGCCGGCGCGCTCGCGGTGAGCATTCTGCCGGGCTATCCCGACTACTACCTCGACCGGCCCGGCGCCAAGCCTGAAGGCGGGCGCGCATTGGACAACGAGTTGTTCGATTTCACGACGCTGGGTCCATGGGCGGAGAAAGTGTTCAGCGACGGCGTGATCCAGCGCATGATGCTGCGCGAGACGCCGCTCGGCGGAAGCAGCGGTTTTGTCGATCCGGCGGAGCTGAAGCGCCGCGCCGAGGCGGACTTGCGCGGCTTCGGGCAGGCGATGGTGGGGCGGCTGTTGGCGGCTTGTCTTGATCGCGGGATTGAGCCGCAGTTAGGCCTGAAGGCTGAGCGTCTGATCGTGGAAGAGGGCCGGGTTGCCGGCGTGGAGTTTGCGGGCAAGCGCAGCATTCGTGCGAGCCGGGGCGTGATCCTCGCCACCGGCGGGTTCGAATGGAACGATGCCCTCAAGAAAACCTTCCTGCGCGGGCCGCTGGATATGCCTGCCTCGCCGCCGGGCAATACGGGTGACGGCCTCAAGCTCGCCATGTCGGTAGGCGCAGGGCTGGGCAACATGACGAGCGCGTGGTGGGTGCCAACGCTGTCCATCGGCGGGGCGCACTGGGGCGGCGGCGAACAACGCGCGACACCGGTTCTGATCGAGCGCACGCTGCCGCACAGCCTGCTGGTGAACCGGGCCGGCAAGCGCTTCTGCAACGAGGCGATCAACTATTCCTCGCTCGCGGGCGCCTTCCACATCTTCGATCCCGCGACTTATGATTATCCCAACAATCCGGCCTGGCTGGTGTTCGATGCACAATACCGGGCGCGCTATCCGCTGGGCCCGGTCATGCCGTTCGATGCGCTGCCCGGCTGGGTGTTCGTGGCCGATACGCTGGAAGAACTGGCTGAGAAAATCGGCGTGGATGCTGAGCAATTGCTGCAGACGGTGGAGCGCTTCAACGCCCATGCCGCGAACGCCGAAGACCCGGATTTCGGGCGCGGCGTGAGCCAGTACGATCACTTCTACGGCGATCGTTCGCGGCCCGGTGCGGCGGCGACTTTGGGTGCGCTGGATCAGGGGCCGTTCCACGCGGTGCAGCTCAAGCTCGGCGCGCTGGGCACCAACGGCGGGGCGCGGACCAATGCTGCGGCGCAAGTGCTCGATGTGGAGGGCGAACCGATCCCGGGGCTCTACGGCGCAGGTAACGTGATCGCCTGCCCCACGGGCAGTGTTTATGCGGGCGCGGGGGGCACTTTGGGCCCGGCGCTGACCTTCGGCTGTATTGCAGGGCGGACGGCCGCGCGGCTCGCCAATTCTTGAACGGAGATACCTGATGAAGCGCATTCTGGTTCTGGGCGCTACGGGCGACCAGGGGCATCCGCTGCTGACCCGTCTGCTTGCGGCAGGCATGACCCCGGTGGCGGCCTTGCGCAATCCAGCCGCGCTTGCGGAGACGGAGTTCGCCGGGGTGGAGACCGTGGCGGCGGATATCTATGACGAAGCCTCCATGATCGCGGCGGCCAAGGGCGTGGACGCAATCGCCGCGCACCTGCCGTTCGTGTTCGACCGTGAACTTGCGCAGAAGATGGGCGCGAACATCGCGGCGGCGGGGCGCGCAAACGGCGTGAAGCGCATCGTCTTCCACACCAGCTGCCACATCGCGGACGAAGATATCGGCAGCCCGGCGATGGACGGGCGGCGCGATATCATCGCGGCGATTGCGGGCAGCGGCTGCAGTTACGCGATCATCGAATCGCGCGTGTTCATGGACAACATGATCCGCAGCTGGAACAAGCCCGGCATCGTGAACAAGGGCGTGTTCGCCTATCCGGCCAAGCCCGATCTTAAGATCTCGTGGATCTGCCTTGATGACGTGGCGGCCTTCATGGTCGAGGCGCTGACCAATCCCGAACTGCCGAGCGGCCGCTACAGGGTGGGCGGGCCAGAAGCGCTGGTGGGCGATGAAGTGGCCGCCACGCTCAGCCGGGTTTCCGACAAGGCGATCACCTTCAAGAGCCTGACCCCGGACGATTTCGCCTCCGCGATGAGTCTGCTGGTTACCGGTTCGGCGGAAGTGAAGCCTGCCTCGATCTATGATGGGATGGCCCAGTTCTACCGGTGGTACAATGCGCAAGCCCAATCGCCGCTGGTGGTCGATCCTACCGAGATGGCGCAGGCTTTCCAGCACAAGCCGGCCAGCCTTGCGGAATGGGCAGCGCGGCAGGACTGGAACGATCCGCGCGATCCGGCCTTGCCCACGCGGCTGGCGGGAATGGCGCGCTGATGCCCTTGTGGGCTCATTCAATTCGGTAGGTCCGGATGTGCGGCGGTGCCGCTAGTCTCGGCTTCGATACAACGCTTCTGGGAGATCTCGCGTGACTGAAACCCGCCAATGGCTGCTCAATGGACACCCGCGCGGCCGCCCCATCAACGATGACGACCTGAAGCTGGTGACGACCACCCTGTCCGAACCGGGCCCGGGCCAGATGCTGCTGAAGACGCACTACCTCGGCTTCGATCCGGCGCAGAAGGGCTGGATGGAAAACATCGCGGACTATGTCGCGCCGATGGCGATCGGCGACGTGATGCGCGGCTCGGGTATCGTCGAGGTCGTCTCGAGCAATGGCGGCAAGTTCCCGGTCGGCACTGTGCTGGCAGGTTCGATCTGCTGGAGCGAATATCTGATCCATGATGGCGAGGGCCTGATCCCGGCGATGCCCGATCTGCCGCCCACCGCGATGCTCTCGATCCTCGGCACCACGGGCGTCACGGCCTATTGCGGCCTGTTCAAGGTGGGCGAGCCGGTGGCGGGCGATGTTGTCGTCGTTTCGGGCGCAGCGGGCGCCACGGGCTCCATCGTCGGGCAGCTCGCGAAGATCGCGGGCTGCACCGTGATCGGCATCGCCGGCGGCCCCGAAAAGTGCGAGTGGCTCGTCAAGGAAGCAGGCTATGACCATGCCATTGATTACAAGGCAGGCCCGATCCGTGCGCAATTGAAGGAACTGGCGCCGAACGGGATCAACGTGATCTTTGACAATGTCGGCGGCAAGATCCTGAATGACATGCTGGCCTGCATCGCCACCAATGCTCGCGTGGTGATTTGCGGCGGCATCAGTCGCTACGAAACGGGCAACTTGCCTGCCGGCCCCGAAAACTACTTCAACCTCGTGTTCCGCCGCGCGCGGATGCAGGGCTTCATCGTGCTCGATTGGGCCAGCGAATTCCCTGACATCCGCCGCCGTCTGGTGAAATGGGTTAATGAGGGCCGCCTTGCCTACCGTGAAGATGTGCAGAACGGCTTCGAGAATGCGCCTGCAACGCTGCAGCGGCTGTTCTCGGGATCGAACAAGGGCAAGCAGCTGTTGAAGCTGTGATGCCTCGCTGACGGTTACCGCGGACGGGCCGCCTTTTGCCAGGACAGACAGGTCTGCAAGCCCGGCAAAAGGCGGCCCTCGCTCTTGCGGTCCGGAGCTCAGCGAGCCTCGATTTTAGCTGAACCAACCGCTCGCAGAGGTGATCTGGCCCTGCGCAGGGTTGAACCAAGTCGAGTTTCTCGGCTTTTACGCGCCTTGGGCGCTCCCCAATTGGGTCAACATGCTGGATGCCCACGTGAGAACAGCATTTGTATATCGGTTCGATTATGTGTAGTTATGCTTATGGGGTTCGGCGGTTCGGCTAGCAGTGCAGATGGGGGCGAGGGGGTGTCACAATGACAAATCTACCCTGCTCGGGGTTGCTCTGTGATGCCGCTTGATCGCTTTGATCTCAGAAAGCGTTTCGTCACCCGATGGCAATGGCACTTTGCTGTCTCATAAAGAGCTTCAGGATAATGCAATCTGGCAGCCACGCTCTGAGGTATAGCTGGCCGACGAAGATTAGAACTTCTTTGTATAAGAAGCTGATTGGTCTCGTACGGCTATATTACAATCGCGTTTGGGGCATGCATATCGCGGAAGGGGCGCGGATTTCGCTCACTGCAAAGCTCGACAAGACTTACCCTGATGGTCTGCATATTGGCACATACAGCGCAGTCACATTCCGTTCGTCGGTGATGACGCACGACTTTGTCAACGGTGTACACCTGCAGACCCGGATCGGCGCGTACTGCTTCATCGGAGCAGGGGCATTGATCATGCCTGGAGTCACTGTCGGCGATCATTGCATTGTAGGTGCAGGCTCTGTCGTGTTGCGAGACGTACCGCCACATTCGCTTGTATTCGGCAACCCGGCCCGGGTCATGGAGAAAGGCATCATGACAGGCGAATTCGGACGGCGCTTGCGCAATGCCGAAGCAACACCGGTCGCACATGGGTCCGATTCTGTGCCTATTACTGATGCAGCGTTGTCAGGAGCCGCATCGTGAACGCGATTGCTGACCAGATCCGTGCTACCTTCAACAGCCTGTGGGCAGAAGACCACGACGAACCGCCGCCACCGCTCCTGAACGATACGATCCTGCTGGAAACCGGCTTCGACAGCATGGCTTTCGCGGTACTTGTTGCGCAACTGGACGATGATCTGGGCGTCGATCCGTTTGCGCTTGATATGGATGCCGATCCGCCCATCACCTTTGCGGATTTCGTCGGCTTCTACGAGCGCTGCATCGCTGCAACCGAAGGGCAAGGTCCCGGTACAGTTATGTGGCAAGATGGCGGCGGGGCCTCACCGATTACCACTACACCCGTGAGCGCCGCATCCATCCATGCCTGACATTGGCAGTCGATTTCTTGGCCTGAAGCCCGTGCCAGATTTTGTCGTTTTGGATGCCGCGACTGGATCGCTCACTGCGGGTGAATTGGTGGATCTGGCTCAAAGCACCCCGATCGGCCTTGGCCCCAAGGATCTCGTAGGGCTTCGTTTCGCCTGTCCCGCCAATCTGGCACGTGCGCTGTTCCTGCTTGATGGCCTGGTCGGGGGAATGGTCCTGTTGCCGGCTTCTCTCACGGATGATCAGGTTGCCGCGCTGGCGCAGCGGATCGGGATCACAGCCGTGATCGATGCCGTGCCGGGCGCAAAGCCACTGCCCGCTGTTGCTCCGCGGGCCCTTACGCGGTGGGCGCTCACCACCTCGGGCACGACCGGCAGCCCCAAGGTGGTCGACTATACCTTTGCGGTTCTGGCGCGGTCCATCCGGAAGCGTCGGCCGGGGCGTCCACCCGGCGTCTGGGGCCTGATGCTCGATCCTACGCGGTTTGCTGGCTCTCAAGTGCTCTTGCAAAGCCTGCTTGGGGGTGGCCGCTTGGTCAGCCCTGATTTCAACGCGCAGCTTGGTGAACGGGTAAGCCATCTGGTCGGGGGTGGTTGTACTTACCTGACCGCAACGCCGTCGTTGTGGCGCCGGATGCTTATGACGCCGGACATTGGGCAGTTGCCATTGCAGCGGCTTCAACTGGTGGGGGAAATAGCCGACCAATCCTTGCTTTCGGCGCTAACGAGAAGGTTCCCGCACGCGCGGATCGTACACGTTTATGGTTCTACTGAAGCGGGGCAAGGGTTCGGCGTGGACGATGGCCGGGCTGGATTTCCGTTGTGCATGCTCGATCGACTACCGCCAGACCTGCAGATGAAGGTAGTTGACGGCATTTTGTGGGTGCGGCCGGAAGCGGCACCGACCGGCGAAGGCGTACTCTATGATGCAGAAGGCTATATCTGCACGGCCGACCGCGTGCGGATCGAGGGTGACCGTGTGTTTTTCCTTGGCCGGGCCAGCACGGCCGTCAATGTAGGCGGGACCAAAGTGCAGCCGGAGGAGGTCGAGGCTGTCCTGCGCGATCACCCCGCCGTGGCCGAATGCCGGGTTAGCGCGCGGCCCAGCGCCTTGCTCGGAGCCTTGCTTGTCGCGGAGGTCGTTGCGGGACCGGCCGCACCGTCGGATCTTCCGCTTGCGCTGAAGCGATTCTGCCGCGAACGACTTCCCCGCGCGGCCCAGCCCGCAACGATTACGCTCGTTGCAGCGATCGCGACCACAGGAGCGGGCAAGTTGGCACGCGGACCAGCCGTATGAAGACGGTCATCGTCACCGGCGCCTCGCGCGGGGTGGGCCTGGCTCTCACCATTCGTTTGTTGGCAGAAGGTTGCCGCGTGGTTGCAGTCAATCGGACCCGGTCTGATGACCTTGCTGCGCTCGCGGAGCGTCACGCGGGCCAATTGCTGTTTCAATCGCTCGATATGGGCGATGCCGATGCCGTGGTGGAGACCGGACGCCGGCTCGCCAAGGATGCAGGCCCGATCTGGGGACTGGTGAACAATGCGGCCATCGGATCGGACGCTCTGTTTGCGATGGCCCGGCGCGGAGACATGCAGCGTATCATTGACACCAACCTGACTGGGCCGATCCTGCTGACCCGCCAGATCGTGCCAGGCATGATTGCGCGGCGTGAAGGACGGATTGTCATGGTGACTTCCGTCAATGCGAGGACCGGTTATTCAGGCCAGGCAGTCTATGGTGCGACCAAGGCCGGGCTTGAAGGTTTTGCGCGGTCATTATCGCGTGAGGTTGGCAAACGCGGGACGAGTGTGAATTGCGTTGCACCAGGCTACATGGAAACGGCACTGACAGCAGGCTTGACCGGGGATCGTTTGGCGTCTGTTGTTCGCCGGTCCCCTCTCGGTCCAGCTACACCTGATGAAGTCGCCGCTGCTATTCAGTGGCTCCTTTCGCCCGAAGCTGCACGAATTACCGGAACGGTCGTGACAGTCGATGGCGGTAGTTCAGCTTGAGCAAGTTTCAATTGCTTGGTGAATAGATGGAACGAATTCCAGCGAACAGGCGTTTGCGAGTTTCGCCAGCAGAATGCTGGGACGGCAGCTGCAGGGCTGGTCCATGCTGAGGAACAGGGTCTCGATTGGCAGCTCGTCGCGCATGCGCCCATTGAAGCTCTAGACTTAGCCGTTCTGCATCGGCTTTCCCAGCGCGATGTGGTGCTACTCCACGCCGACCTCCCCGCACCATGCAAGCACGGCATTGGACGTCAGTGCCGTGCCGTTGTCGCTGACGATCATGCCGGGCTTGCCACGTTCGGCGATGAGATCGGCCAGCTCGCGCGCAGTCTGCGCCCGGAGATAGGGGTGGCGGGCACTGCGCGCAGGCATTCCCGAGTCACATCGGGCATGACGCCGGTCAGCGCGCGTTGTCCAGTGTCCCGCTGAGCGGCATCAGGAAGTCTGTGGCATAGCGCGTGGCTTTTCCATCCGGCGGCGGTGCGGATCACGTCAAAATAGTAGCGCCCGTAAACGATGACGCCTCTGCCGTGCTTGCCTAGCCCTATCCCGTTGACATAGGCGCGGATCGAGGCGGTTTGGCCGGTGTAGGCGGTCACCGCAAAGTTGCTCAGATAGTGCGCCATGTGCGCCATGTGCGCCGTATTCGCGTAAACGTTGGTGTGGAAGTCGCGAATGCCGTCGTGCCCCAGCATCGCGGAGAGCCCAATCCCGGAAAGATCGAACACCGCATCCTCGGTGAAAACCGCGAGAATGCTGTCAATGTCTCCCATCGAATCGAGGGCGTGGCCATTGGCGATCACAAGATCTTTGATCGCAATCCGGTCGTCTATCGGAACAGGGAACTTGGCGGTTGGCTCGTCACCTAGTCGCTGAGGAGTTCATGGAAGCGCTGCATGCGCTTTTCCTGGCCGGGCAAGTGGAAGCCCTTGGAACCACGTGATTTGAGGCCGAGCTGCTGGCTCGTGCCGATCGAAAGGTCCTGATCGGCAAGGAAGCCGAGCGAGACACCGTCGCCATAGACCGAGTGATGGTGGATCGCATCGTGACGAAGCGGGGCAGGGCCTACAGGCGTCTCGACCTCCTTCATGCCCTTCACCGGCGGATAGAGGCACCAGTGCTGGAAAATGCACTTTTCCGGATCAGTCGGGTGCGGTTCGGTCGGCAGGATCTGGCACTGCTCGGGTGGCATGGTGATGGTGAGATTGGGGAACGGCGTGCGGAGGAATAGTCCGCCAGCTGCTGCTCGATCATGGGGGGTGTGGAATTAGCCTTGCTTGCCGGCCAGATCGTCTATCAGGACATGAAGCTGGCCGAGGCGATTCTGGCGTGTATGCACTCGCGAGGGGGCATCGATGCCTGACTGCCCGCGCAGGAAACACGGGTCTGCTTCTTTCATGAAGTGCTCAATGATAAGATTAAGGGGAGAGGATAAGCTATGGCTACTGTTGCAATCACCGGCGCCGCCCGGGGTATCGGGCTTGAACTTGCTGCGCAGCATATCGCAGCGGGAGACACCGTGCTCGCCCTGCCGCGCAAGGCAAGCCCCGCGCTTGAGGAACTTGCTGCGTCCTCGGGCGGTAAGCTGACCATCCACCTTTGCGACGTGGCAAACGATGCTTCGGTGCGCGCGGCGGCGGCCAGCGGGGATGGCGTGATCGACGTGCTCTACAACGTCGCGGGCGTGACGGGACCCATGGCCAACGAACTGGAAGGCGCGGACTGGGACGCGTGGAACGAAGCTTTCGCGATCATGGTGCAAGGCCCGCTGCGAGTGCTGCAGGCATTCCTGCCGCGCCTTCGTGAAGGTTCGCGGGTGATCAACGTGACCAGCCAGATCGGCGCATCGACCTGGCCGATGGGCGGCTTCTATTCCTATGCCGCAGCCAAGGCTGCGCTCAACCGGCTGATGCGTTCGGTCGCCACTGATCTCAAGCCCAAGGGTATCGTGATCGGGCTGGTGCATCCGGGCTGGGTGCAGACCGACATGGGCGGGCCTAACGCTGAAATCACCCCGCACGAAAGCGCGGCTGGCCTGCTCAAGCTGGGTACCGAGTGGACGCTGGCCGACACCGGCGAATTCCGCAAGTGGAACGGCGAGCCGCACGCCTGGTAGGCTGTCGCTGGCGCAGCACACACCGTCGTGAACAAGAATGGCCAGCCCCGCCCGGAGCTGGCCATTTTTCTTGTCCTTGGCGTGGCTGCGAGCAGGTGTGCCGGTCAGATAGCAGTTTGAACGAACCCTCCGTGCTCACCCACTTGACGCTACGGCATGCTGGCTCATTTCCTATCAAAAGTAGTCATTTGGCGCGTATTCGGTTGAGTGGGGGTGCGGGATCGATACCCTCTCCTCAGTTCGCAGACCCGGACGAGAATCCGGGCGGCGGCAAGAGGAAGCGGGAGAGGCACTATGCGGCACACTGATCTATTCCTTTCGAGCACGGCGCGCGGCGCCGCCCTGGTCCTTATGGCGCCCGGCGCGTTGCTGGCCGCGAGCCCGGCGCTGGCTGCAGAAGCCACCCCTGAGGCTGCTACTGCGGAGAGCCCGGTATCAAGCGGGGTCGAAGACATCATCGTCACAGCCCGCCGCCGCAATGAAAGCGTGCAGAGCATCCCTGTCTCGGTTCAGGCGATCAGCGCCCAGACCATCCAGGCGCGCGATCTCACCAGCCTTGAGAAGATCGCGGCAGCCACCCCTCAGTTCACCGTCGCGCGCGCTTCAAACGGCGCGGGCGCGCAGCTCACCTTGCGCGGTATCGGTTCCAACGCCACCTCGATCGGCATCGAGCAGTCGGTCGCGATCGTGGTCGACAGCGTCTATTACGGGCAGGGCCGCGTCATCAACGAAGGCTTCTTCGACCTTGCCCGGGTCGAAATCCTCAAAGGCCCGCAGGCGCTATTCTATGGGAAGAACGCCACCGCGGGCGTGATCAGCCTGACCACCGCCGATCCCGGCAAGGACCGCGAGATCATCGGCCGCGTCGGGTATGAGCTCAATGCCCGGCAGCTTTATGGCGAAGTGGTCTATTCGACCCCGCTTTCCGACACGTTGGGCCTGCGCCTTGCCGTGCGCGGCTCAAAGATGTTCGGCGGGTTCTACCGCAATGCTGCAAGCTCGCAGCCCTACAACACGTTCGACGTCGCCACCGGCACGCTCAATCCCCACACCGCCGCAGCCGCCGCACTGGATCAGCCGCAGGAGCGCGAACTGATCGGCCGTGCCACGCTGAAATACGATGGTGGCTCGGGCCTGACGGCCACGCTCAAGGCCTCAGGTTCGTGGAACGATACCGTCGGCAACGGCTGGAACTATTCGGCCGTGCGCTGCCCCACCGGCGCAACCGCGCTCAATCCGGCGTACAAGTGCGACGGCGGGTTCAAGATCTACCAGAACAATTTCCCGGTCGACATTGCCCAGGCAACCCCGTTCGGGCGCAGCAACGGTGAGCTCTACAACACCTACAAGTCGTGGCAGGCGACCGGCACGGTCAACTACGACATGGAAAACGTGACGCTAAACTCGGTCACCAACTACAACTGGAACAACAACAAGTTCGGCTGCGACTGCGACTTTCTGGGGGGCGGCGTATGGGCGACGGAAAACGCCAGCTACCACGCCTTCAGCCAGGAACTGCGCGCGCTCACCAAGTTCGATGCCCCGGTCAACATCATGATCGGCGGGCTTTACCAGAAGACCAAGCGGACCTTTTTCCAGGCCGTGCTTTTCGCCAATATCGAGAACTCGGCCGCGCCCACGGGCATGCGCTATGTCGCCTATTCCAAAGATTCGGCGACCGACGGCGAAACCCTTTCCGCCTATGGTCAGGCGATGTGGAAGATCCTGCCCACGCTCGAGGCGACGGCAGGCGTGCGCTATACCCACGAGACCAAGACGAGCACTTTCACCCAGCCTTATGTCAATCCGGCGCTGACCGGCATCTTCCGGCCGCAGAGCGCGGCAGCGAACGGCACGTTGCTGGGGGATCAGACCTTTACCGACTGGTCGCCTGATATCACACTGAGCTGGAAGCCGTCCGCGGACGTGATGGTCTACGGCGCGTACAAGACCGCCTACAAATCCGGTGGCTTCTCCAACAGCGCGATCAACTCCGCGTTGGTGACCAACAATCCTTCGGCGGACCTCGCGTTCAATCCAGAGCGCGGGCGCGGCTTCGAAGCGGGGATCAAGACCACGCTCTTCGACCGCCAGCTGCGCGCGAACCTGACGCTCTACAGCTACAAGTACACCGACCTGCAGATCGACTTCTTCAACTCGCAGGTCTTTGCCTACGTGACCTACAACGCCGGTGCTGCACGTTCCAAGGGCGTGGAGCTTGAACTGGAATACGCCCCGCGCAGTGTGCCGGGCCTCTCGCTCCACGGCACGCTCAATTACAACCGGGCGCGTTACCTGAACTTCATCGCGCCGTGCTGGAGCGGCCAGAGCATTACGGCTGGCTGTTCGCTCAAAGTGGCCGGCATCGAGCGGCAGGACCTTTCCGGCGCGCCGACTTCAGCCGCGCCTGAATGGACAGCAACCGCAGGCGTTTCTTATGAAACCGAGATCGGCAAGAACCTGAAAATCGGCGGTAACATCGATACGCGCACGTCGAGCTCGTACCTCGGTTCGAGTTTTGGCGATCCCTTCACCCGGCAGGATGGCTATGCCGTGCTGGATGCGGGTATCCGGATCGGTGCGGCCAACGATCGCTGGCAGCTGGCGGTGCTGGGCAAGAACCTGACCAACAAGTTCTACTTCATCGGCGGCGGCACCGCGCCGCTGACGGGTGCTGGCACCGGCACGAACAACGCTACGCTGGGCGATATCATCGGCTATGGTGCGATGCCGCGCACGGTGCGGTTGCAAGCCACGTTCCGCTATTGATCGAAGCGGAGGAGGGGCCAAAAGGAGCTTGAGGGCATGAACCTTGAAACAAGCCTGCCTCTACCGCCGGAGCCCGGTGCAGCACGCTGCCCCGGGCCCAGCACGCGCGACATCATCCTGGCCGATGGGCAGGACGTGCCGCCTGCGCTGATCGCCGAGGCCTATGCCTTCGCGGGCGATGCCGATATCGGGTATGATCGCTATACCTCGGCCGATTTCATGGCGCGCGAGTTCAGCCAAATGTGGGCGCACACCTGGCAGTGGGCCGCGCGCGAGGAGCATATCCCCGAGGCGGGCGATTATATCACCTACGATATCGGGCCGTGGTCGATCCTGATCGTGCGCGGCGATGACGGAGAAATCCGCGCCTATCGCAATGTCTGCCTGCACCGAGGGACTCAGCTCAAGCGGTCTGACAGCAGCGGCAACGCGCCTGAAGTGCGCTGCCCGTTCCACGGCTGGCGCTGGTCGCTGGAGGGGGAGCTTGCGCACCTTCCCTGCCGCTGGGACTTTCCCCACGTGAAGGACGAGGATTTCCGCCTGCCGCAAGTGCGGATGGAAACCTGGGGCGGGTTCGTGTTCATCAACCTCGATCCCGATGCCCGTCCGCTGGCCGAGCAACTGGGACCGCTTGCCGACCATTTCACCGGGCGCTGGGATCTGGCGGACCGGCGCATCGCGCTGCACTTACAGAAAGAACTGCCGACCAACTGGAAGGCGGCGCAGGAAGCTTTCCTTGAGGCCTACCACGTCTACGAGACTCATTCGCAGGCGCTGCCGACCGCGGCCGACGCCAATGCGCAGTATGACCTGTTCAGCGATCACGTGACGCGCTTCGTCCATACCATCGGGGTAGCAAGCCCGCACTACACCGGCACGCAGACCGAGCAGGAACTGTATGACCGGATGCGGGTAGCGCCAGGTCTGCTGCCGGAAGGCCGAACGGCCCGATCATATGCCGCAGAGAAGCTGCGCGAGCAGATTTCGGAGGCGAGCGGCGTTCCGCTCGAAGCCTATTCGGATAGCGAGATGCTCGATTCCATCGAGTATCACCTGTTCCCCAACATGTGCCTGTTCCCGGGCGTTTCGCTGCCGATGATCTACCGCTTCCGCCCCATCGGAAACGATCCCTCCCGCACGCTGTTTGATCTGATGTTCCTGAAGCTGGTGCCGCCCGGCACGCCGGTCGAGCACCCGCCCGAACCGGTGCGGCTGACGGTTGAGCAATCCTATGCCGAGGCGCCGGGGATGAACCCGGGGCTGGGCGGGGTCTATGATCAGGACACCGACAATCTGGCGCTGCAGTATCAGGGCTTTCTGGGTTCGGCCAAACGCGGGCAGACGTTGGGGAACTATCAGGAGGCACGCATCCGCCAGTTCCACCTGACGCTCGACGCCTATCTGGCGCCAAAGAGTCTTTCAGGGCTGTGACGATGGACGCGCTGGATCGCCTCGTTTCGTGGCAGGCCATCTACGATCTCAGCTGCGATTACATGCGCGCGCAGGATCGGCTCGATCCTGCGCTGCACATCTCGGTGTTCCATGATGACGCGACGACCGACTACGGCGCGGGCTGGAAGGGCGATGCGCCGGGATTTGTGGAATTCGCGCAGCGCGTGCTGACACCGCACAAGGCCAACCACCACATGATCGGGCAAGTGCGGATCGATTTCGAAAGCGCCGACACGGCCTTCGGCGAGGTCTATTTCCAGGCACACCACCGGGTGGTGGCGGATGGCGGCGAGCGGGACATGTTTGTCGCGGGCCGCTATGTCGACCGATACGAGCGGCGCTGCGGCGTGTGGAAGATCGCGCACCGCAGCGAACTGGTCGATTGGGTGCGCGATGAGCCGGCCGCCGATCTGCCTGGCGGCGAGACGATGTTTCCGTGGGGTGCGCGCAGCCCACATGATCTCAGCTGCCGCCGCGAGGAGATGCGCGTCCGATGAGCATGGTTCGCCCCGAAGAGTTGGCCGACCGGCTGGCCATCATGGATGTTCTGAACCGCTATGCGCGCGGGATCGATCGGTGCGATCTCGCCGTGCTGCACAGCGTGTGGTGGCCCGAAGCGGTGGCCGATTACGGCACCGGCGAAGTGAACGCGATGGCGTGGTCGGATGGCGTGGTCCCGGCGCTGGCCGCGATGCGGCGGACACAGCACTTCCTTGGCAACATGCTGATCGACATCGAAGGCGATACCGCAACGGCGGAGACCTATTGCCGCGCGTGGCATGAAGTGGATTCCCCCGATGGCCCGCAGGAAATGGAAGTTGGCGGGCGCTATCTCGATCGGCTGGAGCGGCGCGGCTATGAATGGCGTCTGCTTCACCGGCGCTATGTGCTCGATTGGAGCCGCAACGGCCCCTCCACCGCGCAATGGGACGGCCCGCTCTATGGCACGCTGACCCGTCACGGCAAACGCATGCCCGAAGATCCCCTCTACACCGGAGACTGAACTCATGGCCGCTGATCTTGACCCGCGCGTGGCGCTGCTGCTCGACAAGATGGCCTGCACCGAGCTCGTCCACCGCCTTGCGCGCGGGATCGACCGCTGCGATGCCGATCTGGTGCGCGCGGTGTTCCACCCCGATGCGACCGACGACCACGGCATGTACCAGGGCACTGCGGCTGACTTCGTGCCCTGGGTGATGGAAGTGCTCGCCGGTATGCGCCGCACCCAGCACGCGATCGGCAATGTGCTGATCGAGGTGGAGGGCGACAAGGCGCAGGGCGAGGCTTACTTCATCGCGCACCACCACATTCCGGGTGAAGGCGGCGACACCTTCATGGTCGCCGCCGGCCGCTACCTCGACCGGTTCGAGCGGCGCGGAGGCGAATGGCGCATTTCGCATCGTCACGCGGTCTATGATTGGAGCACGGCTGCGCCATCGACCGACATGTGGGACCGCGCGAATATGCCGGGCTACGCCTTCGGCGCGCGCGGCCATGCCGATCCATCCTACACCCACTTCACCGGTGCCTGAAACAGGAGACCATGTCATGACCACGCAAGCTGAACTCGCCCGCGCCCGCGCCACTTCGCTGGCCGATATCTCCCCGCTGGCCGATCCGCCGCTGGGCAATGCGCCGATCACGCCGGATCGCTATTTCTCCAAGGAATGGGCCGACCGCGAGTGGGAGAAGCTCTGGACGCGGACCTGGCAGATCGCGGGCACGCAGGCGCAGGTCCCCAATGCGGGCGACTGGCTGACCGCCGATTTTGGGCCGGAAACGATCGTCTGCGTGCGCGGCGATGATGGGCAGGTGCGCGCGTTCTACAACGTGTGCCAGCACCGCGCGATGCCGGTGGTGACGGGGGAGCAGGGCCATTCCAAGCGGCTCGTGTGCCCCTATCACGGCTGGTCCTATGATCTCGCCGGAAAGCTCAAGGTCGTGCCGGACGAGGCGGATTTCGTGCAAGGCTCGCCCTGCGGCAAGCTCAACCTCGTCGAGGTGAAGTGCGAAGTCTGGGCCGGGTTCGTGTGGATCAACATGGACAAGGATGCAGCGCCCTTGCGCCAGTTCATGGGGCCGATTGCCGATCAGATCGATACGTATCCGATGGACGCGATGGTGCGCACGCACTGGGTGACGATCGAGGGCAACTTCAACTGGAAGCTGGTGCAGGACAACTTCAACGAGAGCTATCACGTGCCCTTCGTCCACCCACAGACGAAGTTCGTGATGGAATACGGCTATTGCCACTGCCAGTTCGATCTCTATCCCGAAGGCCATGCGCGCATGTTCATGCCGGGCGCGGGGCCGACCAAGCAGCTGCGCGGCGGTGAGGCAGAGACGCTGGAAATGCTGCGCGAGGAGCTGGAGTTCTGGGATCTCGATCCCGAGCAGTTCCGCGGCGGCAAGACGGGCGAGATCCGCAAGGCGCTGCAACAGGCCAAGCGCACGAAGGGAGCGGAGAAGGGCTTCGACTTCTCAACCTATCACGACGACCAGCTGACCGATCACTGGCACTACACGATCTTCCCGAACCTCTCGTTCAGCCTGAAGCCCGATGGCAACATCTGGCTGCGCGCGCGGCCGCACGAGACCGATCCGGAGAAGTGTTACTTCGACATGTGGTACATGACGCTCTTCCCCGCCGGCACGACGCGCTACTACTCGCAGTCAATGTCCGAATGGGTCGACGTTTCCGTCCCCGCGCCGCACGTGCAGGGCAAGTGGGGCGACGTTTCCGCCGGGCCCGGCATCGATCAGGATGTTTCGGTGTGGGAAGCGCAGCAGCGCGGCCTGCATTCACGCGGGTACAAGCGCGACTATCTGGCGTGGCAGGAGCGCCGTGTGCGCTACTTCCATCAGAATCTTGAAAAGTGGATGGCGGATTGATTCCGGCAGGTCGCCTGAGCTGGCTCAGGCGACCTTGACCAGCACCTTGCCGATGGCGCCGCCGCCCAGCATCCGGGCATAGGCGGCGAGCGTGTTTTCAAGCCCCGGCGTCTCATCGAACCGGGAAACGAGGCGGCCTTCATCGTGCCATGCGCGCAGCGGGGGAATGAATTCCTCGGCGCGGTGGAAGTGGTCGGGCACGAAGAAGCCTTCGATGCGAAGGCGCTTCATCAGCACCTGATCATAGCGCGCCGGGCCGGGCAGCGGCCCATCCGCATCATAGGCGGCAACAAGGCCGCAGACCGCAACGCAGCCGAACAGCGCCATGTTGGGCAGAACGGCATCAAGGATCGGCCCGCCGACATTGTCGAAATAGGCATTGAGCCCGCCGGGCACTTCAGCGGCGAGGCGCGCGGCGACGTCGTCGGCCTTGTAGTCGATGGCGATGTCCGCGCCCAATTCCTTGATGAGGTAGGCGCATTTGGCAGCCCCGCCGGCAATGCCGACGACATGCGCGCCAAGATTGCGCGCAACTTGCACTGCAAGGCTGCCGGTGGCGCCTGCTGCGGCGGAGACTGCGATCCACTGGCCTGGCTGGATGCGCGCGGTATCGCGCACGCCGAGCAGCGCGGTCCACCCGTTCATGCCAAGCGCACCGAAATGCTCCCGTAGATCGGGAAGGCTCTCGTCGAGCGCCATCAGCCCGGCTTCGGCGGGCGTGACAACCGAATAGTCAGCCCACTGCCCGAAGCCGCGCACCAGCGTGCCTTCCGCAAAGGCGGGATCGCGGCTTTCGGCAATGCGGCCGATGACGAGGCCAGACATCTTGGTGCGGAGCGGCAACGGCGGCTGGTAGCCATCGGTGCGCGGGCTCATCCACATGCGCGTGCCCGCATCCATCGAAAGCCACTGCGCGGCGATGCGCACCTGGCCTTCGCGCAGCGGCTGAAGGCCTTCTTCGCGGAAGGAGAGCGCGCTGGCGAAGTCATCGCCCTTGGGGTGGGCATCGAGCTGCCAGAAGCGGTTGGTGGTCATTTCAAGCAGCTTTCAGCGCAGGCGGATGGTGGTGATGAGATCGCGCGGTGGCGCGCCTTCTTTTGCGGCATCGGCGATCATCGCATAGAAGCCGGTGAGGCTGGGGCGGGGGCTGTAGAGTTCCGTCATGTGGCCCAGCGTGGCGGTGGTATCGGCAAAGGCGAAGACGAAGCCGTCCGCCATTTCCGCGCGCATCGCGCATGGTGCGCCCTGTGCCGCAAAGTCCGCCAGCGCCGCGTCCACATCATCGACGAACACCGCGACATGGTGGAGCCCATAGCGGCCTGACCCTTCGGGGTACATGTCGTGGAACGGGGAGGGGCCCGCGTTATTCTGCTGGACGAACTCGATCATCACCTCGCCCCATTGGCCATAGGCCGAGGAGTGATCGAGCACGCGCTCCACGCCGCGATGGACTGAACGCGCGACCGGGATGTTGTCCGCCACAAAGAACGGACCCGAGCCAAAGGCCGCGTGATGCGCAGCCGCCGCCGCGCGCACGTCAGCGCAGAAATAGGCAACCTGCCGGATAGGCAGGCTGCCCATCAGGCGAACAGCGATTCCGGCGTCTCGATCAGCGCCTTCAGCGTCTGCAGAAAGGCCGCACCCGCTGCGCCGTCAATCGCGCGGTGATCGACCGAGAGCGAGAGTTTGATCTGGCCCTCGAACGCGATGTCACCGTCTGCCGTTTCCACAGCGACCCGGTTCACCCCGCCAACCGCAAGGATCGCGCCCTGCGGCGGATTGATGATCGCGTCGAATTCCTCGATCCCCATCATGCCGAGGTTGGAGATGGAGAACGTACCGCCGTCCATGTCCTCGAAGCTCAGGCGCCCGGCCTGCGCCTTGTCGATCAGCGCGCGGGTGGTAGCCGCGATCTGCGCGATGTGCATCCGGTCTGCCTGCCGCACGATCGGTGTGACGAGGCCCTTGGGGCTCGCGACCGCAATCGCCACGTCGGCATGGGGGAAGCTGTGCACCGCGTCGGCCGCAACCTGAACGTTGACATCCGGGTGGCGGGCCAGCGCCATGGCGACGGCTTTCACCAGATAGTCATTGATCGACGCCTTGGTGCCCATCACCACGTTCGCCGTCTTGCGCAGCGCGATGAGTTCATCGACGCGGGCCGAGACGCGCAAGTAGAAGTGCGGGATAGTCTGCTTCGCCTCGGTCAGACGGCGGGCGACGACCTTGCGCACCTTGTCGAACGGCTGGACGACAGGCGTGTTCGCCACGGCGACGAACGGCGCGCCGAACACCGGTGCAGGCGCGGCTTCGGGCACGGCAGGCTTCACTGCGCCAAGCACGTCCGCCTTCGAAATACGGCCACGCGGGCCGGTGCCCTTGAGGGTGGAAAGGTCGATGCCATACTGGGCAGCAAGGCGCGCAGCGAGCGGCGAGGCATAGACCGCGCGGGTTTCTGCCGGCAGGTCGGCTGGGCCCTTGGCCTCCAGCGCGTGTTCGGGGCGCATTGCCTGAACCACGTCCTGATAGGTGATGCGGCCACCCCGGCCTGAACCCGCGATGGGCTCGATATCGACGCCGTTGGCTTCGGCAAGCTTGAGCGCTTCGGGGCTGATTGGGCGGTTGGTAACGATCTTCTTGGGCTCTGCCGGAGCGGGGGCCGGAGCCGGTTCCGGCGCGGCCGCGGTGGGCGGCGCATCGGCACTGATGGCCTTGGCCGCAACGCCGGTTTCAGCCGGTTTGAACGCGCCGATGAAGGCGTCAACCTCGGCATCGGTAGCAGCCGCATCGGTGAAGACGCCGAGCAGCGCACCGACCGGGTGCGGCTGATCGCTTGCGGGAACGAGCACGCGCTTCAGCACGGCATCGTATTCCGCTTCGACTTCGTTGGTGATCTTGTCGGTCTCGATCAGACACAGCACCTGGCCGCGCGTGAAGGCCTGGCCTTCTTTGACCATCCACTCGGCAATGGTGCCCTCGGTCATTTCGATGCCCCACTTGGGCATGCAGAAGGGGCGAATATCAGCCATGACGGCGTTCCTTAGCGGTAGGAGAGGACCTTGCGCACCGCCGCTTCGATCTTGGGGATCGAGGGCAGATACGCGGTTTCCAGCTCGCGCGCGAACGGGACAGGGGTGTGCGGCGGGGTGACGCTGAGCGGCGGGGCCTTGAGGCTGGCGAAAGCCTTCTCGGCAACCATCGCGCAGATATCGCCAGCAAGGCTGCAGCGCGGATTGGTCTCGTCCACCACCACGAGGCGGCCCGTCACTTCGACCGAATCTAGGATCGCTTCCTCATCCAGCGGGCTGGTGGTGCGCAGATCGATCACGTCGCAGCCGATGCCTTCGGCGGCCAGCTTGTCTGCCACCGCTTCGCAGAAGCCGAGCAGCAGGCCGGTCGAGACGATGGTCACGTCATTGCCCGCGCGGGTGAGGCGTGCGTGGCCGAACGGGATCATGAAATCCTTGTCGTCCGGCACTTCGCCCTTCACGCCGTAGAGCGCCTTGTGCTCGAGGAAGATCACAGGGTCATCATCGCGGATGGCGGTGCGCAGCAGGCCCTTCACGTCAGCCGGAGTGCTGGGCATCACGACCTTGAGGCCGGGCATGCCGGTGAGGATGTGGTGGACCGCCTGGCTGTGCTGGGCTGCCGCGTTGTAGCCAGCACCCCACGCCATGCGGATCACCGCCGGGCACTTGGTCTTGCCGCCGAACATGTAGCGGAACTTGGCGAGCTGGTTCCAGATCTGATCGAGCGAAACGCCGATGAAGTCGGCAAACATCAGCTCGGCTACCGGGCGTTTGCCCGTAAGCGCAAGGCCCGCCGCCGCACCCATGATCGCGCTTTCCGAGATCGGGGTGTCGATCACGCGGTCCGCGCCGAACTTGCCGAACAGGCCGGCCGAAGTAGACCAGATCCCGCCGATGGCTTCGGGCCCGCCGGCCGTGCCCATGCCGCCGACCACGTCCTCGCCCAGCACGACGACGTTCTCGTCGCGCTCCATTTCCTCGGCGATCGTGGAGAGGACCGCCTCGCGATACATCATTCTTGCCATTGGTCGCGCTCCTCGGGGATCAGTACGAGATGTAGACGTCTTCAAGGACGTCTTCGGCAGTCGGCCGCGGGGCAGCCTTCGCCTTGGTCACGGCATCTTCGATGGCCTGCAGCACATCGGCATCGACCGTATCGAGATCGCCGTCTGAAAGCAGACCTGCGCCGGTTACGCTGGCACGGAACTTCTTGAGGCAATCACGCGTCTCGCGGATGCGATCGAGCTCGCCCGGGCCGCGATAGCGCTGCGGATCGCCTTCGAAGTGGCCGAAGAAGCGCTCGGTATCAAACTCGACCGCCGCCGGGCCGTTGCCCGGCACGCGGACATAATCAAGCACTTCGCGCATCGTTTCGAACACCGAGAAGAAGTCGGTGCCGTCTCCGCGCCAGACCTTCATGCCGAAGGCTTCGGCGCGGCTGGCGATGTCCTTGCTGGTGCCGACCGCGTATTCGAAGCCGGTGTGTTCGGAATAGTGATTGTTCTCGAACACGAAGATGCAGGCCGCCTTGGTGACGACAGCCATGTTCATCGCCTCGAACGTGGTGCCTTGGTTGCACGCGCCGTCGCCCGAGAAGGCGATGGAGACATGGCCCTTGCCATTGATCTTGGCGGCGATCCCGGCGCCCACCGCGATCGGCGCACCCGCGCCGACGATCCCATTGGCGCCCAGCATGCCCTTGTCGACATCGGCGATGTGCATCGAGCCGCCCTTGCCCTTGCACAGGCCGTCGCGGCTACCCCAGATCTCGGCCATCATGCCATCGACGTCGCAGCCCTTGGCAAGGCAGTGGCCGTGGCCGCGGTGGGTGGAAACGATCTTGTCGTCCGCCGAAAGATGCTCGCACACCCCGACCGCGACAGCTTCCTGCCCACAGTAAAGGTGCGTGAAGCCGGCGATCTCACCGGTCTGGATGTCAACGTGGAGACGTTCCTCGAACTCGCGGATGACCTTCATCTGGCGATAGGCCCGCAGCAATTGGTCGCGGCTGAGTTGCACCTTCAATCTCCCGGTTTGCTGGCCAGCGCAGCGGTGTTGGCCGCGCGCGGATCATGCGAATGACTTGGCCATTGGCGACTTCGATTGAGAAGCCATAAAAGTGATAGGCGGGCGCGGTAACCCGCAAAATCACCGATCTGTGCGCGGTACCGTGCTCCCGGCGATGATGGAAGCGCCATCGTCGATCACGTGGCTTTGCCCGGTGATAAATCGGCTTTCGTCGGAGGCCAGAAACAGCACGAGGTTGGCGACATCGGCCGGTTCGCCAAGGCGGTTCATCGCGGTGGCGTTGTCGTGCACCGGCGCGGCGGCGCCCAGCGCGGCGAGCTTGCCGCCAAGGCTTTGCACCATCGGCGTATCGATCCCGGCGGGGAGCACCGAGTTTGCGCGCACGCCGCGCCCGTTCTTGATCGAATAGGCCGCCGTGGCGCGGGTATAGGCATCGATGGCGCCCTTGGCCGCGCTATAGGCGGCGAACGTCGGTTCGCCTTGAATCGCAGCAATCGAGGCCATGTTGACGATGGCGCCGCCGCCGTTTGCGGCCATGGCGGGAATCGCATGCTTGGTGCCGAAGACCACGCCGTCGATGCTGACAGCCATGATCTTGCGGTAGTTCACCTCGGTCAGCGTTTCGGGATCACCGAATTCGACGATCCCGGCATTGTTGACCAGAATGTCGAGCCGCCCGTGGCGCGCGGTCACATCGGCAACAAGTGCTTCCCACGCCGCTTCGCTCGTCACATCGAGGTGGTGGTATTCCGCCGCGGTGCCAAGCTCGGCAGCCAGTGCGTTCCCGGCCATGTCATCGACATCGGTGAGGATCACTTGCGCGCCCTCTGCCACGAACAGCCGCGCGTCCGCCGCGCCGAGGCCCTTGGCCGCGCCGGTGATGACGGCGACTTTGCCTTTCAGACGGTCCATCGCTCAGCCCTCCAGCTTTACCGCGCCGGGGCGCGGCGGGCCGGCCTCGCGGGCGACGAGCGCGGTATCGTGGTAGTGGATGGTGTATTCCACCATCAGCCCGTCCACGCAGCGCGTCGTTTCCGCCAGCGAGCTGCTGATGCGCTTGCCGGTCAGCTTCGAGGTCATGGTCATGCGCAGCTGCAGGCAGAAGTAGTTTTCGTCGGTGAGGATGCCGAGGCGGTCCACCACCACATCGTCCCAATAGCTCCACACGTGCGGAAACAGGCGGATCAGCGAATCCTGGCCCTTCCAATCGCCGCCAAAGGGAAGCTCAGGCGGTTCGTGGACCACATAGTCGGGTGAGGTAATGGCCATCACGCCTGCCCAATCGCCCTTGTCGATGCAGGCAAGCATGGTCTCGGCGAGTTCGCGCGGGGTCTTGCTCATTTCAGGGCTCCGGGCGTCAGAACTGGACGCGCTTGGTGAAGCCGCCGTCGATCACCAGGTTGACGCCGGTGGAGTAGCACGAGGCAGGGCTGGCGAGGAACACGACCGAGCGCGCCACTTCGTCGGGCGCGCCAAGGCGGCCCATCGGCATCTGCGCCTTGATGCTGTTGTAGAAGTCCGGCATCGCGCCCTGGATCATCTCCCAGCTGCCGCCGGGGAATTCGATCGGGCCGGGCGAGACGGTGTTGACGCGGATGCCCTTGGGCGCGAGCGCCTGGGAAAGCTGCGAGGCATAAGTGATCAGCGCGGCTTTGATCGCGTTGTAGGCCTGCGGCATGATGAAGGTCTCGACCGCGGCGGTGGACGACATCACGATGATCGACCCCGCGCCCGAGGCTTCAAGCGCCGGGGTGAGCGTTTCGATGCCCTTGACCGCGGCCATGATGTCCACGTCGAGGCACTTCTGCCAGTCCTGCGTGGCACCTGCGCCCGAAACGCTGGCCATGTTGATGAAGATGTCGCAGCCGCCGAGCTTCTCCACCGCGCCGTTCAGCCATGCAACATAGCCTTCGATGTTGTTCGTCATGTCGAAAGCGTCGCCGTGCGCCTTGCCCGGATTGCCGGCGAGCGCGGCGAGGGCCGTGTCGATCTTGGCCTGATCGCGCGAGAAGAACGCGACATCGGCGCCTTCGGTGGTGAGGATCTTGAGGATTTCGAGGCCGATGCCGCGCGCACCGCCGTTCATGATGACTTTCTTGCCCTTGAGACCCAGATCCATCGCGCTCTCCATCAATAGGTATAGCCCGCTGAACCCGGGCCTTTCTGGCGGCAGAATAGCCAAAACGCGGCGGCTGACAGCGCGCGGAATTGATAGTTTCTGAGCCGTCTGAATCGCCTTAGGCTCCCCCCAATTGGGAGAGAATATGGCTATCACCGGACCGATCGAGGATCAGCTCGCCATCCGCGCGCTGCATGACAACTATGCCGACGCCGTGTTCCGGCGCGACGCCCCAGATTGGGGCGCGCTCTGGGCGGAAGATGCCGTCTGGGATCTGGCGGGCCACACCGTGAACGGCAAGGAAGCGATCGTCGGCCTCTGGAGCGGCGCAATGTCGACCTTCGCGTTCGTCGGCTTCTTCCAGCAGACCGCCGCTATCGTCATCGACGGCGATACGGCTACCGGCCGCGTCTACACCAACGAGACGCTTGAGGACCTCGAGGGCAATCTGCGCCGCAGCATCGGCCGCTACGAGGACACTTACGTCAAGCGCGGCGGAACCTGGCTTTACAAGAGCCGCAGCTTTTCAGTCCTGAAGGGATATTCGTGATGATCGTCGTTGTCGCAGGGGAAATCGATTTCGCGCCGGAAGTGCGTGACGCGGCCTTGAAGGATGCCAAGCCGCTGATCGACATGGCGCTCGCGGAAAAGGGCTGCCGCCATTATGCGTGGAGCCTCGATCCGCACAATCCCGGCCGCATCCACGTGTTCGAGGAGTGGGATTCCGAGGAGGATCTTGCCGCCCACCTGGTCGCCGAACCCTATTTCAAGATGGGCGCGCATCTCGGTGGGTTCACCATTCTGGGCGCCAACACGCGCAAGTATCGCTGCGACATTTCGGAGCCGGTCTATGGCCCCGACGGCGTAGCCACCGCGAACTTCCTCACCGCAAAGGACTGACCGGTTATGACCAATCTCTCAGGCAAGGTCGCCGTGGTGATCGGCGCGGCGGGTGCTGGCAACATGGGCCAGCACATCGCCCGCGCGCTGGCCGATGCCGGCGCGAAAGTCGTTGTCGCGGGCCGCAAGGCCGATGAGCTCAAGCGCTTCGCCGGCGTGATCGCGGGCGATTGGGCGCTGTGCGACTTGTCGAAGAAGGCCGATGTGGAATCGCTGGCGACCACAGTGCTGGATCGCCATGGCAAAGTCGATATCGCCATCAACGCGACCGGATGGGGCCTGCTGAAAGGGCTGCACGAGATCACCGAGGAAGAGCTCGACCAGATCATCGGGCTGCAGCTGAAGGGCGTGCACTACTTCCTCAGCGCCTTCGTGCGCGCGATGCCGCATGGCGGTTCGCTGATCCAGATATCTTCGGCCACAACGCAGTGCATCATTGACGATCACGCTGCTTACATAGCGACAAAGGCGGGTTCCGAGGCGCTGATCCGCTGCGTCGCCAATCAGTATGGCCCGCAGGGCATTCGCGCCAATGTGCTTTCGCCTGGCTTCACCGAAAGCCCGATGACCGAGGCATCGTTCGCGGTCCCCGGCCTCGTCGATGCCTTCACCAAGGAATACCCGCTGGGCCGCGTCGGCACGTCGGAAGATATCGCCAAGGCTGCGCTCTGGGTGGTCAGCGATGATTGCTTCATGTCGGGCCAGAACCTGCAGATCAACGGTGGCCTAACCCTGCGGCGCAACCCGCGCCCGGGCGAGATCGGCGCTGCGATTGGTGCAGCGATGGCGGCAGCGCAGGCGCAAAGCTGAACGCAAATGTTTTGTCGATTGCGGAAGCCCTCTCTCTGGCTGGAGAGAGGGCTTTTTTGTGCGCTCGCAATCACGAGGTGTGGGGGGCGGGGTGAGTGAGGGGAGGGGCGTGCGGACTACCCCGCCTTCTCGGCCTCCATCTGGGCCTTGATCATCGCGCGCAGCTGGTCCTTGCGGATCTTGCCCGAGGCGGTGCGGGGGAAGGTTTCAACCCATTCTATGCGTTCGGGGCACTTCTGCTTGGCCAGACCTGCCTCGCTGACGAACGCGGAGAGGCTGGCCATGTCCGGCCGCTCGTCGCCCATCGGGATCAGATAGGCACAAATGCCCTCACCCATGCGCGGATGCGGCATGGATACGACGGCGGCTTCCTTGATGCCCGCGTGCAGGTGGAGGACGTCCTCGATTTCCTTGGCGCTGATGTTCTCGCCGCCGCGGATGATGAGGTCCTTCTTGCGCCCGGTGATGACCAGCGCGCCCGAAGGCGTGATCTTGCCGATATCGCCGGTGCGGAAAAAGCCGTCGCCCGTAAGCGATTCGCGGGTTTGTTCGGGATCGGCATAGCCGAGGAACATCGCCGGGCCGCGCACGAGGATCTCTCCGTCGGTGCCGTGGGGCACTTCGTTGCCGTCGTCGTCCACCAGCCGCAATTCGTAATCGAGCGCCGCGCCATCGGTCTCGGCGGCCTCTTCAAGGCTGTTTTCCGGCAGGATGCCCGGCGTGGCGAGCGGCACTTCGGAGCTGCCATAGACGCGGTAGGCGCATGGGTGCGCGAGGCGCTTGTTGGCGGTATAGACCAGCTCCGACGGGATGGCCGCCCCGCCGCAGGCAAAACGGCGGAAGGTGGGGAGCTTGGAGCCTACCGCGTCGGCTGCATCGCACAGTTCCTGCAGGAAGGGCGTGGCCGCGACGGTCGAGGTCACGCCGTAGCGGTCAATCAGATCGACCGCCTCCTTGGCCTTCCACACTTCCATCAGCACGACCTGGCTGCCCGAGGCGAAGGGCTTTTCCAGCCCGCCCGAAAACCCGCTGATATGCGTGACGGGTGATGGCATCAGCGTCACGTCGTTCGGTATGCCGCTATACTTGCGGCCGAACTGCGCCACGCGGTCGAGCGTGTTGTGCGAATGGAGCACGCCCTTGGGCCGCCCGGTGGTGCCCGAAGTATAGAGAATGAGCTTCAGCGCGTTCGGATCGACTTTGCTCAGCGGGGTATTGAGGCCGCGCCCATGCTCCACCAGCGCGGCGAAATCGGGGGTACGCTCGTTGGGGCGGACGTAGATCACATGGCGCAGTTCGGGGAGCTGCGGTCGCACGCGGTCCATCATCGCGGCGAAATCGTAGCCCCGGAAGCTTTCGGCGACGAAATAGGCCTTGGCACCGCAATCGCCGAGCATCTGGATCACTTCGGCATCGCGGTAGATCGGCACGATGGGGTTGATCACGAAGCCGCCGAGATTGGCGGCAAGGTTGATCACCGAAGCCTCGATCCAGTTGGGCACCTGAAAGCCGATCACATCATCCGTGCGCAGGCCCAGATCGTGCAGTGCACGCGCCAGCGCCTCCCCGTCCGACAGCAGGCTGGCGTATGTGGGGGCCGCAGGATCGCCGAGGTAGACCACTTTGTCGGGATCGGTTTCGGCCCAGCGGCGCGCGTAATCGCCGATAGTCATGTTGGTCCAGCTGCCGTCGGCGGCAAACTGGGCCAGATGTGCAGGAATAGTGGCCATGGTGGGCTTTCGTTTTCGGATCAGTTCGTGACAGCCTGCTGGTAAAGCGGGTTGTCCTCGGCGTAGAAATTGCAGTGGAAGCCGCTCGGCACGCGAAAGGGGATCAGCACGCGGGCAATCGGCCCGGCAGCAATGTCCTTCGCGGCAAAGATCGCAAGCTCGCTGGTGCCGCTGTTCGCGGGGTGGAC
Source organism: Sphingomonadaceae bacterium (assembly GCA_947453945.1). GTDB lineage: Bacteria > Pseudomonadota > Alphaproteobacteria > Sphingomonadales > Sphingomonadaceae > Novosphingobium. The sequence goes on from CANGJB010000001.1 coordinate 133,197, forward strand.
GAGCGTCATAGCATAGCCGTCCGCCTCGTCCGTGCTGCCAAGCCGCGGGGCGAAGACAAGTTCGCCCGCAGCCGCGCCCGCGCCGAAGTGCCAGATGTCTTCCTCGCCGGTCTGCGTGTCATAGCGCAGCACCGCGTCCATGCCTTCCACCCGGCCGTCGCGCGATTTGAGGTTGATGTTGGCGAAGCTGTGGCGGCTTTTGCGCGTCATCAGGCGGTCGTCGGGCCGGGGGAACTGGATGTCGCGCCCGTTGAGGACTTCTTCCTTGATCCAGCTGGTGTTGCCTGTGGGGTCGATGGTCCAGCGGCGCAAGCTCTGCTGCGTATCGCCGTGCGTGCGCCGCACGCCGGTCTCGTCCGGGAACAGCGCGGTGCCGTTGGCGGCGGCGACATCGGCGATGATCTTGCCGTCCTCTTCCCACACGTTGAGCTCGTGGAACATGTGGCGCGGCTCGAACTCGAACCACTTGATTTGATCGGCCGTGCCCTCGCGCGGCATGACCGCGAACTTGGTCGGGCGGTCGTTGACCCACGCGGTCATCGGTCCGCCGGCGGCGAAGCGCTTGAGGTCGGTGTCGATGGGGATGAAGGGGAACACCGCCCAGTTTTCCGTCAGCAGGAACGTGTGCATCAGGCTGAAGTGCGGCATCGGGATGATCTCGGTCTTGCGGATCGTCCCGTCCGCCGCGACCACATCATAGCGCATCTCGGCGGGGCCCATCATGCCGTGGATGGCAGCGCCGGTGTTGATCATCTCGCGGGTCGCGTAATCGACCTTGGGATGGGCGGAGAAGCTGGAGGTGACAAGGCCGCCGTAGGTCTCCTCGTGCAGTGTATCCAGCCCGCGCGGATCGAGCGCGACGGGCGGCGCGCCTTCCATCAGCGCCAGAAGCTGGCCGCCGTGCAGGATGATGTTGGTATTGCCCGTGTTGTAGCGTTTGCCCTGCACGCTGGGGTCGGATGTCATCGGATTGCCGAAGATACCGAAGAGGCGCCGCCCGGCGGCCTTCTCCAGCTCGAACTTCTCGGTCTTCACCCAGCGGTTGCGCATCGAAACGCGCCCCTCCGCAAACTCGAACGCGAAGACCATGCCGTCGCCATCGAACCAGTGGTAGTCGCCCTCACGCGGCGGATAGAGCGGATCCGGGCCGTTGCGATAGAACATGCCGGCAAGGTCTTCGGGCAGCTTGCCCTCCACGATCAGATCGGGCGCATCGGCCTCGAACCGGATCGGCGCGTGGTGGCCTGAGAGGTAGGGGTGTTCGAAGAACGGCTCTGCCATGACCTGCAAGTCCTCATTGCCGCGCTGGGTGGCGGCCTCGGTGCAATGTGGGTGCGATGGGGCGGGCCTTCACCTCACAAAATGGGGAGTGCGGTCCTGGTAGACCGGCAAAAATGACAGTCGTCTTGATGGCGGCGAGGCCTAGGCTCTACTGTCCCGGGAACACCCCGTTCAGGAGCCTTGTTTGTGACCCAGAATCGCCGTTTCCTGCTGGTCCGCCGCCCCAATGGCGCGCCCGTGGCCGAAGACTTCAACCTTGTCTCCGAACCGCTGCCCGAACTGGCGGACGGTCAGTTCCTGATCCGCAACCACTACGCCTCGCTTGATCCCGCCATGCGCGGCTGGATGGACGATGCGCCCAGCTACATGCCGCCGATCCCGCTGGGGACCTCGGTGCGCGCCTCGACCGTGGGCGAAGTGGTGGCGAGCAAGACCGCAGACTTCCCGGTTGGGCAGTGGGTTTCGGGGCTCAATGCGATCGAGGAATACTCGGTCTCGCAGTCCGGCGGCTTCAGCGCAGCCATTGACCCCACTATCGTGCCTTCGCCGACGAACTTCCTCTCGGTGCTCGGCGCCGTGGGGATGACCGCCTATTTCGGCTACCTTGAAGTGTGCAAGCCGCAGCCGGGCGATGTCGTGCTGGTCACGGGCGCTGCGGGCGCGGTGGGCTCGCTTGTCGGCCAGATCGCCAAGCTCAAGGGCGCCAGCAAAGTCATCGGCATCGCCGGCGGGCCGGAGAAGTGCAAGCGGCTGATGGAGCGCTACGGCTTCGATGTCGCCATCGACTATCGCGGCAAGAGCGTGGACCAGCTTTCGGCCGAGATCGCCGCAGCCGCGCCCGATGGCGTCAACGTGATCTTCGAGAACGTCGGCGGTGATATTCTCGATGCCGGCCTCAACAACCTTGCGATGTATGCGCGCATCGGCCTGTGCGGCCTGATCAGTGAGTATAACAACGCGGGCGAGAAAACCGGCGCGCGCAATGTGTGGCAGCTGATCGTCAAGCGTGCCTCGATCACCGGCCTTCTGGTGGCAGACTATGTGCCGCGCTTTGGCGAAGGCATCGCCGCGATGGCGGGCTGGGTCAGCGCAGGCAAGCTGGTGTTCGACGAACATGTCGATGAAGGCATCGATGAAGCCCTGCCGGCGTTCCTGCGGCTGTTCAGCGGCTCGAACGATGGCAAGATGATCCTGAAGCTGAGCTGACATGGCACAGCGCTCGCTCCTCGTGCTCTCCGGCGGCCACCCTTACGAGGAGGAGCCCTTTGCTGCGTTCCTCGAAGGGCTCGGCGATTGGGACGTCACGCACTACGTCCATCCGGAGGCCGAGGCGCAAGTGGCGGCAGGCGCGGCGGATGCGGCGGACGCGGTGCTGTTCTACGACATGCCGGGCTACACTTTTGCTGATGGCACGGTGAAGACCGCGCCGCCGTCGGACGCGTTCAAGGCGGCGCTGGAGCGGCGCTTTGCCAGCGGGCGCGGGGCGGTGATGATGCACCACGCCATCGCCGGCTGGGCGGAATGGCCGCAGTGGAGCGAGTGGCTCGGCGGGCGGTTCCTCTATCAGCCGGGCACGGTGCGCGGAGAGGCAAAGCTCGATTCCGGCTATCGCCACGATGTGGACTACACCGCCGAACTGGTGGCGGAGCATCCCGTGCTGGAAGGCGTTCCGGCCACGTTTCCGGTCAACGACGAGCTGTATCTCGGCGAAGTGTTTGAGGCGGACGTGACCCCGCTGATCCGCGCGCAGCATGAATACGTGGCGGCAAACTTCTATTCCGCCGCCCATGCCGTGGCCGGGCGGATGTTCGACAATGCCGATTGGCCGCACCCGCCCGGCAGCAACCTTGTGGCCTGGACCAAACCCATCGGTCCCGCGCAGATCGTCTACTGCCAGTTCGGCGATGGGCCGCACACATATGCCAACCCCGCAGTCCGCCGCGTGATTACCAATGCGCTGGAATGGACTTCGCAGCCAAGGAGCCAGCCATGAGCCCGCAAGAAGTGGTCGAAGCGTTCATCGCTGCATGGAACAGGGGCGATGCGCCCGCCGCCTTCGGCATGATGGCCGATGACATCGTGTGGCATAATATCCCGATGGAGCCCGCCGTCGGCCTTGCCGGGGTTCAGGCGCTAATGGCGCAGTTCCCGCCCATCGAGGGCACCGAATGGATCACGCACCACATCGCCGTCAGCGGCAACGTGGTGCTGACCGAGCGGACCGACAAGTTCCTCGTCGCCGGTCGCTGGCGCGCGATCCGCGTCTCGGGCACGTTCGAGATCAACGCCGAGGGCAAGGTCGCCAAGTGGCGCGACTATTTCGACATGGGCGAGTTCCAGCGGGAGTTCGCCTGAATGGAGATTGCCCGCGGAAAGGATCTCACCGGCCGCCGCGCGGTTGTCACCGGCGCGGCATCGGGCATGGGCGCGGCAGCGGCGGCGCGGCTGATGGCCGAAGGCGTAGCTGTGCTCGGCGTTGACCGGGTGGGCGAAGGGCTGGTCGGAACGCACACGCTGCTGGCTGATCTGGCTGACGGGGACTCCTTTGCCGCGATTGCCGGGGCGGCGCAAAGCCTGCTCGGCGGGTGCGATATCCTCATCAACAATGCAGGCGTGTGTCCCACAGGTCCGTTTGCCGAAATGACCGAGGAGGCGTGGAATTCGGCGCTCGGCATCAACGTGACCGCCGTGATGAAGCTCACCCGTGCGCTGTTGCCGCTACTCTCGGCATCCGGCCGTGGGCGGGTGGTCAATGTCGGCTCGATCATGTCGCGCTATGGTGATGCGGGCCTTGTAGCCTACACCACATCCAAGCACGCCATCCTTGGCCTCACTCGCGCGCTGGCGATGGAACTCGGGCCGCAGGGGATCACCGTCAACTGCGTGCAGCCGGGCGCAATCGCCACGGGAATGACCAGAGGCCTGTTCGAGGATACGCCGGGCGCCAAGGACTATTATGCCGGCCGTTCCGCGCTCGGGCGGGTCGGGCAGCCGGAAGATGTGGCCGATGTGATGGTGTTCCTGGCCACCGACGACGCGCGTTTCATCACCGGACAAGGGATCATGGTGGACGGCGGGGTCATGGTCCACTCGTAAACACCTGCCCCAGCGGGCAGACTAACCTAGCATTTTCGCGTGTGGCACGGGGTATTTGACGGTGCCAAACCGAGGTAGAACCTGATGGGGATCGCCATGAATGAAATGACCAGTCCCAAGAGCCTTCTCGATCCCGAAGTGATGCAGAACCCGTTTCCGCTCTACCAGTGGGCGCACGCCCATTCGCCGGTGGTCGTGCTGCCGGAAACCGGCACCAAAGTGGTGATGAGCTACGACATGTGTTCGGAAGCGGCGGGGCAGGCCGATCTCTTCTCGAACGATTTCAGCAGCGTGCTCTCGGGCGCGCTGGCAGAGGATCCGGAAGTGAGCGGGATCCTGGCGCAAGGCTGGCCGCAGATGAACACGCTGCTGACTGCCGATCCGCCGGTGCACACGCGCTTCCGCAAGCTGGTCAATCTCGCGTTCTCGATGCCGCGCGTGAATGCGCTGGAAGCCGGGATCCGCGACAAGGTGAACGGGCTGATCGACGGGTTCGTCGAAAAGGGCGAGTGTGACTTCGTCACCGCGTTCAGCGTCGGCCTGCCGGTGCAGGTGATCTGCGAGCAGCTGGGCTTTTCGTCCGCCGAGCGCGCGGATGTGAAGCGCTGGTCCGATGCCTTTGCTGACCGGCTTGGCCACATGATCCCACGTGAGCGCGAGATCGAGTGCGCGCACGAAATCGTCGATTTCCAGCGCAAGCTGAAGGTCAAGATCGACGCGCGCCGTGAAAAGCCGACCGACGACCTGCTTTCGGATGTGGTCAATGCGCGGCTCGATGGCGAAACTCCGCTCAACGATGCCGAGATCCTCTCGATCGCGCAGCAACTGATGGTTGCGGGTAACGAGACGACGACTCATTCGCTCGCCGGCGGTATCGTCCACCTGGCGCAGAACCCGGAGCAGCAGGCCAAAGTCCGCGCCAATCCGGCGCTCGTGGGCAACATGATCGAGGAAGTGCTGCGGCTCGATACGCCGACCGCCGGCATGTGGCGCGTTGTCATGCGCGATACCGAGCTTGGCGGCCATAGCTTCAAGGCCGGCGAAATGGTCATGCTGCGCTATGCGGCGGCCAACCGCGATCCGGCGAAGTATCCCGATCCGGACAAGTTCGATGTGGAGCGCACCAACGCGCGCACCCATCTTGCGTTCGGCAAGGGCATCCACATGTGCGTGGGCAACATGCTGAGCCGCAAGGAAATGACCGTCGCTTTCACCGAGTTGCTCCGCCGGCTTGATGATATTCGCATCAAGGACGGTGCCGAACTCGTCGTCTCGCCCAACCTTCTTCTGCGCGGGTTCGTCTCTGTTCCCATCACGTACAAGAAAGCTGCCGCGTGAACTTCGATCTCGACGAGAACCAGGAGCTGTTCAAGGCGGCGGTCGAACGCTTCTGCCAGGGGCAGGATGTGGCAGCGCGGCGCGCGGCGCGGGCGCAGCCAGGCGGGATCGACCGCGCGCGCTGGCAGGAACTGGCCGAACTGGGGCTGATCGGCCTTGCCGCTGGTGAAGCGGATGGCGGCATGGATGGATCTCACGGCGATCTGGCCGTGGTGGCGCAGGCGCTGGGCCATGCACAGGCGGTGGAACCGTGGCTGGAATGCGGGTTCATTCCTGCACGGCTGCTGGCGGGGACGGACCAACTGGCTGGCGTGATTGCGGGCGAGACCGTGGCCGCGTTTGCCTTTGCCGAACCGGCACGACGTTTTGTGCTGGAAGCGCAGGGCGTGAAGGTTCGCGGCGGCAAGATTTCAGGCACAAAGCAATTCGTGCTGGGCGGCGGCGCGGCAGACATCTTCGTGGTGAGCGCTGAGGATGGCGGCAAGACCGGCCTCTATGTGGTCGATGCCAAGGCGGCGGACGTCGAAGTGCGGCCCTATCCGGTGGCGGATGGCGGCGTCGCGGCGATCGTGACGTTCCACGATGCGGCGGCGGAAGGCCCGCTGGCGGCGGACCTCGGCGCCGTGATCGATGAGGCGCGGATGATGGCGGCGGCGGAGATGACCGGGATTGCCCAGCGCCTGTTTGCCGACACGCTGGAATATCTCAAGACGCGCGAACAGTTCGGGCAGCCGCTCGGCCGGTTCCAGGTCCTCCAGCATCGCATGGTCGATGCCTATGCGCGGGTTGAGAGCATACAGTCCGCGATTCTTCGTGCGCTGCTGCAGCCCGCGGCGCCGATGGCGGCGATCAAGGCGCATGTCGCCGAAAACGCGATCTGGGTTGCGCATCAGGCGGTTCAGCTCCACGGCGGCATGGGCATGAGCGACGAGTTGGGTGTGGGCCACGGGCTCAAGCGGATCGTACTTTTGTCCAAGTTGTTCGGCGATCCGGCGAGCGATATTCTGGATTACGCCCGCGCGGCGTGACGCGATTTTTGGAGTGCAGTGAATGACCAAGCGGATCGATGCCCATTTCGTGGCCGCCGGCAAATACCACGATATAGACTTTGCCCGGCTCGAGGTGCTCAAGCTGCTGGCCGAGCATCCGGAGATCCGAACCACCGTCGCGATGGACTTTTCCAACACCGAACGGCTGGAGCAGTGCCAGTTTCTGGTGACCTACACCTGCACCGTTCTGCCGACGCCCGAAGAGACGGTGAAGATCAAGGAATTCCTTGATCGCGGCGGGCGCTGGCTGGCGCTGCATGGCACCAATTCGATTCTGAAGTTTGTTGAAGGCGGGGTCGATTGTCCGGAAGAGCGCGACGATCTGATGGAAGTCCTCGGCACCCAGTTCAAGGCGCATCCGCCCATTGGCAATTTCCACGTCGAGGTCACCGACAAGACCCATCCGCTGACGCAGGGGCTGGAAGATTTCGACATCATTGATGAGCTCTACATCACCAAGCAGACCGCGCCGATCAAGATCCTGATGCAGACGCGCTTCGATGGTGAGGCAACCGGGTTTATCGAGGCAAAATATTCGAACGTCGTCGTGCCGATCCTCTACTTGCGTGATCACGGCAAGGGCGGCGTGCTCTACAACACGCTCGGCCACTGCCGCAGCCATTTCGATGTGATCGAGCTCCTGCCCTTTTGGACACATCCCGAACGCTGCGGCTGGAACTATCCGGTTTATTACGAAACCCTCCGCCGCGGCATTCGCTGGGCCATGAGTGAGATAGCCTGATGGATATGGATTTTGCCCCCGAGGACCTCGCCTTCCAGAAGGAAGTCCGCGCGTTCCTTGACGACAAGCTCAATGCCCGCCTGCGCGAAGGCGCGGCCAACACGCCGAGCGTGTTCACCGAGCCTGATATCACCCGCGAATGGCAGGCGATCCTCGCTGAAAAGGGCTGGCTCGCCACCTCGTGGCCGGTGGAAGACGGCGGACCGGGCTGGACGCCGACGCAGAAGTACATCTTCGAGAAGGAATGCGCGATTGCCGGTGCGCCTTCGCTGCCGATTCTGGGCCTGCGCCTGGTTGGCCCGGTAATCTGCCACTTCGGTACGCCCGAACAGAAGGCGCGCTTTCTGCCGCGCATCATCTCGGGCGAAGACTACTGGTGCCAGGGCTATTCCGAGCCGGGCGCGGGGTCTGACCTTGCCGCGGTTAAAACGCGCGCGGAGCGCATCGGCGACAAGTACGTGGTCAACGGCTCCAAGATCTGGACCACCCACGCGCACCACGCCAACTGGATCTTCGCGCTCGTGCGCACCGATCCCAGCGTGCAGAAGCAGCGCGGCATCAGCTTCCTGCTCGTGCCCATGGAGCAGCCCGGCGTCACCGTTTCGCCGATCATCACGATGGCGAACGATCACGAAGTCAACGCCACGTTCTTCGACAATGCCGAGACCCCGGCCGACAATCTGATCGGTGAGGAAGGCCAGGGCTGGACGATTGCCAAGTTCCTGCTCGAAAACGAGCGCGGCGGTTCCTGCGCAGCGCCGGCGCTGCTGGCGAAGCTCGACCGGATCGAACGCTGGGCCAAGGAAGAAGCTTCCGGCACCAACGGCAGCATGATCCATGATCCCAACATCTCGCAGCGGCTGGCCCGCCTGCGGTTGGAGGCGCAGGCCTTTGAGGTGACCGAACTGCGCATCCTCGCGGAACTCGCCAAGGGCCGCCCAGCCGGGCCGCAAACTTCGCTGGTAAAGCTCACCAGCTCGAACCTGCGGCAGGCGATCGACGAACTGGCGGTGGACCTGTTCGGCTATGAAGGTCTGCAGCTTCCGGTCACGCGTCCGCTCTATGGCAACGAGGCCCCCGAATTCGTCGGCAGCCGCGCCGCGCAGCTTTCAATGCCCGCGTATCTCAACGGCCGTGCCTACACGATCTTCGGCGGTTCCGACGAAGTGCAGAAGACGATCATCGCCAAGCAAGTCCTCGGCCTCTGACCTGTTATTCTGAAGCCCCATTTCGGATCCACTCCGGATGGGGCTTCCGCTACGGCACGCTCTAGGTTAGCATGCGATTCGCGCGGATGCCGGAATAACTGGCACCGGCAAGAGGATGCACCATGGACTGGGCGAACACCACCTTCGAGCAGGTGACGATTCGGGCCGTTGAAGACGTGCGGCCCGCCGCAATCGCAATACGCGACGTTGCCTTGAAACTGGACCTGCGGATCGCAGTCTGCCCCGACATTGCGTCGAAGGAGCAGATGCTCGATGCCGATGGCAAGATCATCAACGCCGACATTTTCGGGTGGACCGCCGATGGCGAGCGCTGGTGGGAAAACGGCACCTTGGCGCTCTCTTCGCCTTTCCCGCGGGCCACGCGCTATGAAAGCGAGCCCTTCTGGTGCAACGCGCACGGCGCCTTCACCGTCAGCCGCAACAACTACCTTGAGGACCTGAACTTTTCGGAGTTCCACAAGTTCAGCAAGGCGCGGGCGATGATCGTTATCCCCTCGCACCTTTCATTCGGGCAAATCGCGGCTGCGAGCTACGTGCCGGCGGACAAAACGCTCGACGACCTTTCGGACGTATTTGCGGAGCACGGCGATTTCCTCGGCGCGCTGACCCGCCGCTTCGTGGCGAGCTATGTCAGCACGATGCGCACGCAGCAGTGGATCCCAAGCGATTGCCGCCTGTCCAAGCGCGAAGTGGAATGCCTGCGCTGGGCTGCCATCGGCAAGACCGACAAGGAAATCAGCCTGATCCTTGCGCTCAGCCACGCAACCGTGCGCTATCACATCCAGCGCGCTGGCGAGAAGCTCAACGCGGTGAACCGCAGCCAGGCCGTCTTCAAGGCCGGGCAGCTGGGGTATCTGGGCGCGGCGGCTTAAGGATTACCCACCGTTAGCTACCGGTTCGTCATCCTCGCGAAGGCGGGGATCCAAAGCGGCCATAGCGCACAGCCCTCTGGATCCCCGCCTGCGCCGGTTTGACGAAGGAAAGGGTGGGTTGGGGGCTCAGACCCCCATCATCCCCGCCGTGCTGGCCCCGTCGATCCCGTATTCCGAGCCCGAGATGAACCCGGCCTCGTCCGAGGCAAGGAACGCCACCAGGGCTGCAACTTCCTCCACCTGCGCCATGCGGCCAATGGGAGCCATGCCCTCGAACTGCGCGCGTGCGGCAGCGGAATCGGGTGATCGATCAATCACACCGCGAATCAATTCGGTCTCGACCACACCGGGGTGGATCGAGTTCACGCGGATCTTCGTCTTCAGGGTGGCGCAGTGGAGCGCCGAGGACTTCATCAACGCGATCAGCGCGCCCTTGCTCGCCGAATAGGCGACATAGTTTGCCAGCGGCCGGTAGGCGCTCATCGAGGAGTTCACCACGATGGAGCCGGTGGGGCCGCCCGGATTGGCGCGCATCGCGCGGATCGCGTGCTGGATGGTGAGCATCACGCCGGTAAGGTTCACGCCCATGACGCGCTCCCACGCTTCCATGGTGATGTCCTCGACGCTGCTGTCGCCGGTTTCGATCCCGGCGTTGGCGAAGGCGATATCCAGCCGGCCATGCTCGGCCTTGATCCGCTCAATCAGCGCATCCCACGCGGCCGCATCTTCCACGCGGTGGGCAACGAACTGCGCGCCGGTTTCTGCACAGAGCGCTTCGGCCGCGGCAGCCTTGGAGCCGGTGAACACGACTTTGGCGCCCTCGCTGGCAAGGCGCCGCACAGTGCCGGCCCCGATGCCCGAGGTGCCCCCGGTGATCAGCGCCACCTTGCCTTCAAACCGTCCGCTCATTTCAACCTCCTGCAATCAGAAGCAGAATGATAGGGCGGCCGGGCGGAGCGGCTACTGGTATTTTGATCTGGAAATCGAGGCTACCTCGTCCAAACCCGCCGCTCGCCCAACAGCGCAATCACCCCCCCGATGCCGACAGGCTCCACCGCGCCGTCCATAAAGAAGGCTAGCATCGCAGGGTTCGCCACATCGATGTGGCAGAGCGTGCGCTTGCCCTCGGGCGTGCGCGCGATGACCACGCCGCTGGAAGGCAGGCCCTCGCGGCCATGAAACACGGTGTAGCTCTCGATCTTCGCGGGCCCCGTGTAGTCCTTGTCGAGCTCCGGGATGGCCCCGCGCGCCGCATCCGCCTCGGCCTGATAGTCGAAGTCCTGCGGGAACTGCGCGGCGGCCACCGGCTGGCGCGAAACGACGATGCAATGGTTGTCGGTCGCGTAGCCGCCATTGGCGAAAAGGAACCCGGTCTTGCCGTCGCCGGAACGCAGGCGTTCCACCATCGAGACGACTGCGTGGCTCATGTAGTTGGCAATCGGCCCCCCGCCGAAAGTCAGGCCGCCAAACACCGTGGCGGGCTTGTCCAGCGGCCAGCCGAGCACGCGGCGCGCCATCTTGGGCACGCAGGGAAAGCAGCTGTAGAGTTCGACATGGTCGAAGTCTGCGCCCGTCACCTTGTTAAGTTCCAGCGTGCGGCGGATCGCGGTGTCCATGCTCGATGACCGATCATAGCGGTCGCGGCGAAGGATGCTCGGGTCTTCCTTGGCCGCCGCGCCCATGCCGACATAGATCAGCCGCTCTTCGGGAATGCCGCGCCGCCGCGCCTCAGCAAGGCTGGCAACAAGGAAGCCCGCCCCCTGATTGACCGAGGAATTGGCGACAGTGAGCTTGGTATAGGGAAAGGCGAGTGGACGGTTTGACGGACCCGGCGTGAGGATTTCCTCCGCCGAAACGGCCTTCCTGATCCACGCGCCTTCGTTTGCCGCGGCGACCTCGCTCATGCCCGCCCAGATCGCCCCGCTTTCGGCCTGCGCTTCGGCGAGCGTCTGGCCATAGGCGGCGCGGCCGGCGTTTTCGTAGATCGGATAGACGTCGACCGGCGCAGTCAGGCCATGCGCCTGCGCATAGGTCGGATCGCGGCGGGTGGAGACATTGCGCACCGCGTTGTAACTCTTGTCTTCACCTTTCGCCGCCAGTGCGGCGAGGCCGGCAGCGGTGCGCAGCGCTTCGGCGCCAACAATGGCGGCAAGCTTCACTTCGCCCGCGCCGATACGGTTGGCGGCTTCGTTGAGCAGGCGGATCGGGGTATCGCCGTGCGGCGCTTCGGACTGGTAGTTGATCGACGGGCTGGCGCCGATGGCATCCGCGACACGATCGCAGAGATTGCCGAGGTGGCGGAAGCTGATCTGGTCGACAATGGCGAGGCTATCGAGGTTGGCCAGCAGACCGCCGCCCGCATCTGCTTCCGCAAGGCGCAGCGCGGCGGCCATCAGCCCCGGCGGATCAAGGCCAAGCTCGGGGCTGGCGGGCCGATCGTTGATCTGGCCGACGCCGATGATGACGGGGATGCGTGTCGGATCGGTCATCAGGCTCATCGGGCTGTCTCCAGATAGGATTTGGTGGCGACCATGGTGCGGATCTTCTCAGGCGTGGTTTCCAGCACGCCTTCGGCTTCAAGCCGGGCGCATTCGGTTGGATCAAGGCCGAGCCAGTCCGCCATCACTGCGTATGTATCCTGGCACATGAGCGGCGCAGGGCGGGCCTCGGCATCGGGGATCGCGGGCCAGATCGCCGGGCGGCGCTCTGCAGTCATCGCCTCGGGCAGCAGGTCGTGCGGATCGCTGCGGAACAGGCCGCGCGCAGCGTAGTAGGGGTGATCGGCAAGGTCTGCAGCGCGGAGCATGGGGGCGGCGGGAACACCGGCGGCCTGCAGCACCTGCGCGGCATCTGCTGCGTCCCGGCTGGCCAGCCAGGCGGCAAGGTCTTCGCTGCCTATCACCGCGGAAAGGCGCTGCCGGTCCGCCACTTCGCGAACGGTGACGACGCACCATTCGTCCTCACCGGCACAGGGAAATACACCCCACGGCGCTTCCTCGCGCGCAGGGACCTCCAGCGCGTGCCCGGCGATTTCGGTGGCAAGCTGCGCGAGCATGACTTCGGCCTGGCTCACATCGATATGCCCGCCGCGCCCTGTCCGCGCCCGGCGCGCAAGCAGCGCCATCACCGCGCTCGCGCCGATCCGGGCGCAAACGTGATCGGGGTAGATCGTGACCGAATCCGAGAAGCTCTCGGGATCATCCGGATAGCGCCACATGGCCGTCAGCCCCGCCGCCGCGCGCACCAGCGGGCCATAGCCCATGCGCTTCGACCACGGCCCCGTCGCCCCGAACGCGCTTGATTCCACCGCGATCAGGCGCGGGTTGATCGCGGCAAGCTCGGCATAGCCAAGGCCCAGCGATTCAAGCGTGCCGGGCTTGAAGTTGGAAAGCATCACGTCGGCATCGGCAACCATGCGGCGCAGCAGGGCCTTGCCTTCGTCGGACTTCAGGTTGAGCCCGAGGCTGCGCTTGCCCCGGTGCCCCGCGCCGAAACTGCTCGAAATCCCGATCTTCAGGTACGTCTGCCGCGAACCATCGGGGAAGGCCTGCGATTCGATCTTCACCACATCCGCGCCCAGATCGGCCAGCAGCCGCCCGGTTTCCGCGCCAACGACAATGACACCGAGATCGAGGACTTTGAGGCCATCAAGCGGCCTGCCGGGCTTGGCAGAAACGGGCGCAGGGCGCGGGGCAGGGGTGCCGGCATGGATCGGCCCCATGCGCTGCCCGTCGATCACCATCAGACCATCGGGAAAGGGCACGCGGCCGCTGCCGGACAAGTCCACCTCGGCAAAGGTGCCGCGCGCACGGATATGATCGGCGGCAAGGCAATCGGAAAGCGTGTTGAGCCCCGCCAGCGGCACGCCGTGCTGCTGCCCCAGCGCCTCGATCTCGGCGCGGGTCTTGTCCGCCAGAAACGCGCTCATCGCCGCGAGCAGTTCCTTGCTCTTGAAGCGGACCATCACATCGCGAAATTCCGGTCCGGCGAATTCGGCCGGCTCGCCCATCATCCGGTGCATCCCCTCCCACTGGCGCGGCGCAAGGACGCAGAGGCGCACATAGCCATCGGCCACCGGGATGATCGGATACTGCACGCCCTTGGGCGGCCGCCCCGGCGGCAGCGCGGCGGCGGGTCGGCCATTTGTGGCGCTGCCCGAAATGCCGAACGCGGGATCGAGCGCCTGCATCGCGCCATCGAGCGCGGCATAGTCGACATGGCCGCCGATGCCGTTCACCCGCGCCTGCGTGAGCGCGGCCATCGCCACGAAGGCCCCTTGTGCAACCGCGCATTGCAGCGCGATCTCGCCGGGCGGGAGCAGCGGCGCGCAGCCCCTGATGCCCGAGCGCGAAAGCTCGCTGGTCATCGCGTGGAGCACGCCGTCAGTCCACTGCCAGTGCGAGAACGCGTTGCCGAGGCCGAAGCCGCTGGCCGTCATGTGAACCAGCGCCGGGCTCGCCGCGTGCAGGGCCTCCCAGTCAGGGCTGAACAGCGCGGCAGGATCGGCGGAGAGGTCCTCGATCACAAGGTCCGCCTTGCCCAGCCATTCCGCCAGCGCGGCCTCATCCACCACTTCGATCCGCTTGCCGAGATTAGCGGTCCACCAGGCCAGCTCGGCGCGGGGATCGTGCGCGGGCCGCGCCCCGCGGCCCGCCACTTGGAGGCGGATCACCTCCGCGCCAAGTTCGCGCAGGATTCGCGCAATTGCGGCAAGCGGGCTGGCGACCAGATCGATCACGACGAGGCCGGAAAGCGGGCGGTCGATAGCCTCGTGCTGCATTCCGTGCCGCTCCTCGATTATTATTGGACGAAGCCTGTCCATAAAAGATAGGAATGAGCCATGCAACGCCCATCCGCCGAGTCTGCGCTTTCGATAGGTCCGCGTCCGCGCGGCCGTCCGCGCAATCCTGATGTCGAGGAGCGCATCCTCGCCGCCGCCGCGCAGGTCTATGGCGCGGGGGGCTGGGCGGGCTTCAGCCTCGATGCCGTGGCGCGCGCGGCGGGCATCGGCAAGTCCACGCTCTATGCCCGCTGGACGAGCGGAGAGGACTTGCTCTCGGCGATGGTCGAGGGGCGCTGGCAGGCGCTGGCAACCATCGACACCGGGGATCTGCGCGGCGATCTCACCGCGTTCGGCGCGCTGGTGCTGGCTCGCTATCTCGAAACCGGCGGCGGCGTGGCACGGCACATGCGGCGCGATCTCCTCACTCATCCCGAACTGGCGGCGCGGATCGGCCCGGTGCTGGGCGCCTTGACCTCGCAGGCCATCGCGATCCTGCGGCGGGCCCGCGCGCGGGGGCAATTGCGTGAAGGCGTCAGCGCGGCGCTGGCTTCGGACATGCTGCTTTCCGCGATGGAAGCCCATGCCGGACGCCTCGCCCCGGGCGAGGAGCTGACTGAGGCCGCGATCACGGCTTATGCGGCGCGGGTGGCAGACGTGCTGATCGGCGGGATCGGCCAGGAACGGGCGGATCCATGAAGGCGCGCGCTGTCAATATGGGCAGGTTTGCCGCGCAGCCGGGCATGACAAAAACATGGGGTGCGCCCGCAGAGGCGCGCAAGGGGAGCGGGATAGCATGACCTATCGCACGATCACGGTCGAGAAGCGCGGCGCAGCGGACTGGCTGACACTGAACCGGCCAGATCAGCTCAACGCGATCTCGCTCGAAATGGTGGACGAGCTCAGCGACTACTTCGGCAAGCTGTATAACGACCGCGAGACGCGCGTGGTGGTGATGCGCGGCGCGGGCCGGGCGTTTTGCGCGGGGCTTGATATCAAGGACCGGCAAAATGCGAACCGGCCCGATCCCTTCGGCGGCGGCTTCGGTTTTCAGGGCCATCTGGCAGACGTCTATGTGAAGATGCGGCGCTGCCCGCAGCCGATTGTCGCGCTGGTGCAGGGCGCGGCCTTCGGCGGCGGCTTCGCCTTTGCGCTGGCGGCAGATATCCGCATCGCGGGCGAAAGCGCCAAGATGAACGCTGCTTTCATCAAGCTCGGCCTCTCCTCGTGCGACATGGGGGTGAGCTATTTCCTGCCGCGCCTTGTTGGCACCTCGGTCGCTTCGGAGCTGATGCTGACAGGCCGCTTCATCCACGCCCCGCGCGCGCTGGCAACCGGCCTCGTCAGCGAAGTGGTGCCCGATGATCAGCTGGAAGCGGCGGCGGAAGGCTATGTCGATGATCTGCTGGCCGCCTCGCCCAAGGGGCTGCGCATGACCAAGGAAGGGCTCAACCTCGCGGTCGATGCGCCCAGCCTCGAAGCCGCGATGGCCATCGAGAACCGCAACCAGCTGATGACCGCCGCCAGCCCCAATTTCGCCGAGGGCATGAGTGCTTTTCTTGAAAAGCGCCGCCCGAACTACACGCCTGACTGAACGGCCAAAATGAACGGACCGCATGCCATGACGCATCCCAAATACCCGCTGGTGTTTTCGCCGCTGACCATCCGGGGAAACCGGCTGAAGAACCGCATCATCATGGGTTCGATGCATTCGGGGCTGGAAGACCTGCCCAATGCGGCGGAGCGGCTTTCGGCCTATTTTGTCGAGCGCGTGAAGGGCGGGGTCGGCATGATCATCACCGGCGGCATCACCCCGCACCCCAGCGGCGGGCGCGGCGCGAAGCTGAGTGAGCCTGAGGACGTGCCGATGCACCGCACCGTGACGGACGCGGTCCATGCCGCCGATCCGGAGGTCAAGATCTGCATGCAGATCCTCCATTCGGGCTCGATCGCCAATGTGCGCGAGCCGGTTGGCCCTTCGCCGGTCAAGTCGCGCCTCGCGCGGTCCGCGCCGGTCGAACTGGATGAGGCGGGGATCGAAGAACAGATCGCGGCCTTCGCCAATTGCGCCGCGCTGGCGGTGGAGGCCGGCTATGACGGGGTCGAGATCATCGGCTCCGCAGGCTATCTGATTTCGACATTCCTCGTCGAAAAGACGAACCAGCGCACCGACCGGTGGGGCGGATCGTGGGAAAACCGCATGCGCTTTGCGGTCGAAGTCGTGAAACGCGCGCGCGCCGCGCTGGGCGACGACAAGATGCTGATCTTCCGCATTTCCGCGATGGACATGCTGGAAGGCGGCCTCGCGTGGGAGGAAGTGACCAGCCTCGCCAAGGCGCTGGAGGCAAACGGCGCGGACGTGATCAGTACGCACTTCTGCTGGCATGAAAGCCAGGTGCCGACCATCGCGACGATGGTGCCGCGCGCCGCCTTTGCCGGGGTGACCGGGCGCCTGCGTGAGGCGGTTTCGATCCCGCTCATCACCAGCAACCGCATCAACATGCCGCATGTGGCCGAAGACGTGTTGGCGCGTGGGGACGCGGACCTCATTTCGATGGCGCGGCCGATGCTGGCCGATGCAGAACTGGTGAAGAAAGCGTGGGAAGGCCGCGAGGACGAGATCAACACTTGCATCGCCTGCAACCAGGCCTGCCTTGATCACACTTTCACCGGCCAGTTGACCAGCTGCCTCGTCAATGCCCGCGCCTGCCGTGAGACGGAGATCACCGTCGCCCCGGCATCGCGCGCGCGGCGTATCGCGGTCGTGGGGGCGGGGCCGGCTGGTCTGGCCTATGCAACGATTGCATCAGGACGGGGCCACAACGTGACGCTCTACGATGCGGCAGCGGAGATCGGCGGGCAGTTCAACCTTGCGCGGAAGATCCCCGGCAAGGAGGAATTCGACGAGACGATCCGCTACTTCAACCGGATGATCGCAGTGAATGGCATCGACTTGCGGCTCGGCACGCGGGTGGATGCCGATACGCTGGAGGCAGGCGGTTTTGACGAGATCGTGGTCGCCACCGGGATCACGCCGCGCACCCCCGCTATCGAAGGCATCGATCACCCCAAGGCGGTGCGCTATGTCGATGTGATCACCGGCAAGGCCAAAGTCGGCCAGAAGGTCGCGATCATGGGCGCGGGCGGCATCGGTTTCGATGTGGCCGAACTGATCACCCATGCCGGAACACCGGGCTCGCTCGATATCGATGTGTTCGCCAAGGAATGGGGCATCGATTTCCAGAACCACCCGCGCGGCGGCGTGACCGGGGTTGTTCCCGAAGTCGCTTCCAGCGGGCGCGAGGTCTGGCTGCTCCAGCGCAAGGCGAGCGCGGTGGGCAAGGGCCTTGGCCGCACCACCGGCTGGACCCACCGCATCACCCTACAGCGGCGCGGTGTGCAGATGCTGGGCGGGATCGAATACGACCGGATCGACGATGCAGGCCTCCACATTCGCGTGGAAGGCGAACCGCGCTTGCTGCCGGTCGATACGGTGATCGTCTGTGCGGGCCAGGAACCGGCGCGCGGGCTCTATGATGCGCTCGTGGCGCGCGGGCTTGAACCCAAGCTCATCGGCGGCGCCTTCGAGGCGGCCGAACTGGATGCCAAGCGCGCGATCCTGCAAGCGACTGAACTGGCCGTGGCGGTGTAGCGCCAGCTGCTGAAACACCTTTCCTACAGGGAGCGCATCGACGCATGATCCGCGCTGCTCTTTGAACTGTGGTTTCAGGCGGCGGCGTGGGCTCGTCGGGTGCGCCGATTGGCGCGTCCCGGCCCCTCCCGATGCCTGCCTTGCGGACGCGTCGGGAGGGGGCGGGTGTTGTCTCTTAGGACCGTGTCAACCGTGTCAACCTGGTCCCGAAACGGGACATGCCGGGCCGGATCTCAGCCTGCTGCCGCTTTCAGGAAGTCGCGCTTCACCTTCTTGGCAAGGCTCCACTTATGCACTTCGGTGGGGCCGTCATAAATGCGGAAGGCGCGGATTTCGCGGAAGATCTGCTCGACGATGGTGTCGCCCGAAACGCCGGTCGCGCCCATGACCTGCACGCAGCGATCGGCAATGCGCATCAGCGCCTCGCTCACCGCGACTTTGGCCATGGAGCTTTCGGCGGTGCCGAGCGATCCGGTATCGAGCACGCCGGCGCACCAGTCGATCATCAGCTCGCATTGCTGGATATCGATCAGGTTGTCCGCCAGCATGAAGCCCACGCCTTCGTGGTCGACCAGCAGCTTGCCGAAGGCCTGACGGCGGCAGGCATAGGCGGTGGCAATCTCATGCGCGCGGATGCAGCCGCCAAGCCAGCGCATGCAGTGCGAAAGGCGCGCGGGCGAAAGGCGGATCTGGGCATAGCGAAAGCCTTCGCCGGCGTGGCCCAGCATCTGGTCTGCCGGCACCCGCAAGTTGTCGATGGTGATCACTGCGTGCCCGCCAGGCATCGAGCTGTCGATGGTATCGAGCACGCGCTCGATGCGAATGGCGGGATCGGGCAGATCGACGACGAACATGCAGGCGCCGTCTGCCGATTTGGCCATGACAATGCCCACGCCCGCGCCCTGCGCGCCGGTGATGAAGGTCTTGCGGCCGTTGATCACCCAGTGGTTGCCGTCCTGCACGCACGTGGTCTGCATCATCGACGGATCAGAACCGGCGCCGTTGTCGGTGGCAGGCTCGGTCATCAGGAAGGCGGAGCGCGCCTCGCCAGCGACCATGCGGTTGAGGAAACGCTCCTTGAGATCGGGCGAACCGACATGGCCGAGGAGGTACATGTTGCCTTCGTCCGGCGCCATGGTGTTGACCGCGAGCGGGCCGAGCGGCGAGAGGCCCGACTTGATCAGCACGATGGCCGTTTCACGCTGGGTAAGGTGGCTGCCATCGGCAAGGATGTGCGGGGTGAGCACGCCAGCCGCCTTGGCCAGGGCGCGCATTTCCTGCACCAGATCGTCCGGCGGGCCGTGGCCGTGGATTTCGATGCGCGGATCACGTTCGTAGGGGATCACCACGTCGCGCACGAATGTCTCGACACGGGCGGCAATCTCATGGGCGCGCTGGGTCATCTTGAAAGTCCTTACTGGTTGCGGCCACGGGCCTGGACGGCAAGGCGGCGCGCCTCGACTTCCTCGGGCCGGACGGCGGAATTGGCGGCGGAGGAGCGGCTGGCCTCAAGCGCCATGCCCTCGCCGAAGGGCATGGCGTAGCCATCGTCGATCAGCGCCTTGTAGTTGCGCAGGAATGTGGGGTCGATCGAGGCCATGTCCCGCGCCAATGTCTGCGCTGCGGGGAGCAGGTCCTCCGGTGCCACCACGCGGTTGACCAGTCCCCAGCGTTCAGCAGTTGTGGCATCGAGAAAGTTGCCGGTGAATGACAGTTCCTTGGCGCGGCTGATGCCGATGAGGCGCGGAAGTTTCTGCGATAGGCCCCAGCCGGGATAGACCCCGACGCGGGCGTGGGTATCGGCAAAGCGCGCGTTGGTGGAGGCGATGAGCACGTCGCAGGCCAAAGCGACTTCAAAGCCGCCCGTGATCGCCACGCCGTTGATCGCGCCGATCACCGGCTTGCGGCAGATCTCGATGGCCTTGACCGGGTTTTCCGAAGCACCCTCCGCATTGGCCGCGCCGAGCGCGCCTTCGGTGGAGCCCAGTTCCTTGAGGTCGAGCCCGGCGGTGAAGGCGCGGGTGCCAGCGCCGGTCAGGACAACGGCGCGCACGCCATCATCGGCATCGAGCGCGGTCATCACTTCGGCAAGGCGGGCGCGCAGCGCCTTGGATAGCGCGTTCATCGCATCGGGGCGGTTGAGCGTGACGGTGGCGACGCCATCAGCGATGGCGACGAGAATGAGATTGGTCATGGGCCCTGTCCTTAGGAAGGTCTTGCCGCTTTGACCATGCGCTGCGCGCCTGTGCACCTCTGCTTATTGCGGGGGCCTATTCGCGGGGCTCCGCTATCCCGGCGAACAGATCCATGAAATCGCGCGCGGCGTCCTGCTCGGCGCGGTCCTTGAAGGCAACGTCGAGATCGGGCGCAGTGCCGAGGATGTGCATCAGCGCCCAGAGCGCGAAGCGGCGGGCGGGATCGGTCTCCAGCCCGAAATCGACCGCAAGGCGTTCCGAGCCGGCCGCGAGTTCAGCCGGGCTGAGGCCGGCCAGGTCGGCGGTGCCGAAATAGCGGCGCATGAGATCGTCGAAGCCCATGGCAGCTCCTTTCAGAAACGCAAACGGCGCGCGGGAAGGGGTGCTCCCCGCGCGCCGCC
>CANGJB010000002.1 GCA_947453945.1 Sphingomonadaceae bacterium
AGGCCGAGTAGTCCGCCGTATCGAAGCCCGCGCCGCCTTCGAGCGTATCCGCCCCAGCACCGCCATCGAGCGTGTCGTTGCCCGCGCCGCCCAGCAGCGTATCGGCCCCGTCGCGCCCGGCGAGCACGTCATCGCCCGCGCCGCCCTCAAGGGTCTCGTCAGCGGCTGCGCCAGACAGGGTATCCGCGCCGGAAGAGCCGACCAGGCGCTCGATCGAGACGAGTGTGTCGCCCGCCGCATCGCCGCCCGTGCCGGTGCCAGTCGCCAGATCGACCGTGACGCCGAGCGCCGAGGCGCTGTAATCGGCCGTATCCACGCCCGCGCCCCCATCAAGCAGATCGGCGCCGCCGCGCCCGGCCAGCACATCATTGCCGCCGCCGCCGCGCAAAGTCTCGTCCGCGCCCGCGCCGACCAGAACGTCGTCGAAGCCGCTGCCGGTGACTTCCTCGATCCCGGCCAGCGTATCGCCCGTGGCGAGGCCGCCGAAGCCGGTGGAGCCATCGAGATAGACGCTGACGCCCGAGCCCGAGAGGCTGTAGTCGGCCCGGTCATAGCCCGCGCCGCCGTCGATCGTGTCTGCCCCGGCGCCGCCGTCGATCACATCATCGCCCACGCCGCCGAGCAGCGTATCATCGCCCGCTGCGCCGAGCAGGATATCGTTGCCCGCCCCGCCGCTGAGGCGGTCTGCCCCGGCGCTGCCGGTGAGATGGTCGTCAAAGGCCGAGCCAAGCACGCTTTCGATGCCCGAAAGCGTGTCGCCCGCGGCATCGCCGCCCGCGCCGGTACCCGCGCCGAGATCGACGGTGACGCCAGCCGTGGAAGCGGAATAGTCGGCGGTATCGAAACCGAGCCCGCCATCGAGCACATCTGCGCCCGTGCCGCCGTTCAGAATGTCGTCGCCCGCATCGCCGATGAGCGTATCATCGCCGCCGCCGCCCGAAAGCCGATCATCGCCCGCGCCGCCTTCCAGCGTTTCCGCCGCGCCCACGCCGGTGATCGTATCGTTGAAGGCGGAGCCGAGAATGTGTTCGAAGTTTGTGACCGCATCGCCTTCAGCATCGCCGCCACGGCCCGCCGAGCCATCGAGCACCAGCGTGATCCCGGTGCGGCTGCTGGCATAGCTTGCGGTATCAGTGCCGGCGCCGCCATCGAGATTGTCAGCCCCGCCGCGCCCCTCGATCACATCATCGCCCGCACCGCCGAGCAGCGTGTCGCTGCCCGCAGACCCGCTGAGCGTATCGCCAAAGTCCGTGCCGATCACGCCTTCGATCCCGGCCAGCGTATCGCCATCGGCATCGCCGCCGCTGGCGCTGCCACTGGCGAGATCGACGCGCACGGCGCCGCCGCTGGCGCTGTAATCAACCACGTCGGAGCCTGCGCCGCCATCGAGCACATCGGCCCCGGCGCTGCCCAGCAGCGTATCGTTGCCGCCCTGGCCGAGCAGGGTATCGGCATCGGCCGAGCCGCGCAGGATATCGGCAAAGGCCGATCCGGAAATGCCTTCGATGCCGGTATACTGATCGCCCGTCGCATCGCCGCCGGTGTTGGCGAGACCATCAAGACCGGCGTTCACCCCGGTTTCCGAACGGCCATAATCGACGATATCAAGGCCAAGCCCGCCGATCAGCTGGTCCGCACCGGCACCGCCATCGAGCCGATCGTTGCCCGCGCCGCCATCGAGCGTATCAACCCCGGCGCCGCCGGTGAGGCGGTCGTCGAAGTTCGAGCCCAGAATGCGTTCGATGCCGGTGAGCGTATCGCCCTGCGCATCGCCGCCGAGGCCCACCGAGCCATCGGTGCCCACGACCACGCCAGTGGCGCTGAGACTGTAGTCCGCCGTATCGAACCCGGTGCCGCCGATCAGCCGGTCGGCGCCGCCTCGGCCCGAGAGCGTATCGTCGCCCGCGCCGCCATCAAGCGTATTGGCGCTGTCGTTGCCCGAAAGCTGATCGGCAAAGGCCGAGCCGGTGAGCGCTTCGATCCCATCGATCTGGTCACCCTCGGCATCGCCGCTGCTGCCTGCCGAACCATCGAGCGCGACCGTGATCGCAGCCCCTGATGCGGAGTAGTCCGCCGTATCGAAGCCGTCGCCGCCCTGCAGCAGGTCCGCGCCGCCGCCGCCCGCGAGCACGTCGTCACCGCCGCCGCCCATGAGCCGGTTCGCCCCGGCGTCGCCGGTCAGGCGGTCGGCATAGTCGGAGCCTGTGAGGTTCTCGATCCCGTCAAACGTATCACCCGCAGCACTGCCGCCCGTACCGATGCCAGCGGCAAGGTCGATCGTGACCGCCGCTGCTGAATCGCCATAGTCCGCCGTATCCACCCCGACACCGCCGATCAGCGTATCCGCGCCGCGCCCGCCGCGCAGGATATCGTCGCCCGCGCCGCCTTCGAGCGTATTGGCGCCGCTATCGCCGATGAGGGTATCGGCATAGGCGCCGCCCACCACGCGCTCGATGCCCGAAAGCCGGTCGCCTTCGGCAATGTCGCCGGCCGAGGCATTGCCATCGAGCCGCACGGTGACAGCACCACCCGCAGCCGAATAATCGGCAGTATCGAAGCCTTCGCCGCCAGACAGCGTATCGGCGCCGAGATCGCCGGTGAGGATATCGTCCCCACCGCGGCCCGAAAGCACGTTATCGCCGGAATCGCCGCCGAGCCGGTCGGCAAATGCCGAGCCGGCCAGCGTCTCGATCCCGCGCAGCACATCGCCGGCCGCATCGCCGCCGGAGCCGGCCGAGCCGTCCAGCGCAACCGTGACGCCTTGCGCCGAAGTGGCATAGTCAGCGGTATCGGTGCCTGCGCCGCCGATCAGGGTATCAGCGCCAGCGCCGCCCGCGAGCACATCGTTGCCATCGCCGCCGACCAGCGTGTCGTCTCCGCCCGCGCCGATCAGGGTATCATCACGCGCGCTGCCGATCACGCGCTCGATATTGCTCAGCCGGTCGCCATCGGCATCGCCGCCTTCGGAGAGCGTGCCATCCAGATGCACCGTCACGCCAAAGCGTGAGGCGCTGTAGTCTGCCGTATCGAACCCGTCGCCGCCGTCGATCGTATCCCCGCCGCCGAGCCCTGTGAGGGTATCGTCACCCGCGAGGCCGCGCAGCACATCGCTGCCGGCCGATCCGATCAGGGTGTCGCCAAAGCGCGAACCTTCGAGGCCTTCGATGCTGTCGAACACATCGCCCACCGCATCGCCGCCATCGCGCAGCGAACCATCGAGCGCGACACGCACGGCCCCGCTGGAGCCGGCATAGCTGGCAATATCGAAACCTGCGCCGCCCGAAAGCGTGTCGGCCCCGGCGCCGCCTTCCAGCACATCATCGCCCGCGCCGCCGGACAGCGTTTCATCGCCGCGCCCGCCGACAAGGCGATCATCGAACGCGCTGCCGACAAGCACTTCGATATTGGCATAGGTATCGCCCTCGGCATCGCCGCCGCGCGATGCGCGCCCATCGAGATAGACTTCCACCGCCGTCTGGCTGGCGCTGAAATCGACCGTATCGGTGCCGCCTGCGCCGTCGATGCGGTCTGCGCCTGCCCCGCCGATGATGCGGTTATCGCCGCCATCGCCGATCAGGGTATCATCGAAGGCCGTGCCGATGAGGTTTTCGACGCGAATGGCGGTATCGCCTTCGGCATCTCCGCCCCGGCCGGCCACGCCATCAAGCCGCGCCTCGACCCCCGTGGCAGAGCCGCTGTAGTCCAGCGTATCGGTGCCCGCCCCGCCATCGAAGCGGTCTGCACCGGCGCTGCCGGTCATGCGGTCGTCAGCCGCGCCAGCTTCGATCCATTCGCCAGCCGCGCCGCCATGGATGATGTCGGCCCGGTCCGTGGCGATCACGTGTTCGATGCTGGTGAGCGTATCGCCTTCGGCCTCACCGCCGCGCGAAGCCGTGCCATCGAGGAAAATCTCGACCCCGGCGGCGCCTGCAGGCGCGCCACCGAGCGCGTTTGTGTAGTCGGCGGTATCGGTGCCGGCCCCGCCATCAATCGCATCGGCGCCCTTGCCGCCGATGAAGGTGTTGTCGTTCGCGTCACCGGTCAGGCGGTCGGCAAAATCGGAGCCGATCAGGCCCTCGACGCCAGTGTAGGTGTCGCCCTGCGCCGCGCCGCCCTGGCCCTTGCCGGTGCCGAGGTTGGCGTCCACGCCTTCGCCCGAAAGGTGGTAGTCCACCACATCGGTGCCAGTGCCGCCATCGATGGCGTCTGCGCCCGCGCCAGCGTGGATATGATCATCGCCCGCCCCGGCAGCAATCTTGGTGCCGGGGGGATTGGAGAACAGCACGTAGATCGGATCGCCAGTGACGGGGTCCTTCACCGTCATCCCGGCCTCGTCGGTCACTTCCTTGATGCCGAACGCCGTGGAGACCGCCACCGCAAAGGTGGAGGTCTTGCCGTTGGACGAAAGGCCCAGCAGCACCGGGAGGAAGAATTCGTCCTTGAAGCCGTTGCTGGCCGCTTCAGCAGCGGTGGCAGGCAGCTTGTAGGTAAGCTCTAATTGAAAGGCGAAGTATGACTGGCTGGCCGGCACGGGCACAGTGTTGCCGTTCGCGTCGGTGGTCGTCGTCAGCTTCTCGATCTTGCCCTGATCGATCGAGACCAGCCAGCCCTTGTCGGTCAGCGTGCCGTTGACAATGGCATAGCCCGCCGGAAGCGAGGGGATGAGGATCTGCAGCAGATCGAGCCCCGTGGCCGGAACTTCGGCCACGACATTGAGCACGCGCAGGCTGTTGCCCTGTGGCGCATGGGCAGGATCATCGGCATAGATCACGTCATTGCCGGATGTGCCCTCGATGCTTTCCTGCGCCGACTGGCCCTTGAACGTGGTGTCCATCGCAGAGCCGGGGCCGCCAGTATCGCCCTTGATCACGGTCTCGCCGTTTTCGGTGCTGCGCGTCACGCCTTCGGAATTAGTGAGCGTGTAGGTCAGCTTGGGGACGAGCTTGCCGATACCCGCCGGGCCCAGCGCATCATCGGGCGCGGGCTCGGAGGCGCGGGCGGACTGGACCCCGGGCGATGCCGGGCTCTGCGGCTGGGCATTGCTGATCTTCTCGGTCAGCGCTTTGCCTGCTTCATCGAACTTGTGCTGCTTTTCCTGCTTGGCCGCCGCGGCCGCCTGGGCCTGGGCTGAATCGTCAGGCTGCACCGCGGCTGCGGTCTTCACTTCCTCGGCAGGTTTGCTGGAATCGGCGCTGCTGAGGTGGAGTTCAAGCTCGGGGCTCTGGGGCGAAATCTCGCCCACCATGCCAACTGCCTGATCGGCAGAGAATTCCTTGTCGGTAAACAGGATGACCGGCTTGCGGCCCGAGAACGCAGCAAGCGCCATGCCCGGAATGATGATCCGCGAGCCATCGGCGAACACGAGCACGACGTCGACGTCAGCAATCTCGACCTTGAACGGCGCGTACTTGATGCCAAGCCGCGCCTTGTCATCGGCATCGAGCATGACGACCTTGGCAGCGCCATAATCCTGCTTCTGGATCGTCGCCTTCGCACCCTCACCATCGACCGGGGCCTGGGGTTCGGGCGTGACGTGAGGGGAGGCTTTGCCCCCCTTCGACTTGCCGGTAGAACCCGATTTGGCGCGAACGATCTTCACCATAGGACCTCGATTGCTGGGCGCTGGATGCTAGCACCGCGAACTTTAGGGCTTGGGCCGGAGCGACCTCCGGGACTTCACGTATGCGCGCACGGCCGCGGCCTTATCGGGAACGGCGCGGCGCGGCGGAATTTCAGTCGTCGCTGCCCGGCGCGGGCTGGACGAGCGCGGGGAGCGGCTGCCCGCCGCTGACCAGATCGAACAAGCCGCCCAGTTTCTGCAGCACGCGATATTCCGCAGCGCGCAGCGCGATCTGGTTGGCGGTCTGCTTGGCGCGCGCGGCGAACAACAATTGCTCGGCATCGAGCAGATCGAACACCGTGCGCCGCCCGCCGCGAAATTGCTGCTTGTAGAGATCGGCAACGCGCTCGGCCGAGCTAATTTCCGCCTCGATCGTGGCTATCTTCTCACGTGCGGCGCCAAGGCTGGCATAATCGATGCGGATGTCCTGCTCCACTTCGCGGCGGCGGCGATCCAGCTCGTAATCGGCCTGGCGCAGGCGCGCGGCGATGCGGTTCTTGGTCGCAGTGGCGCCGCCGCCGTTGTAGAGCCGGTAGGAGAAGGTCACCATGGCACGCGCATCGACCGCACGCCCGGTCGCGCCCAGCACGTCCTGCCGGTAATCGCTGGCGATGGTGAGCCCGAGGCGCGGCAGCGCGGTGTCCGCCTGGCTATCGTATTGTTTGTCGAGCGAGCGGCGGTCTTCCACAGCCTGGGCAAGGCGCGGGCTGCGCGAATCCATAAGGTCGACCGCCGTATCGGCGCTTTCCGGCAGCGCGGTCCCGGCTGCGGGGACTTCGGCTGCGCGCAGCGGCATACGGTTGGTGAGGCGCTTGTAAGCATTGCGCGCCTGTTCGAGCCCGCTCTGCCGGTCCAGCAGCTGCGAGCGCACGTTATCGAGCCGGGTCTGCGCGCGTTCGACATCGGCGGGGGTGGTCAGCCCGAGGTCCTTCTGCACGGTGACGATGCGCAGGATCTTGCGCACCGAGGCGATCTCGCCCTCCGCCAGCGTCACCAGATTCTGCTGCAGCAGCACGCCGAGATAGGCATTGGCGATATCATAGGAAATCGCCTCGATCCGCTCACGCGTGCCCCATTGCGCCGAGCGGTAGCTGGCGCGGGCGCGCTTGATATCGTTGATGGTGACGCCGAAGTCCCACAAGTTCTGATTGAGCGAGACGGTCGCTTCGCTACGATAACGCTGGGTGGGCGCCTGCGGCACGGTGCGCGCGAATTCGCGGCCCCACGCGCCGCTCACGTCGATACGCGGCAGATAGTTGGCCCGCGCCTCGTTGACGGCGTAGCGGGCATCGTCCTGCTGGGCGAGCGAGATCTGGATTTCCGGGTTGCCCTTGAGCGAGGCGATGATGGCATCGGTGAGCGATTCGGTCTCGTCCGGCCGGGCCGCCGGAGCAGCGGGCGCAGGATCGGGCGCGTCGGCATCGGGGATGATCGCATCGGCTTGCGCGGGGATGGGCCCGGCGCTGGCCTGCGTACCAGATGCGCCGGCTTCGGGACCGACCATCGCCGCCACCGGGCGCAGCGCCGGGAGCGGGCCGGGGCCATCGAGCTTTGAAAGCACCACCCGGCGCGCGGGGGCCGGCCCGCCGATCGCCGGCTGATCGGGATCGAGCGGGGGGAGTTCGGTTTCAGCCGGCGCGGGCTCGTCGACCATGCGCGCGGCAAGCGCCGAGCCATCGGGCATCGGCCCCTGCGTCATGGTCGGCGCGTGGACCGCGACCAGATCGGCGACCGGAACCAGCGGAAGCGCATCCACCGCAAACAGGGTGGTGAGCACCGGGGGGAGCAGCGGTTCGGCCATGGCCAGCCGCATCAGCACCGGCGTTTCGGCATAAGGCGCTGCCGGGGGCACGGGCGCGGTCGGGGGCGCTGGCGGAGCTGGCGCCGCAGCAGATGCGGACGCCAGGGACGACGGCTGGGGACCGAGGTCAACGCCGGGCGCGGTGGCGAATTCGGGCCCGTCGAGCCCGTCGAGTTGATAGGCGATGAAAGGTGCGCTCGCCGCGCTGGGCACGGGCTCTGCAGCGCAGGCTGCCGGAACTGCCAGTGCGGCCCCGGCGACAAGGCCGGTGGCCAGCGCCGTTAGCGGCAGTCGGGCAAGTGAATGCGGCACCGGGTGCTTCCTTTGCGTAGCGTGATGCGTTCCGCGCAGATGTGCGGCCATCGTGGTTAAGCGCCGCGCAAGCAGGCCCTACGGGAAACCCCTTGGGGCCCCTTCGGACCGGGGATCTGGCCCAATCTCAGGCGGCGGCAGCAGGGGCGGCTGCGGGGGCGCTGTGGGCCAGAAGATGCGCCAGTTCGGCCTCGCTCAGCGGGGTTTCGAAGCGGACGCCAAAGCCGAGCGGGGTGGTCGCGACAATCTCCCCAAAAAGGGCGAGGCCCGCGGCCTGGACTTGCACGGGCACGTCGCGGCGGCTCATCAGATAGGCAAGGCGCGGGCGGAACATCGCTCCTCCGCGCGAGAAGTTGATGAGTCGGCCCTCGTAGCTCACCATCTTTTCGGTGAGGACGATTTCGCCATCGATCCGGCAATCGTGCCGCACATCGGCACGCGAGAACACCGGGCGGCGGCCAAATGGGTGGAAATGCAGGGCCATCACATCGCTCCGCGCTGGCTGGAGGGGATTTCGGCGGGACCGGCAGGCGTATCCGGCGCCAGATCTTCAAACCGCATGCCAAGCCGGCGGCGCAGGCGATCCATCTCGGTCCGCGCATCGCCCAGCCGGATCGTTGCGGCATCCGGCTCGCCCTCAAGCGCGGCGGCGAAAGTTTCAAACGAAGCGCGGTGCTCGGCGCTGCGCATATCGAGCCGCGCGAGCGCATCGCGGTGGTGCGCCGTGGCGACGGCCAGCCGCTCCAGCCGCCGATCGAGCCGCGCGGCCACTTCGCGCATGGCGCGGCGGTTGGCGGCAAGGCTGCCGTTGAGGTCGTGGCGCAGCCGCCGGGCTTCGGTAAGCTGGCGCCGCGCCGCGCGGGGCGGCGAAAACCCCATCCACGCCGCAAAGCGCGCGATGGTCCGGCCAAGCGCGGAGGTTGGCTGCGGCAGGGCCGGTTCGTGCCGTTCGGACACAAGGCGCGGCCTTTGCTGGGCTTCGCCGGCCAGCGTGATCAGGCTGTCGAGCTGGCGGTGGATCTCGTCCCCATCCAGCGCGGCGGACCGTTCCGCCAGCGCGCCAAGCGCGGCCAGCGTGGCGCGGATGTGCTCGCGATCAGCCGCAGCATCTTCGTGAAGCGCGCGCAGCTGCGCGAGCATGCCAGATTGGTTGTGCGCCAGTTCCGCCACCGCATCAGAGACGGGGCGCAGGAGATCGCGCGGATCGGCAAGACTGGTGACAACATCCGTCAGGCTGCCGACGGCGCCGGTAAGCCCGGCGATTTCGGCCTTGTTCGCCTCTGCCCCGCGGGCCAGGCCGATGATCGAACCGCGCAGTTCGGCAAGCTCTGCCGCACCGGCTTCGATCGCGCGGCGCACAGAGCCGAAATCGCGCGAAGGGCTGCCCGCCGCCTCGCCCTGGCCGGATTCGAGCTGGGCAAGGTTGGACAGCCAATGCTCGAACTCGTTGCGCAAGGTCTTCATCGCGCTGGTCATGCAGCGTTCGAGCGCGCCGAGAACCATCGAGGTCATCAGGCCGAACAGTGACGAGCTGAAGCCCACCGACATGCCGTTGAGCGGGGCCTTCATGCCCTCGATCATCTTGCCGAAGCTGTCAGAGCCGGCGCTGCCCGAGACGTCCATCGCGCCGATCAGGTCGGACACCGAGTGCACGGTCTTCATCAGACCCATGAACGCGCCGAGCAGGCCGAGGAACACCATCAGGCCGGAGAAATAGAGAATGGTCGACTTGCGGTCGTTGATGCGCTGATCGACATCGTGGAGCAGCGTCTGGACCGTGTCCGCGCCGATCTCCAGGTTGTCCTGCTTGCCCAGTTCCTCGGTAATCAGGCGATAGCCCTGGCCGAGCAGTTCGGGTTCGTGGAACACCACGGCCGGCCGCGCATAAGGATCGCGCGGGCGCTTGGCACGATCACCATAATCGACCTGCAACGCATGGAGCGCGACGACTTCGTTGCGCAAGGTGAGCACGTTGCGAAAGGATATCCCCGCCGCCACGCCGAAGATCGCGAAGATCGACAGGTTTAGCGCCATCTTGGCCTTGATGCCTTCGATGACGAATTCGTGGGCATAGATGCCAAGCCCGATCAGGACGACCATGATCACGGTCATCTTCAGGAGTTCGGAGCGGAGCTTCTTTTCCATGGCAGTCGATCCGGTAGCGTGCCCGGACATCGGCCGGGCGTTGGCGGGGCTTTTGCGCACAGCGCGCAGCAGGGCGGCGATCATGGCTTGATCACCACGCGGACCATGTGTCCGTCGGCCGAGGCTGCATCGGTGACGCGGATCTGAGTGACGAGATCGGCCGGTGCGAGCCCGGCACGCAGCAGGAGGTTGCGGGTCATCGCAGCGCGGTAGAATGCGATGCGCTGTGCCTCGGAGACCGAGCGGGTCTGCGGCGCGAACGACCAGATTTCATACTTCGTGCCCGGGCGGGCCTTGCTCTTGATGAAGCTGATCACGCGCGCGGAATTGGCCTCATCATAGGTCGCGGCATTGGGCGCGAAGCCGATCTTGATCAGGGTGTCGGCGGTCTTGACCTCGACGCCCTTGGCATCGTCCGCCTGCTCCACGGCCTTGACCTGGAGCTTGAGCGTATCGGGCGTCTCGCGGGTGCGGATCGAGAGGCGTTCCGCGCCGTCGGTCACGGTGGGGGAACGCAGCACCGCGCCGAGTTCAGCCACCGAAGTACCGGCTTCGGCATCGTGCGGCGAGAGCACGGCAGCCGTGCCGGGCGCGCAGACGACAGGCGAAGCGGGCTTGCCATCCTTCCCCTGCTTTTCGGTCTGTTGCTGCTGGATGAGCTGCTGCTTGAAATTGGCGATGACACGCTGCGAAAGCTGCATGACCGCCGCGCTCATGATCACGAGCAGAAAGGTCACCACCATGATCACGGTGGTGAGCACGTCCACGAAGGCCGGCCAGTGATTGACTTCGCCGTCGGCGGATGCCCCTGCCACGTCGTACTCCCTTCAGGCGGCGGGCGAGAATGCGCTCCGTCATCCTTAATCGGCCATAAGCCATGGTGTTTAAAGGCTGGCGCGCCTGCGCTCAGGCAGCTTCCCTAGGTCCGTGTTTACCATTTGCCGTGCCGGCCTGAGTGGCGAGCTGGGCCAGTACTTCGGCCTTGGGCCGGTCTGCCACGATGCGTCCCTCTTCGAGCCAGATCACACGGTCGACGATCTCCAGCACGGCCAGCCGATGCGTGGCGACAATCAGAGTCTTGCCGCGCGTCGCCTCGGCCAGGCCGGCGATCACCGCCTGTTCGCTGCCGACATCGAGCGCGGCAGTGGGTTCATCGAGGAGGAGGACTGCGGGATCGCGCACCAACGCGCGCGCCAGCAGGAGCGACTGGCGCTGCCCGCCTGAAAGTGCCGAGCCGCGCGGGCCGACCTCGCGCATGTAGCCTTCCGCGGTGCGCGCGACGAAGCTGTCCAGCCCCGAGCAGCGGATCGCGCGTTCGACCACGGCAACTTCCGGTTCGGACATGCCGAGCAGGATATTGTGCCAAACCGTGCCTTCGAAGATCATCGCGTCCTGCGCGCTGTAGATCACGTTCTGGCGCAAGTGCGGCATGGCGAAGCGATCAAGCGCGTGGCCATCGAGCGTGATCAGGCCGTCCTGCGCAGGCACGAGCCCGGCGATGAGCTGGAGCAGGGTCGACTTGCCCGAACCCGATTTGCCGATCAGCGCCACCCGCTCGCCCGCGCGCACGCTGAAGCTGAGGCCCGCAAGGCTGGGTGCGCCGCTTCCGGCAAACGTATGGCCAAGGCCCGCGACCTGCACCGCGCCGCGCACTGGGGCGTGGCTGATGGCCGGATCGGAGACATCGCGTTCGGGTTCGGACTGAAGCAGCCCGGCTAGCGCCTGAAACTGCGCAAGGCTCTGATAAGCGCGGGCGAACATGCTGACCGTGGCGGCAACAGGAACCATTGCGCGGCCGGTCAGCAGCACCACGGCGATCAGCGCGCCGGTGGTCATCACCCCAGCCTTGATCTGCAGCACCCCGATCACGACGACGATCACGGTGACCAACTGGACGAGCAGGCCCGAGGCCGAGGCCGGCAGTTCGGACCAGTGCCGCACGTGCTTGTGGCCCATCGCGAGATGATCGGAGACAAGATCCCACCGCCCCTCGAACAGGCCTTCGGCGTTGTTGGCCTTGATCGTGGTCCAGCCGCTGGTGAGTTCTGCCGTCAAATCACTGCGCGCCTGGGTGAGTTTTGAGGCGCGGCGGCTGGCCAGTTTCAGCGCATAGTTGCAGACCATGCCGACAAGGATGAGGCCCAGTGCGCCGAGGATCGGCCCGATCACGGTGAACCCGCCGATCAGGGCAATCACTGCGAACAGTAGCACCACGAACGGCAGATCGACACAGAACGTGGCGATGGCCTGCGGCACGAGGAGCGATAGCCCTTCGAGATCGCGCAAGGCGGTCAGCATCGCGCCAAAGCCCATGCCCGGCGTTGGCGCGCGGGCGCGCAACACGGCAACCACCGCGCGGTGCTGCACTGCCTGCCCCACCCGCGTCGCCACGGCTTCGACAAAGCGCGCCTTGATCTTCTTGAGCAGCAGTTCGAACGCCAGCACGATGGTGACACCGATCGACAGCGCCCACAGGCTCTCGATCGCGAGGTTGGGCACGACCCGATCGTAGATGGCGCGCATATAGAGCGGGATCGCCAGCGCGCAGAGATTGAGCAGCGCGCTGGCCAGCAGCATCTGGCCGAGCGGGCCGCGCTCCGCCAGATAGGCGCCAAGCAGCCAGGCCTTGGGGTTGCGGCGGATGAGATCGCGTTCGTGCGCATCGCTCGCCCCGTTGACCGGATCGACCGGGCCGCTGTGCAGCGCCTCGCCCGCCAGCAGCGGACGCAGCGCGGCGAACGGCAGTGCCTGTTCGCCCGCCGCATCGCGCACCGTGACCTCTCCGACTGCGGGGCCGGCAGTAAGGAGCACCGCGCCGCCCGCCGCGAGCGGCGCGATCAGCGGAAAGTCCGCCGCCTCGGGAAGGCGCTGGCCGAGCGGCCGCCAGTGCGCCTCCAGCCCGATCCGCGCGAGGGCGAGCGGGGCAAGCTTCGTCGCCAGCGCATCCTGCGTCATCGGCAGGGCTGCCCCCAGCACGGCCGGATCGTGCGCGATCCCGCGCAAGGCGGCCAGCGCCTGGATGGCAGCCAGCATCGGCAGAGGCGTGATGACCGGGCGATCTGCTGTGGCGGCTGGTGAGGCTGGCGGCCGCCTCCGGAACAAGCGGCGCAAGCGACCGGAGTGCTGGGCATCGGGCTGGGCGGAAGGCGTTTGTTGCATGGCGTTTAACCCCGTTTCGAGGCGGGATTGCCAGTTTATGGAAAACGCCGGGTGAAGCGCAGCTTAGGGGAATGCACGTAAGGTAACGGCAAGCCGAAACAAGGATAATGAACGGTAAAGACCCGGCACACGCTCACGCTATCCGGGGTTTTGCCATGCGCTATTCGCGCCTTCGCCAATCACTGATCGTCTCGCTCGGCGGGGCCAGCCTATTCGACGACTTGCGCCCCGGCGAGGCGGACGCCGTGCTTGGCGGCAAGCTGGCGCTGGCCAGCCAGCCCATCGGCGCGGCCCTGCCATGGAGCGCGCGGATCGGGATCGGTGCGCCTTCGCGCCTGCTCAAGGCTCTGGCGATCACGTTTGGCCTTATCGTGCTGTGGATGGCGTTGTTCACCGTTGACAAGGTGACGCGCGGCGCAGGCCGCGTGCTGCCTTCCACGCAGAACCAGCTGGTGCAGCACCTCGAAGGCGGGATCGTGAAGGAAATCCTCGTCCAGGAAGGTCAGCGTGTGCGCAAGGGACAAGTCTTGATGCGAATCAGCAATGCTTCGACCGGCGCGGCCATTGAAAGCGCGCGCACCGATCTGGTGGCCAAGCGTATCATGCTGGCGCGGCTAGAGGCGGAAATCAGCGGCGCCGGCAGCTTCGTGCCGCCCGCCGATCTGGCCGCACAGGCTCCTGAAATCGCCGCAAGCGAGGCGGGCCTTTTCGCCTCACGCCGCGCACAGCGGATGAGCCAGGTGGGCGTGATCAACCAGCAGGCGCGCGCCAAATCGGCCGAAGTCGGCTCGCTCCAGGCGCGGCTGGGCAATCTGCGCAGCGAGGAACGGCTGGCCATGGAGCAGCTTTCACGGCTCGAACGCGCTTATGCCGAAGATGCCGTTTCCGAACGCGATGTGCTCGACAAGCGCGCCGCGCTGCTTTCGCTGCGCACACGCATTGCCGATGTGGCGAACCAGATCCCGCAATCCTCCGCAGGCCTTGGCGAATCCGCCGCCCGGCGCGGTGAGATCTGGGCGAGCGACATGGAGCAGATCCGCGCGCAGGCCGCGCAGCTCCGGCTCGAACTCGCCAAGGCGGACGAACAGTTCGGCGCCGTGGAAGACCGCGTCGCGCGCGAGGAAATCCGTGCGCCGGTCGATGGCGTCATCAACCGGCTGAATGTGCGCACCGCCGGCGGCGTGATCCGGGGCGGCGAGCCTGTGGCCGAAATCGTGCCCGCCGCCAGCCAGGTCATCATCGAGGCGCGCATCGCCCCCAAGGATCGCA
This sequence comes from Sphingomonadaceae bacterium, assembly GCA_947453945.1. Lineage (GTDB taxonomy): Bacteria > Pseudomonadota > Alphaproteobacteria > Sphingomonadales > Sphingomonadaceae > Novosphingobium. Next base: position 14,307 of record CANGJB010000002.1, read on the forward strand.
GCAACATCTGGCCGGGCCTGCCCGCCCGGATCAAGATCTCCGCCTACGATTCCACCGTCTACGGATCGTTGGAGGCCAAAGTGGTCGATGTCTCGCCCGATGCGATCCAGGATCCGCGCGGCGGGCTCTATTACCGGGTGCGGCTGGATGCCGGGCGGGCCAGCTTCGGGGCGGGCATGCCGGTCATTCCGGGCATGACGGGTGAAGTGGCGATCCGTTCGGGCCGCCAGACGATCCTCAACTACGTGCTCGGCCCGCTGATCCGCATCTCGCAGGAAGCGCTGCGTGAGTAACGTCTTGTCACTGAAATCCTAGCGAAAAGGCTTGTGGCAGGCCCGCACTCATCATAGCAAAAATGTCACACAAGCCGCGATTTCGCACTTGCGGCATGCGCATTGCCCCCCAAATCTGTTTACTCTTCCGGTCGAAAGAATATCCACAGCGCGCTTTCAACCGAAGGCAGAATGCCGGGCCCTCGCGCCCGTCTGCTACATTTCAGGGGGTACCCTCACGTGCGAAACCTTTCCAATCTTGCCCTGCGCGGCGCGCTGCTGGCTTCGGCCGCCGCCTTTGCCGGCGTAGCGGCTCCTCAGGCTGCCTTTGCGCAGGAAACCGCTGCCGCCACCGACGATGCCGCCGCTGCGCAGAGCATCGTGGTCATCGGCACCCGCCGTACTGACCGCACCGTCGCTGACTCGGCCTCGCCGATCGACGTGATCAGCGCCGCCGACCTCAGCTCGCAGCCGACCGCGAACCTGCTGGACTCGGTCCGCAACCTCGTGCCGTCGTTCTTCGTCGGTCAGAACTCGATTTCGGACGCCTCGACCTTCGTTCGCGCGCCTTCGCTGCGCGGCCTTCCGGGCGATCAGCTGCTCGTCATGCTCAACGGCAAGCGCTACAACCGCTCGGCGCTGGTGCAGGTCTACAACGGTGGTGACACCGGCCTGTCGTTCGGCTCGCAGGGTCCCGACATTTCGGCGATCCCCGCGATCGCGATCAAGGGTCTCGAAGTGCTGCGCGACGGCGCGACCGCACAGTACGGTTCGGACGCCATCGCGGGCGTGCTGAACTACGGCCTGCGCGACAACGCTGGCTTCGAACTGATGGGTCGCTATGGCCAGTTCTACAAGGGCGACGGCAAGAGCTATCAGGTGGCTGCAAACGCCGGCCTGAAGTCTGACCGCGGCTTCATCAACGTTTCCGGCGAATACAACAACGACGGCCGCACCAGCCGCGGCGTGACGCGCCCGATCGCTGCGCGCTTCGCTGCCGAGAACCCCTCGCTGGCCGACAAGATTCCGTTCTCGCCGCTGCCCGCCCAGATCTGGGGCAACTCGCCCAGCGAAGGTTGGAAGGCTGTCGTCAACGCCGCCTACGACGTGACCGACAACAGCAAGGTCTATGCTTTCGGAAACTTCGCGCACAGCCGCGCCGAGCAGAGCTTCAACTTCCGTTCCTCGTACCAGGGCTCGAGCTCGTTCGAGTATGACGATGGAAGCGGCACGCTGAAGACCGGCACGATCGGTGGCCGCAACTTCTTCCAGGTGCCCTATTACAAGACCGAGTGCCCGGCCGGAAACGTAACCTGCCCCGCTGGCGGTTACGTCAAGGACGGCAACACCTTCAACCTGACCTCGATCTATCCGGGCGGCTTCACGCCGATCTTCGTGGGCAAGACCGATCAGGCCTATGGCACGATGGGTTACAAGGGGAAGACCGACAGCGGCTTCACCTATGACCTTTCCGCCTCGCTGAGCCGCAACACGCTCGACCTGTCGATGTTCAACTCGATCAGCCCCTCGTTCGGTGCGGCCTCGCAGACCAGCTTCGAGTTCGGCAAGCTGATCCAGAAGGAATTCGATGCCAACCTCGACCTGACTTATGCAGTCGAGGCAGGCCTCGCCAGCCCGATCACCTTCTCGGGCGGCGCCGAGTTCCGCCGCGAGAGCTACACCGCCACCGAAGGTGACTTCCAGTCCTACGGTGCGGGCCCCTACGCCATCGCGCACGACCTCTACACCCAGACCGGGCCGGGCGTGTATGCCCCGACCGGCGAAACGACCGCAGTCTATGATCCGGCGGCAAGCGGCTACGGCGGCACGTCGCCGAAGTATGCCGGCACCAACAAGCAGAAGAGCTACGGCTTCTACGTGGGTGCTGAAACCGACGTGACCAAGGAGCTCACGCTCGGTGCGGCCGGTCGCTACGAGCACTACGATTCGTTCGGTGGCCGCTTCGTCTACAAGTTCAACGGCATCTACCACGTGACCGACGAAGTCGCGCTGCGTGCAACCGTGGGTTCGGGCTTCCACGCTCCGACCCCGGGCCAGAACAATACCGCTGTGCTGACCACCAACTTCCTCGCCGGTCAGTCGGTGCAGGTCGGCACCTTCCCGGTGACGAGCGACGTGGCGAAGTACTTTGGCTCGAAGGCGCTGAAGCCTGAGAAGTCGACCAACTTTGGTTTCGGTTTCGTGTTCCAGCCGACCAGCGCGCTGACGCTGACGGTGGACGCCTACCAGATCAAGGTGACGGACCGTATCTTCATCTCGAAGTCGTTCGTGGTGGGCGCGGCTGACATCGCCAAGCTGTCCGAGCTTGCCTCGGTGGGCGTGGGCGGCAACGTTCAGTACTTCACCAACTCGCTCGACATTCGCACGCGCGGTGTCGACGTGGTTGGCAGCTACCGGACCGATCTTGCCGGCGGCAAGCTCAACCTGACGCTCGCCTACAACTACAACAAGAACAAGGTGACGAATTTCGACCCGGCCGCCATCGGCGCGGCGCAGATCACCGACGCTGAAAACCTTGCGCCGAAGCACCGCCTCAACCTCCAGGGCAACTGGTCGATGGGTGCGTTCTCGGTTGGCGCTGCTGGCCGCTACTTCGGCAAGTGGCAGGCCGAGACCGACTATCCGGGCCAGGTGTTCGGCGCGAAGGTCACGGCTGATGTGGACGTGAGCTACACCTTCATGGACAACTTCAAGCTGACCGTGGGTGGCAACAACATCTTCAACACCAAGCCAGACCGGGTCAAGGCTTCGTCCTCGAACCCGATCTACACGCTGACCAACAGCACCGGCGACGGCCAGATCTATCCGCGTAACGGCGGTCCGTTCGGCTTCAACGGCGGCTTCTGGTACGTCCGCGCCAGCGTGAAGTACTAAGTTCGGCTCTGGTCCAACCAGACCAGCCTAAGAGAATGGGGCGGGGAAGTTTCGGCTTCCCCGCCCTTTTCTTTTATTCTGCGCGGGGGCAGAGGAAGGGCCGAGAGGATACCGACCATGACCCTGCGCAAGACCGCAATCTCCGCCCTCGCGGCATTCGCCCTGACCGCCACCAGCAGCCTGCAGGCCGCATCGCCGGTGCCGGTGGGCGCAGAGCACGGCATGGTCGTCTCGGCACACCGTCTGGCCAGCGACGCCGGGGTGGAAGTGCTGAAAGAGGGCGGCAATGCCGTCGATGCGGCGATTGCAGTGGCCTATGCGCTGGCGGTCACGTTTCCCGAGGCCGGCAATATCGGCGGCGGCGGCTTCATGACGATCCGCTTTTCCGATGGCCGGCAAAGCTTCATCGATTTCCGCGAAACCGCGCCAAAGGCCGCGACGGCCACGATGTATCTCGACAAGGCGGGCAAGGTCATCCCGCTGCTTTCCACGCGCGGCCACAAGGCTGTCGGCATTCCCGGCACAGTCGCAGGCTTAGAACTTGCGCGCGAAAAGTTTGCCGCCCTGCCGCGCGCGCGGCTCATGGCGCCTGCCATCAGCCTCGCGCGCGATGGCTTCGTGATGGATCAGGGTGATGCCACATTCTTGGCCGAAGGCGCGGAAGACTTCGCCAAGGATGCGGCCAGCGCCGCGATCTTCCTCGATGCCGGCAAGCCTTTCGAAAAGGGCCACCGGCTGGTGCAGGCCGATCTGGGCCGCATGTTGCAGCTGATCGCCGACAAGGGCGCGGACGCGTTCTACAAGGGCGAGATCGCGCAGAAGATCGCGGCTTCCAGCAAGGCGCACGGCGGGATCCTGACCACGGCCGATTTCGCCGTCTACCGCGCGGTGGAGCGCACCCCGCTCGAATGCGATTATCGCGGCTATCATGTGATTTCCGCCCCGCTCCCCAGCTCCGGCGGCGTGGTGATCTGCGAGACGCTGAACATCCTTTCAGCCTATCCGATGGGCGATCTCGGCTGGCATTCGGCGCAGAACGTGCACTACCTCACCGAAGCGCTGCGCCGCGCCTTCCATGATCGCAACACCAGCCTGGGCGATCCCGACTTCGTTAAGGCGGACGTCGCCAAGCTGATCTCGCCCGATTATGCGACAAGCCTGCGCAGCGGGATCAGCGCGGACAAGGCCACGCCTTCGGTCTCGCTCGGCGTGCCGGGGACTAACCATGAAGGCGCCAGCACCACGCACTTTTCCATCGTGGATACCGCGGGGAATGCCGTCTCGCTTACCTACACGCTCAACGACTGGTTCGGCGCGCGGGTGACGGCGGATGGCACCGGCATCCTGCTCAACGACGAGATGGACGATTTCTCGTCCAAGCCCGGTGAGCCCAACATGTATGGCCTGATCGAAGGCACCAACAACGCCATCGCCCCGGGCAAGCGTCCGCTCTCCTCGATGGCGCCCACCATCGTCACGAAGGACGGCCAGCTCGCCATGGTGATCGGCACCCCCGGTGGCAGCCATATCCCCACCGGCGTCCTGCAGGTGATGCTCAATGTGATCGACCACGGCATGGGCGTGACCGAGGCGACCGACGCCCCGCGCATCCATGCGCAGTGGCTGCCCGATCAGATCTTCATGGAACCCAACGCGCTCAGCGCCGAAACCCGCGCCGCATTGGAAGCGCGCGGACACAAGTTGGTGCCGATGGATTACTGGAACCAGATCGCCGCGATCCTGGTTGGCGGCCCCGCACTGGGCAAACCGCCGGTGGGCCGCGACCGGCTCTACGGCGCAATCGATCCGCGCCTGCCGGTGGGCAGCGTGGCCGGGTACTGATTTGGCCGGGTTTACCCACGCACTCGCTCAAACGGAGGACCTGCCCGCCCTGCGCGCGCTGATGGCCCTCGCGATCGAGGAACTGCAGCGCGATTTCCTGACGCCGGAGCAAGTGACCGCCAGCCACCAGATCATGGGGCTGGATACCCAGCTGGTGAAAGACCAGACCTATTTCATGATCCTCGATTCCGGCGCGCTGGTCGGCTGCGGAGGGTGGAGCTGGCGCGCGACGCTGTTTGGCGGGGATGACAGCATCGTGGCGCGCGAACCGCTGCCGCTCGATCCCGCGAAGGATGCCGCCAAGATCCGCGCGATGTACGTCGATCCGGCCCACGCGCGGCGCGGCATCGGCAAGCGGATCATGGCTTTGTGCGAGGATGCAGCGGGGGCCGCCGGTTTTCAGCGCGTGGAGCTGATGGCCACTTTGGCCGGGTTGCCGCTCTACAAGGCCTGCGGCTACCACGAGATCGAAGCAACCGAGGCCACATCGCGCGAAGGCGTGACCGTACCGATCATCCGCATGGGCAAGGGGCTGTAGAAGGAAGCTGGTGCACCCGACTGGATTCGAACCAGTGGCCTCTGCCTTCGACGGGCAGCGGAACTGCAAGTTTCGGATTTCAATGGATTGTGATGTAGCTATCGAGCGTCAGGCTCGCGGAGGGCTTGGTCTTGAGCCAGTCGCGAAAGTTTTGTTATCCGGTTGGATTTTTTCAGATCAGTCGGTAGCCGCCGGTGCAAGCGTGGAAAAGTCATTCGCTTGGTTTTGTGCCAAATGGCAAGGATGCTAAGCGAACTGCAAAACACGGTCGCGAAAGAATGGTCCTCATGCAAAAGCGTTTCCTGGCCCCTTCCTTGTGGGCCCTTTCCCTCATTCCAGCACTTTCGGGCTGCGCAACGGGCGGGGCCGTTCAGCCAGACAGGTCCATCTTCAGTTTGGACGGTAACTATCAACGATTTGGTTACGCGTTCCCCATTGAGGAAACATTCGACCGCACGGTCCAGGTCTTCAAGGAGGCGGGATATCGGCTGGATGTTGCAGACCGGGCCACTGGCCAGATTAGCGGCGAGCGCAGCAAAGCCAGCGGCACGATTTCGGCATCTAACAAGGGCCTGAAATTCTACGCTATGGTTCTGCCCACTTCCGCCGGCCAAAGCGAGGTTGCGGTAAAGATCGTCCAGATCATCAAGCAAGGTTCGATTGTCGGTGGTGCGCAGACGGAAATCATCGTCAACGATGCGCAGATGTATCAATACGCCTTTCACCGGATAGCTGATCTGAACTTCGGCAATGCTGCTGCATCACAGCCATACAACCCGTCGGCGCGGCCTGCGGCATCTGCCGGAAGCAACCTGCCGCCTCCATATCCGCAGTAAGGGCCAAACACGTCCAACCGCGACAGCGTCCGCAACGCTCCTCGGCATCTTGGCGAGCTCAACCAGGCGTTTGAACGCTATGGCGAAGGGAACAGCCCAAATGCGCAGATTCGCCGGGCAAAACAGCGCCAGAACGCGAAAATCTGGTTGCTCAATGTCGTGCCACTCGCCTATTATATACACCGGGAGTGACCGCTTGAGCGGTACGCGATGGGGGAGGCATTGACTGTGAAAATCTATGCTTGGGCGACTGCTTGTGCCGTGCTTGTCTTGCCGACTGCGGCCATGGCCGATGATACCAAGGCCATCGCCGAACAAGCCCACCACGCTTATGTGACCGCGATCAACAGCAACGATACCGACACGCTGATGGCGGCGATGACCAGCGATATCGTCTACCAATCCCCCGGTGAACCCGAATTGGTGGGTAGTTTGGCCGTACGCAAATGGGTGGCCAACTACTTTGGCGCGATCAAGTCGGTATGGGACAAACAGACGCTCAGCTTTACCGTCAGCGGTGATTGGGCGATCGAACGCTATGGCTGGACAGTCACCGAAACCGACCGCAAGACCGGCGTGACTACGCATGATACCGGCAAAGGCATCAACATCTATCACCATGACAAAGACGGCCGTTGGCGCGTGGCGATCGATGGCTGGAGCGCCGACGCCTCGTCCGCGAAATAACCCACCGCCTCGCCCAAATGGAGGACCCGCCCGCGCCGCCGGTTTCGCCAAGGTCGAGCTGATGGTGACGCTGGCGGGCGCAGCGCTTTACCGGGCCTGCGGACACAGAGAGATCGAACCGGTCGAGGCAAAGACATCTGGCGGTGTGATTGTGCCGCTGATCCGGATGGGCAAGCAGATTTTACGCGGGTTATCTCGGTTTGGTAAGCCAAGTTGTGAGCTTGCTGCGAATATCCCAACGCCGCAACAGCCTGCAGTGGCTGAATGTGCCGACAACACCGGTGCCGCGGGGCACCGCACCGCGACCCTCATGCGGGCCCCTCTGGCGTTGGACTTCAGCCATGGCGCGGGCTTCAGCAGCCCAAACTACCCACCCCGAAATCCATCCGCGACAGCGTCCGCAACGCTCCTCGGCATCTTGGCGAGCTCAATCAGGCGTTTGAACGCTATGGCGAAGGGAACAGCCAAAATGCGCAGATTCGCCGGACAAAATCTGCTCATGATTTGTAGATAGGAAACCTGAGCTTGCGAGCTTGTGTTTTTCTCGGCGTAAGCCCTTGAAACACTAAGCGAAGCTATGGTGCACCCGACAGGATTCGAACCTGTGGCCTCTGCCTTCGGAGGGCAGCGCTCTATCCAGCTGAGCTACGGGTGCCGGGAAAGCTCGCCTAGCAGCGTGGCGCGCGGCTTGCCAGTGGTTTGTGGCTTAGCGATTTGGTAGCAGGCGCGGGCGTAGGGCATGGCTCATGGCTGCCCGCCCCCCCTCTCCTGATGCGAATCGCGGCGCGAACCGCCTAGCCGCAAGCCCGATGGCCATGAAATGGACCGCGGTGCACGAAGCGGCAGCGGCGGTGGGCGAACTGGCCGTGGTCGCGCCCGAATATCGCACGCCCAGTATCCGCAATTTCCCTGCGATCATGCGCGATACCGGCGGCTGGCGGCAGCGCCTCGCCGAACAGGGCGTGGACGATCTGGCCGCTATCCTCGAGCCGGGGCTGGCCGCGCTGCTTGCCTTGCACGGCAGCGGCGCTTCTGCCGGTGCGGCGGCACAGGCGCTGTGGCAGGAATTTCATACCGCGCGCGCCGCGCTGCTGGCGCTGATCCCGCCGCTGGGAATCGAGCGCTAGGGTTTCACCCTCTTTCGTTGTTCCATATTTGTTCCTATAGTGGGCCAATGCTTGATTCGGCCCTCACCGCAGCAACGCCTTCGCCCACGGAGCGGGAGGCGCAGGCCGTGGCGCGCGGCATTGGCCGCCTGTTTGCGCGCAACGGCATCTGGTGCCTGGCCGAAATGTCGCTGCGCTCTGGCCGCCGCGCCGATCTCATGGGGATCGATGGCAAGGGCCGGATCGTGATCGTGGAAATCAAGGTGAGCCGCGCCGATCTGCTCGGCGACGGCAAGTGGCCGGACTACCTTGAGTATTGCGACCGGTTCTACTGGGGGCTTGCCCCGCATCTTGATCGCGCGTGCCTGGAAACGCCGGCGTTCCGGCCCGAGCTTTGCGGGGTGATCGTGGCCGATGGTTATGACGCCGAGATCGTGCGCCCTGCTCCCAGCCTGCCGCTCACCGCCGCGCGCCGGAAAACCGAGACCGAGCGGCTGGCGCGCGCGGCACTGCGACGGCTGGTGGTGGCGGGCGATCCGCAATGCGCGGGATGGGGCGAAGAAGCCTAGAACACGCCAGCCGTGGCCAGCAGCAACCACAGCCCCAGCACCGCAAAAAACAGCGCTGCAACCGTGCGCACAACGGCCAGCGGCACGCGCTTCACCAGTTCGCCGCCCAGCAGCACCGCCGGCACATTGGCCAGCATCATGCCCAGCGTGGTGCCCAGCGTGACGGCAACGGCATCATGGAACCGTGCGCCGAGCGCGATTGTCGCAACTTGCGTCTTGTCACCCATCTCGACGAGGAAGAACGCGATCAGCGTGGTGAGGAAAGCGCCGCCGCGCGAGACGGCGGGGGCTTCGTCATCATCGAACTTGTCGGGCACCAGCGTCCAGGCGGCCATGGCGATGAAGCCCACGGCAACGGCATAGCGGAACGCGGGGCCATCCAGCCACCCTGCGGCGACAGATCCGGCCAGCGCGGCCAGGAAATGGTTGGCCAAGGTGGCGACGAGGATGCCCGCAATGATCGGTACGGGCCGCTTGAACCGCGCGGCGAGCACGATGGCGAGAAGCTGCGTCTTGTCGCCGATTTCGGCAAGCGCGACGATGGCGGCGGAAGTGACAATGGCTTCGATCATGAGTGTGTTCCTGCGCCGGGCGGACCATCGAGACAACGGCACCGGGCTTGCCCCGCCCGGCCGGACAGGAAGCACGATGCCATTGGTCTCGCCCGGCAGGTGGAGCGGCGTTGCCCCGGTCCTGCCGCCTGCGCCATGGCCTCTCGGCCAAGCATGTTGACGCGTCTGCCCGAGAGCAGGGGGACCGCGCGGAGGCGCGGCGGCTACTCCCCAAGTGACACAGGCGGCCTACTCCCCTGCGCCCGGCGCTGCAAGCGGCCTTGCGCAAGCGGCGGGGCGACGACATGACTGGACGGAGCAGCACATTCCTATATTCTACGACATATAGCCTCTTGCCACCGACCCGGCCACGGGAGGGTGTGCGATCAAACGTGGAAGCGACTTTGACCCGAAGAGCGACCTTTGCGGCAGCGGCCTGCGCCGCGCTCATCCCTGCCATGCAGGCGGCGGCCAAGCCCGGCCCGCTGGCTGAGGCGCTTGGCGCCCCCGATGACCTGACCGTGAGCGCCACCGTGCGGGCGCGGGCCGAGGGGATCGACGGGCAGTTTCGCCCCAGCCCCGCCGCAGCCGATTCGCTGTTTTCGCTGCGCACCCAGCTCGCCATCGAATACGATGCGGGGCCGGTGCGCTTTGGCAGCGAGCTGTGGGACGCGCGCGCTTATGGCGAGGCGCCAACCTCGAGCATCACGACTTCGGACGTCAACACGCTCGAACTGGTGCAGGCTTATGCCAAAATCGAGCTGGGCGATGGGAGAAAGGGCGCGAAGGGTGGGCACGGGCTGCTCACGCTGGGCCGCCAGACGATGGACATCGGCTCGCGCCGTCTCGTTGCGCGCAATCGTTTTCGCCAGACTACCAATGGCTTCACCGGCGCGAACCTGGAATGGACCACGCACGGCGGCGCGCGGCTGCAGGCGTTCTGGACCATGCCGCAGATCCGCCGACCCGACGATGCGCAAGGGCTGCAGGACAACGCGGTCAAGTTCGACCTCGAGACCACGCGAGTCCAGTTCTTCGGCGCGCATGCCGCGCTGCCCTGTGTGCTGGGCGGTACATTCGAAACCTATGGCTTCCGGCTCGCCGAACAGGACGGCGAGAACCGGTTGACCCGCAACCGGCGCCTTTGGACCCTCGGAGCCCGGGCGTTTGCGCGGCCCGCAGTGGGCCAGTGGGACCACGATATCGAGGGCGCCTACCAGTTCGGCACCGCGCGGCGCAGCACGGGCGCGGCTGATCTGGCAGACCTTACCGTTTCCGCGTGGTTCCTCCATGCCGAGGCGGGCTATACCCTCAAAGGCGCGTGGAAGCCGCGCGTCGCGGCGCTGTTCGATGCGGCGAGCGGCGATGGCGGGAAGGCGGGGCGCTATGGCCGGTTCGATACGCTGTATGGCGCGCGGCGCTTCGATTTTGGGCCGACGGCGCTCTACGGCGCGCTGCAGCGGGCCAACATCATCTCGCCCGGATTGCGGCTGGAAGCGGCGGCGGACAAGCGCACCGATGTGATGGTGTCCTACCGGGCGCTATGGCTTGAGAACGCCCGTGATGCTTTTGCCACGACCGGCGTGAAGGACGGGAGCGGCGCTTCGGGCCGCTTTGCCGGCCATCAGGCAGAAGCGCGGCTGCGCCACTGGCTGGTGCCCGATCTGCTGCAGGCCGAAACCGGCGGCGCGGTGCTGTTCAAGCGCGGGGTGCTGCGCAGCGCGCCGAATGCACCTGCCAGCGGCAATAGTGTCTACGGCTATTTCGACCTCACGCTGACGCTCTGATGGCGCGGGCCGAGGGCGGCCAGAATGGCGTGCTTGCGCGCCGCGCTGGCGCTGGGCCAGGCCATGATCTCGTCCATCGTGCGCGCGCAGCCCCGGCACAGCGCGCTGAGCGGATCGAGTGTGCAGGTGCCGGTGCAGGGGCTTGGCGGATGATCCATCAGCGCTTTTCCGCCGCCAGCCGGCTCATCAGCAGCGCAGCGCGCTTGGCCTGCAGCCGCAGGCTGAGCAGATCGACCGTCTCATCCGGGGTGTGGTCACCCTTGCTGGCAGGCCCGAGCCCGACAAGGCCCGGCAGATCGGCGGCCACAAAGCTGATATCGCCCGCGCCGCGCTTCAGCGGATCGAGCGGGGCCATGGCGGGCAGGCCAAGCGCGGCATTCACATCGTTTAGCCGGGCGAGCAGCGCGCGGTTGCCCTCGGTCGGCGCCATCGGCGGGTAGCCATCTTCAAACGTGATCGAGGCCGTGGCACCCGGATAGGCGCGCGCGGCGATGGCGGCCATGCGCTGCTGCGCGCGGGTGTTCTGTTCGGGCGAAAGCGTGCGCAGATCGCCGCGCGCGATGGCGAGGGCGGGGATGATGTTGGTCTTGCCGGCCGCGCTCACGTGGGCCTGATCGGCAGCCAACGCGGCCTCGGCCCCGCCTGCGATCATGCCGACATTGAGCGTCAGATTGGGTTCGGGCACTTCGGCCCGGATCGCGGCGAGAATGCGCGCGAGGGCATAGATCGCGCCATCGCCATCGGCGCCGAACACGCCGCTCGAATGGCCGGACTTCGCGCTTACCTGGATATTCCAGCTATAGGCCGAGCGCCGCGCGATCGAGCCCATATCGACGAGCTTGCCATCCGGGCCCACATCGCGGGCCAGCCCCTCGAAATCGAGCGCCACGTCAGCCGCCTTGCCCGCCGAGATTAGATCGGCGCGCGCGGCGGACTGCGGATCGCCCGCGTCTTCCTCGTCACCTGTGAGGTAGGCGACAATGTTGGCCTGCTTCAGCGTGCCGGCCGCCGCCATGGCGCGCAGCGCGGCGAGCATGGCAACCACGCCGCCCTTGTTATCCGCCACGCCGGGGCCGCTGGCAAAATCGCCCTTGCGGGTGAAAGTCTGGAACGGGGAATCCGCTTCAAACACCGTATCGAGGTGGCCGATCAACAGAAGGCGTTTCGCCCCCGGCTTGCCGGTGTGAGTGGCGACGAGGTGCCCGGCGCGCCCGGTCTGCTCCATCGGCAACCACTTCACGGTAAAGCCCAGCGCCTCGAACTCAGGCCGCACGAGCGCGGCCACCGCCTTGACCCCGGCGATGTTGCGCGAACCCGAGTTCTGGTTGACGAGGCGTTCGAGCAGGACGAGATCTCGCGCATCGCCCGCTTCCACGGCGGCAACCATGCGCCGCTCAGGCGCGATGAGCGTGGGCGCAGCCAGCGCGCTGGCGGGGATCAGAAAGGCGGCGAAAAGCAGCGCGGCAAAAGGGCGATTCAGCATGAACAGGAGCATAGGGGCACCGCCCCCATCTTGGGAAGCCCGCAGGCCATCCCATGGCCGTTTGCGCAATTTACTTGCTTTCCCGCGCAATAGCGTTTAAGCGGCAACCCAGCAGGACTGGCGAGCGGAATTTCCGCCGCAGGCCCGGGCAAGCGTGAGGTCCGCCGTTTCAGGGCGTGTACCCGCCCCGGCTGAACGGCTGCTTCGCTTGGCTTCCCCTTCACGCATGGGTCGCATGGTCGACCCCCTGCCCGCGCGCCGCATTGTGCCGTGCGCCACACAACCCGATTGGATTCCCATGTCTTATTTCAGCGATCTCGGCCTTGCCGAGCCGATCCTTCACGCGCTTGCCAGCAAGGGCTATACCGACCCGACGCCGATCCAGCGCCAGTCGATCCCGGCCCTGCTTGAAGGTCGCGACCTCCTCGGCATCGCACAGACCGGCACCGGCAAGACCGCCGCGTTCGCGCTGCCTTCGCTCCACCGCCTCGCGGCCGACATGAAGCCGCGCAAGCCGGCCTCGTGCCGCATGCTGGTGCTTTCGCCCACGCGCGAACTCGCCGCACAGATTGCCGAGAACATCGCGGCTTATGCCAAGAACCTGCGCCTTGTGGTCGATTGCGTGTTCGGCGGCGTGCCGGTGGGCAAGCAGGCCCGCCGCCTTGTGCCGGGCGTCGACATTCTGGTTGCAACGCCGGGCCGCCTGCTCGATCTGATCGACCAGCGTGCGCTCACGCTGGGCCGGGTCGAGATCTTCGTGCTCGACGAAGCGGACCAGATGATGGACCTCGGCTTCATCCACGCGCTGCGCCGCGTGGCCAACTTGCTGCCCAAGGAACGCCAGAGCCTGTTCTTCTCCGCGACGATGCCCAAGGCCATCGCGGATCTGGGCAAGCAGTTCATCAACAACCCGGTGCGCGTGGAAGTGACCCCGCAGGCGAGCACGGCCGAACGCGTCGAGCAGTTCGTCACGTTCGTCAACCAGGCCGAAAAGCAGGCTCTGCTCACGCTGCGCATCCGCGCGCTGCTGGCCGATGGCAAGCTTGACCGGGCGCTGGTCTTCACCCGCACGAAGCACGGCGCGGACCGCGTGGTTCGCCACCTTTCCGCCGCTTCGATCAGCGCGCGCGCGATCCACGGCAACAAGAGCCAGGCGCAGCGCACCGCCGCGCTGGACGCTTTCCGCCAGGGTTCGTGCCCGATCCTCGTCGCCACCGATATCGCCGCGCGCGGGATCGACGTGAGCGGGGTGAGCCACGTGTTCAACTTCGAACTGCCCAACGTGGCCGAACAATATGTCCACCGCATCGGCCGCACCGCACGTGCGGGTGCGGATGGCGAGGCGATCAGCTTCTGCGCGCCGGACGAAAAGCCCTATCTCAAGGACATCGAAAAACTGACGGGCATCAAGCTCATGCCGCTGCCGCTGCCCGAAGGTTTTCTGGCCGAGGCCGCGAAGCTCCCCGCAGTCAGCCGCAAGCCCGAAGAAGCCGAGCGCGATTCGCGCCGCGATGACCGTGATGCCCGCGGGCGCGGCGGAAACCGTGGCGGCGGTGATCGCCGTGGTGGCCACGGTGCCAATCACGGTGCCAATCACGGTGGCGGTCAAGGCCGCGGTGGTGAGCGGGTGCGCGATGATCGCACGCCCGGTGGCCGCGCACAGGGCCGTGATGGCCGTCCCCGCGATGCCAATCCCCGCACGGGCGAGCGCAATGCAGGCGACCGGGGCCCGGTGGGCAATCCCATCCGCGCCGATCGCAGCGATGCACCGCGTGACGACCGGCCGCAGGGCGACAAGCCGCGCAGCTTCCGCCCCAATGGTGGCGGCGGCGCCAACCCCGGTGTCGGCCAGCACCGCAACCGGGTTCGCCGCGCGGTCTGATGAAGTCCGGGCGCTGTGGACTGCCCCAACGGCGGGCTGTCCACAGACGCCGGGGCTTGGCATAGAGGGACCGTGATCCAGCCCGCCCACCATCGCGCCTTCGGAGCATCGCTATGACCGAGCTGTGGCTATCCGCGCTTGTCATGACGGTGATTGTCGGCGCGCGCTATCTGGCGGTGAGCGGGATGTTCGCGTGGATCACCGCGCGCGTGCGGCCCGGGCATTACAAGGGCCTCGGCCCCCAGATGCGCAGCGAGATCACATGGAGCCTTGCCTCCGCCGCGATCTATGGCGTGCCGGCCGGGATCATTGCCTGGGGCTGGCAGCACTATGGCTGGACGCGGGTCTATACCGATGTGAACGATTGGCCGTTGTGGTGGCTACCGGTCTCGCTGTTCGCCTACCTCGCGCTACACGATACCTGGTTCTATTGGACGCACCGCTGGATGCACCGCCCGGCGGTGTTCCGTGCCGTCCACGCCGTGCACCATGCCAGCCGCCCGCCGACCGCGTGGGCAGCGATGAATTTCCATCCGGCCGAGGCGGCGATTGTCGGCCTGTTTATTCCCGCGCTGGTCTTCGTGATACCGATCCACGCCGGCGTTCTGGGCCTTGTGCTCATGGTCATGACAGTGATGGGTGTTACAAATCACATGGGCTGGGAAATGTTTCCCAAGGCGCTTGTTCATTCAACAGTAGGGCATTGGGTGATAACAGCGAGTCATCATCACCGTCATCATGAGCTCTATCGATGCAACTTTGGCCTCTACTTCCGCTTCTGGGATCACGTCTGCGGGACGGACAAGGGCGTTTCCGCGCCATGAAGGGGAAGCGCGGCCTGGTTTCTGCCATGTCGCTGCTGGCCGCACCGATGATCATCGCCGCAATGCCGCAGACTACGTCGCTGCCCCGAACCCAACCAGCCCCCGTGCCCACATCGATCCTCGTGGAGATTGACGGGCTGCGTTCGAACCACGGCCAGATCATGGCCTGCATGACCGCGAACCCCAAGACTTTCCCCGATTGCCAGAAGGACCCCGCCGCGCGGCACCTCACGGTTCCGGCGGTCAACGGAGAGACCGTGCAGTTCAAGGATGTCGTGCCCGGCCGCTATGCCATCGCGCTGTTTCATGACGAGAACGGCAATGGCCGCATGGACAAGATGATGATGCTGCCGAAGGAAGGCTTCGGCTTTTCGCGCGATGCGCCGCTGCAGTTCGGCCCGCCCCGCTTCGGCGCGGCCTCGTTCCAGGTGGGATCGGCCCAGCTGCACACAGCAATCAAGGTTCGGTATATCCTGTAACAATCCCTTGCGCCGCAGCGCAGCTTGGGGAATGGGCGCTGGCCAATTGCCCTGATGGCCGGAGATCGCCTGTGTCCAAAGCCGTGCCCGAAGCCCTGATCCATGCGCAGCCGCTGCGTTCGCTGCTCTATATGCCCGCAAGCAATCGCCGCGCGGTAGACAAGGCACGCGCGCTGCCTTGCGATGCGATGGCGCTCGATCTCGAAGACGCGGTCGCGCCCGAAATGAAGGACGAAGCCCGCACCGCGCTGGTCGAGGAACTGACCGCAGGCGGGTTCGGCCATCGCCGGATGATCGCGCGGATCAATCCGCTTGGCTCGCCTTGGGGCAAGGCCGATCTCGCCGCACTGGCCCGCTGCCCGCTAGATGCGATCCTCGCCCCCAAGGTGGAGGATGCCGCCGATGTCGTCGCGCTTTCGGTCGCGATGGACGGCGCGGGCTATGATCCAGCCATCCGGCTGTGGGTGATGATTGAAACGCCGCACGCCGTGCTCGCGCTGGAGCGGATTGCCGCAGCAGCCCGCATCTCGCGGCTGGGCGGCTTCGTGCTCGGGCTCAACGATCTCGCCAAGGAAACCGGCATGGCGCAAGTGCATGGCCGCGCAGGGTTCGTGCCGGTAATGGTCCAGGCGCTGATGGCCGCGCGTGCCTATGGCCTCGTCCTGCTCGACGGGGTGTGCAACGCGATCGACGATCCCGCGCGGCTGGAGGCGGAATGCACGCAGGCGCGCGAACTGGGCCTTGATGGCAAGACGCTCATCCATCCCTCGCAGATCGAGACCGCCAACCGCGTGTTCGCGCCGGGCGCGGGCGAGGTGGCGGAAGCCGAGGCCATTGTCGCAGCGTTCGCCGATCCGGCCAACGCGGGCAAGGGCGCGCTCAAGGTGGGCGGCAAGATGGCAGAGCTGCTCCACCGCGATATGGCGCAGCGCCTGCTCGCAAAGGCCGCGGCCATCGCCGCGCGGTAACACCACAATCGAACAATCGCCCCTGCCAAGACGGCGCAACTTAAACACATCTTTACCATGTTGCGCCATGACGGCCCCGTAGGACGACCACGGGGATTGGTTCATGGAAACGTATCGCGGCATCGGCACGGATGGTTCGGCGGGGCAGGACCCCATCGACCAGGCCGCAGACTATGCCGGCTACGAGGAATCGATCGACGAGCAGGGACCTGCCGCCGCGCCGCCGCCTTCCATCGGGCAGGACGAGCGCCGCATGCAGGTGCGCGCCTACAATTTCTGGGCCAGCCTGCTAGATCAGGGGCAGTTCCCGCCGGTCCAGTCGCTGCTCGATGGCGAACTCCCCGATTTTGCCGATCATTCGGTGCTGCTGCATTTCGACAAGGGGATCGAGGATCCGGCCATCCCGTTTCTGGGCCAGGTGCTTGCTGATGAGTGCGAGGCGCGCAGCCCGCTGCGCCGCCTGAGCGACATTCCCGGACGTTCGCTGCTTTCGCGCATCACAGATCACTATCTGCAGATCATCGCCAACCAGGCGCCGATCGGGTTCGAGGCCGAATTCGTCAACCAGCGCGGGCGCACGATCCTCTATCGCGGCATCCTGCTGCCCTTTTCCACCGACAACGAAACGATCAATTACCTCTACGGTGTGATAAACTGGAAGGAGCTGGCCGACCAGCAGACGACCGACGCGCTGCTGCTGGAAATTGACCAGGCGCTCGACCAGCGCCCCAGCAGCGCGTCGCTCGCGCCGCGTCGTACGTCCGAAGTGCCGCTGGGCGGCTGGGCTGATGGCCCCGACAGCGACATGTTGCATGACGAAGCCGACGCCGCGCAGCCGCTTGATCTGGCCGAATTCGGCGCCGAGATCCTTCCCGACACAGCGCCCGCCATCGGCCTCGCGCCCGATGAAACCGCACCCGCCTGCCTTGCCGATTGGCTCGCCTCGGCCCGCGATCTGGCGCACATCGCCTATGCCAGCGAAGACCGCACCCGAAGCGCGCTCTATGCCGCCATCGGCCGCGCCTGGGATTTCGCGCTGGCCGCGGGCGATGCGCCGGAAGACTATGCCGAGATGGTCGCCGATGCCGGCCTCACCATGCAGGCTCGCGCGCCGCTGACCCCGCTGGTCAAGCTCGTGTTCGGCGCGGATTACGACAAGACGCGCATCGCCGAATACACCACCGCGCTCGCCCATGCGCAGCGCATCGCGCTGGGCTATGGCGAGCTGGCGGCCTATCTCGCCGCAGCGCAGGGCGGGCTCAAAGGCGTGGTCGCGCTGGAGCGCAAGCTGCGCCGCGAGGAGACCGGCAAGACCGCGTCCAAGCCTGCCGTTTCGGTGGTCGAAGGCCTGCGCGCGCTCGATCACAAGCCGCTCTATGCGCTGGAACCGGAAGGCGCGGAGTTTGCGCTGGTCATGGTGCGCCGCCTTGCAGGCGGATCGGCGGTGCTACTGGGCGAGATTGCCGATGACCAGCCGATGCTGGAGCGCGCCGCGCGCCGCCTGCTGGGCTGACATCCATTCGGGGAGGCTGCTTCCCCGCTCGCACAAAACCGTCTAGCCATCCGCCATGGCAGACGATCAGACCCTTCCGCACACCCCCCGCAAACCGCGCCGGCGCCGGCTGGCGTGGACGCTCGCCGTGTTTGCGCTGCTCGGTGTGGGCGGTTTCCTGCTCTATCGCCAGGCGCTGGCGACCGAAGCCGTGGCCATGCTCGACAACGCAGACAAAGTGCTGCGCGGCGGCGATGGCACGATCCGCGAAGTGGCAGCGGCGCACTATGGCCGTGATCCCACGCAAAAGCTGGAGATGTTCCTCCCTGCAGATGCAGCCCTGACCAAGGCCCCGCTGCCGATCGTGGTGTTCATCCATGGCGGCGGCTGGCGTTCGGGCGATCCGCATGATTACCGCTTCATCGCCCGCGCGCTGGCGCCGCAGGGCTATGCCGTGGTGCTAGCGGGCTACCGGCTCTATCCCAAGGCGCAGTATCCGGGAATGCTGGAAGACGGCGCCGCCGCGCTGCGCTGGGTGGCGGACCATGCCGGGCCGCTGGGCGGCGATCCCAACCGCGTGGTGCTGATGGGCCATTCCGCCGGGGCGTACAACGCGGTCATGCTCGGGCTCGACCAGCGCTGGCTGGCGGCGCAGGGCCTTTCGGCGGATGCGCTGCGCGGGGTGGTCGGGCTCGCTGGCCCCTACGACTTCTATCCGTTTGACAGCGAGGCAACCAGGCTGAGCTTCGGCAAGGCGCCCGATCCGGAAGAAACCCAGCCGGTGGTTCATGCCCGAGCGGGCGGGCCGCCGCTGCTGCTGGTCCACGGCACCGCCGATACCCGCGTGCGCCCGCGCAATTCGGTGGGGCTCGCCCGCACGATGACCCGCGCCGGCGCGCCGACCCGCGCGGTGCTGCTGAACGGCGTGACGCACGAGGGCCTGATCATGATGTTCGCGCGGCCCTTCTCGCAAGATCCGCGCGCGGTCGATGCGTTGCTGCCGTTCCTCGCCAAGGTTACCGCTTCAGCGCCGGTTCAGGCGCATGGCGGCTAAGCTGCGCGTATCGTGACACGGTCTCTTCCCCGCAGCATTGGCCGCGCGCTGGCGGCATCCCTGGCCCTGGCGCTCGCGCCAGTGATCGGCTCTGCGCCCGCCGCCGCGCAATCGGTGCTGCGCGATGCAGAAACCGAAGCCTTCTTTCAGGATATGGCCGCGCCGATCGTGGCCGCCGCCGGCTTCAATCCGCGCACGATTGATCTTGTCCTGCTCAATGATCCCTCAATCAACGCCTTCGTCGCCGGGGGGCAGGCGGTCTATATCCATTCGGGGCTGATCAGCGCCGCAGACAACGCGCAGGAAGTGCAGGGCGTGTTTGCGCACGAACTGGGCCACATCACCGGCGGCCACGTGATCCGAGGCGATGAAGGCGGCAAGCCGGCCACCGGGATCACCCTGCTCAGCCTGCTGCTGGGCGCGGCGGCGGCGGCGGCCGGTTCGGCAGATGCGGGTATCGGCATCATGATGGCCGGCCAGCAGGCCGCGCTGGGCAAATACCTCGCCTTCAGCCGCGCGCAGGAATCCTCTGCCGATGCGGCCAGCGTGCAGTTCCTCACCAAGGCGGGCATTTCGGGCAAGGGCTCGGTCGATTTCTTCAAGAAGCTGCAGAACATGGAGTTCCGCTATGGCTTCAAGCGCGATGCCGATGCGGAGTTCTATTCGACCCACCCGATGACGGCGGACCGCCTGACGACCTTGCAGGACGCGTTCTCGCAGGATCCGGCTTGGACCAGGCCGGTGGACCCGGCGCTGCAGGCCCGGTTTCTGCGGGTGAAGGCCAAGCTTGTGGGCTATCTGGCGGAACCTTCCGCCACGCTTGCCGCCTATCCCGAATGGATGCAGGACGCGCCCGCGCACCTCGCCCGTGCCTATGCCTTCCACAAGGAAGCCTTGATGGACAAGGCGCTCGCCGAAACTGATGCGCTGCTCAAGATGGACCCAAGCGATCCCTATGCGCTCGAACTCAAGGGGCAGGTCCTGCTCGAATCGGGCAAACCCAAGGAGGCCCTCGAGCCGCTGCGCCGCGCCTCTGAACTCACGCGCAACACCCCGCTCATTGCCACCACGCTGGGCCATGCTTTGCTCGCCACCGAGGACAAGGCCAATTTCGCCGAGGCCGAGCGCGTGCTGCGGACCGCCGTGGCGCGGGACCGCGACAATCCGTTCGCGTGGTATCAGCTGGGCGTGGTCTATGAAGCGCAGGGCGATATCCCACGCGCCCGGCTGGCCAGCGCCGAACAGCAACTGGGCGATCTGCGCCTGCCGGAAGCGCTGCGCAGCGCCGAGGCGGCGGAAGGCGCCCTGCCCAAAGGCTCCCCCGATTGGCTCCGCGCACAGGATATCGCGATGTCGGCCCGCGCGATGATTGAGCGGATGAGGAAGTCCCGCTAGCTGGTTCGGGATTATCAGGAGTTACTCACATGCGTTTCAGCCCGTTCCTTGCCCTCGCGCTGGTCATTGGCGCTGCGGGTGCCGCAGGCGGCTGGTGGGCGATGCATGGCCGCGATGCCGCAGTGCAGTCCGCTGCGCCCGATGCGAAGCTCGAAGGGCAGCTGGCAGACGCCGGGATCGACGCCCGCCAGCGCAGCGCGATCGAGGCGCTGGTGCGCAGCTACATCCTCGAACACCCCGAAGTGCTGCCCGAAGCCATGGAAAAGCTCCAGGCACGCGAGGCGGAAGCCCGCCTCACGCCCCTGCGCGGCGCCATCGAAACGCCGTTCCCCGGCGCGGTGCTGGGCAACCCGGCGGGCAAGATCACGCTGGTCGAATTCACCGATTTTTCATGCACGTATTGCCGCAGCAGCGTCGCCGATGTCGAAGCGCTGCTCGCAGCCAATCCCGATCTGCGTGTGGTGGTGCGGGAATTGCCGATCATCGCGCCTGAAAGCGAGCCCGCCGCGCGCATGGGCCTCGCCGCCGCAGCGCAGGGCAAATATGCCGCGTTCCACAAGGCGATGTTTGCCGGCGAACGGCCGAGCGGCGCCAGCATCGCCGCCGCCGCCACCGCTGCCGGGATGGACGCCGCCGCCGCCAGCGCCTTCGCGCAGCAGGCAGGCGTGCATCAGGAACTGGAACGGAACATCGGTTTCGCGCGGCAGCTAGGCATCAACGGCACCCCGGCGTGGAGCGTGGGCGGCAAGCTGATGACCGGCGCGGTTGGCCGCGATGCCTTGCAGCAGGCCGTCAACGCGGCGCGCAAGGGCTGAGCGGCGGATGCGGGTCGCGGCGCTGGCCGTCCTGCTGGCAGCGGCGATCCCGGCCCGGGCACAGCCCGTGGATGAACTCCAGCAGGCCGATGCACTCGTCCAGACCATAGGTTGGCGGCTGAGCCACGCCAATGCCGGGTTCTGCCCGCGCGCCGCGCCGGGGATCGGCCTCCTGCTGGCTGATGTGCAGACCTTCACCGATCCTGCGGCAGCGCGCGCCGCCTATGGCCTTGCAGGCGATATCGCGGTGGCGGCGGTCGCGGCGGAGAGCCCGGCTGCAACTGCGGGCCTTGCCGCCAACATGGTCGTCAACGCCGTCGCTGGCGAACCGGTGGGGCCGCCGCCCCCGCGCGGCAGCTGGGACCGAGTGTGGGCGCTGCAATCGCGCCTTGAACAGGCGGCGGCGCAATCGGGCGAAGTGGCGCTCATGCTCGGCGATGGCCGGATCGTCACGGTCCGCGCCGCGCCTTCGTGTGCGGTGCGGTTCATCCTCGATGACGGCAAGGACAATGCAGGTGCCACCCGCAGCCAGGTGCGCATCGGGCGCGAGGCGCTTGTCCGGCTGGGCGGCGATGAAGCGATGATCGCGGCGGTGCTGGCGCACGAACTGGCCCATGCCGCACTCGATCACGAAACTGTGCTGGGGCCGGGCAAGCGGCCGGTAGCGGCCGTACGCCGCACCGAGCGCGAGGCGGACCGGCTTTCAGTGTGGATCATGGCCGCCGCGGGCTACGATCCCGCTGCGGCGCTGCGCATGATCCGCCTGATCGGCCCGCGCGGCTTGCTCGTGATCCCCGGCGCCAGCCACGGCAAGGCCAGCACCCGTGCGCGGGAAATGGCCGAAGAAATCGCCGTGCTGCGCGCCGCGCCCGATGCGGACTGGGCGCGCAGGTTCCGGCGCGAGCCTTAGGGTCAGGACCTAGGCCGGGGCGCCGACTTTCGCGGCGGTCGTTTCCATGGCTTTTATCGAAGTTTCGCTGCGCGGACGCCCCAGAACCCGGCGCACCATCGGCTCGAAGAAATCGAGGCCCAGCGTGTCGTAATCCGGATCGAACGCGGATTGATCGTACTTGGCGCAGAACTCGGCGCAGGCGTCGAAATACGGGCTGTCGCGGTACTTTTCGCGCACGTTGCGATCGATGCCGAGGTAGTGGAAATAGTAATAGCCCTGGAACGCGCCGTGATTGCGGCAGATCCAGTGCTCTTCCTCGCTCACGAAGGGATGCAGGATCGCGGCGGCGATTTCGGGGTGGTTGTAGGACCCCAGCGTGTCACCGATGTCATGCAGCAGCGCCATCACGACATAGCTTTCGGGCCGTCCATCGCGGTGCGCGCGGGTCGCGGTCTGCAGGCTGTGGGTCAGGCGGTCGATCGGAAAGCCGCCGAAATCGCCGTCGAGCAGCTTGAGGTGCGCGAGCACACGGTCCGGCAGGCCGGCGGCAAAGCCGACATAGTCGCGCGCGATGATCGCCCAATCTTCCTGCGTGCCTTCTTCCATCGAATGGAACTGCGCACGCTCTTCGGAACTGCCGTGATGATCCATGGTTCTCTCCCGTTTGCGCAACACGATAACCGCTTTGCCCAGCCACGCAAAGCTGTTGATTTGTGGCGCTGACGCGGCTGCGGCACCAGCCTTCCATGCCGATATTGCGCAGCAGTGGCGCAGGTGCGCGTGGTGGTCTACACACCGATCATGGCAATGAAGCTGCCGCTCCACCCGACGCCGTTCTTCGGCAACAAGAACCGTGCGTTCTGGCGCTTGCAAATGCTCGGCTGGGGCGGCGCGATGCTCCTGCGCGCGCTCTCCAGCCTCGCCAATGCGCAGCCGTGGTCGTTCCTGATCATCGTGCTGATCGCCTCGATCACCGGCTTTTCGATCTCGCTGATCCTCTCGGTGATCTACCGCGCACTGATCAACCGCGCGCCGCTGATCACCTGGGGCGTGACTTCGGTGGTGCTGGCCATCGCGGTCGGGTTCTATGCCTTCATCGATTCCTGGGTGATCAGCCTCTACCGCACTGAAGGCGATTCGGGCTTCGCGCAGCTGTTCCTCGGCGTGTTCTACCTTGATCTCACGCTGCTCGGCGCATGGTCCGCGCTCTATTACGCGATCAACTTCTACGTGCAGGTGGAAGAACAGAACGACCAGCTGATCCGGCTGGAAGCGCAGGCCACTTCGGCGCAGCTCGCCATGCTGCGCTACCAGCTCAATCCGCACTTCCTGTTCAACACGCTCAATTCGATTTCCACGCTGGTGCTGCTCAAGCAGACCGAGCCGGCCAACGCGATGCTCAGCCGCCTCTCCTCGTTCCTGCGCTATACCCTGATCAACGAGCCGACCGGGCGCGTGACCGTGGCGCAGGAAGTGGAGACCCTGAAGCTCTATCTCGATATCGAGCGGATGCGCTTCGAGGAGCGGCTCTCCACCGAATTTCGCATCGACGACGATGCCTCGCCCGCCCTCATGCCCTCACTGCTGCTCCAGCCGCTCGTGGAAAACGCGATCAAGTATGGCGTCAGCCCGCTGGAGGAAGGGGCCACGATCAACATCGCGGCGCAACTCGTCGGCTCGGTGCTGCGTGTCACCGTGTCCGATACCGGGCCGGGCTTGCAACCGGGCACCGACCCCTCGACATTGTTTGGCGTGACCAGTTCTCAGCCTGAAACCACGGCGGATTCCACCCGCGTCGGCCTTGCCAATATCCGTGATCGGCTGGCGCAGGCTTATGGCGAGAACCAGCGGTTCGAAATCGGCGAGCGGCCGGGCGGAGGCTTCCAGGTGGTGATCGAACTGCCCTTTGAAGCGCGTGAAGTGCCCGCATCCCTCGCCACACAGCAAAGGTAGCCCATGACCATTCGCACGATCCTCGTCGATGACGAGAAGCTCGCTATCCAGGGCCTCCAGTTGCGGCTTGAGGCCTTCCCCGATGTCGAAGTGATCGACACCTGCTCCAACGGGCGCGAGGCGATCCGCAAGATCAAGACCGAAAAGCCCGATCTGGTGTTCTGCGATATCCAGATGCCCGGGTTCGATGGGTTCAGCGTGGTGAGCGGGGTGATCGAGATCGATCCGCCGCTGTTCGTTTTCGTCACCGCCTATTCTGAACACGCGATCCGCGCGTTCGAGGCCAATGCGGTCGACTATCTCCTCAAGCCGGTCGAGCCGGCACGCCTTGCCGATGCGCTAGACCGCGCGCGCACCCGCCTTGCCGAAAAACGCGGGCTGGAAGAGGCCGAGAAGCTCAAGACCGTGCTCGCCGAAGTTGCCCCCGATGCGATGGACTCGATCCCTGAAGATAGCGAGCCTGCCGTGGGCCGCTTCGAAAAGCTCATCAACATCAAGGATCGCGGCCAGATCTTCCGCGTCGATGTCGATACGATCGAACGGATCGAGGCCGCGGGCGATTACATGTGCATCTACACCGGCGACAATTCGCTGATCCTGCGCGAGACGATGAAGGACCTTGAACGCCGGCTCGATCCGCGCGTGTTCCAGCGCGTCCACCGCTCCAAGATCGTCAACCTCGACCGCGTGCGGCAGGTGAAGCCCCATACCAACGGCGAATGCTTCCTCGTGCTGGATAGCGGCTCCGAAGTAAAAGTCTCGCGCTCCTATCGCGATGTGGTGGCGCGCTTCGTCCACTAGGACCCACGGGGATACTCGACAGCCGGGCGCGCGGTGATTAGGCCGAAAGGCATGACCGCTTTCACCATCCCCGGCTTCGATCTGGACGCTTTCGTTTCCGCCACGCTGGCGGAGGATCTGGGCCACGGCCTCCCCGGCGGTGGGCATGACGTGACCTCGAAAAGCGTGATCCCGGCAGACGCGCGCTTTGCCGGCGTGATGGATAGCCGCGATGCGATCACCGTCTGCGGGCTCCCCATCGCAGCCGCGTTCTTCCGCGCCCTCGATCCGGCGATGGAGATTGAAATCCTTGTCCCGGAAGGCGCGTCCGTCGCCCCCGGCTCGGCGCTCATGCGCCTCAAGGGCAGCGCCCGCGCGATGCTCACGGCGGAACGCAGCGCGCTCAACACGGTGCAGCACCTCTCCGGTGTCGCCACGCTCACGCGCAGCTATGTCGATGCGATGGGCGAGACGGCTGCGAAGCTGCTCGATACGCGCAAGACGATCCCGGGCCTGCGCCATCTCGAAAAGTATGCCGTGCGCACCGGCGGCGGGCACAACCACCGCATGGGGCTGTGGGATGCCGCGATGATCAAGGACAACCATGTCCTCGTCGCCGGCGGCGTTGCCGAAGCCGTGCGCCGCGCGCTGAGCGCGGGTGTGGCCGACGTGATCTGCGAGGTTGACCGCATCGACCAGATCGAACCCGCGCTGCAGGCCGGTGCAACCCGCCTGCTGCTCGACAACATGGGGCCTGCGCTTCTGCGCGAGGCCGTCGCGCTCGTGGCCGGCCGCGTGCCGTGCGAGGCTTCCGGCGGCGTCCGGCTCGATACCATCGGCGCGATTGCGGCCTCAGGCGTGGACTACGTCTCAGTCGGCCGCCTCACGCAAAGTGCCCCCGCCGC
This sequence comes from Sphingomonadaceae bacterium, assembly GCA_947453945.1. Taxonomy (GTDB): domain Bacteria; phylum Pseudomonadota; class Alphaproteobacteria; order Sphingomonadales; family Sphingomonadaceae; genus Novosphingobium. The sequence goes on from CANGJB010000002.1 coordinate 40,312, forward strand.
CGATATCGGGCTCGATTTCACGCCGGTATGAAGCGCCGTGCGCTCCTCGCAGGTGCCCTGCTGGCGCTGCCACTCACCGCGCAAGCGCAAGCGCTGCAATGCCGCCTCCCGCCCCAAATCGAAGCCCCCGCACTGCCGCAGCCAGATGGCCCCCGCCGCGCGCTGCCGATCAGGGGCTATACGCTGGCACTCAGTTGGTCGCCCGAGTTCTGCCGAGGCCACCAGCGCGATGGCCGTTCCACCTTGCAATGCGGCGGGCAAATGGGGCGCTTCGGGTTTATCCTCCACGGCCTCTGGCCCGAATCGGAACCGGGCCGCTGGCCCCAGTGGTGCAGCGACAAGCCGGTTGCCGCCGAAACGCTGCGCCGCAACTTGTGCATGACCCCTTCGCCCTACCTCCTCACCCACGAATGGGCCAAGCATGGCAGCTGCATGGCGCGCTCGCCCGAGGGGTATTTCAAGGCAGGTGCCGCGCTATTCGGCTCGTTGCGCTTTCCCGATATGCAAGCACTCTCACGCCGCCCTGCCCTGACCGCAGGAGATCTGCGCGCCGCGCTGCGCCGGTCCACGCCGTTCCTTCCCGCTGCCGCGATTCGCGTGACGGCCAACGCGCGCGGCTGGCTGCAGGAAGTCCACGTGTGTTATGGCAGGGACTTCCTGCCAACGCCGTGCGCGGATCGCGGCGCAAGAGACGATGAGCCGCTGAAGATCGAGCGCGGCACCTAGCGCCGCTCGCGGAAAAAACCCCGGAGCAGCTCTGCCGCCTCCGCCTCTCCAATCCCCGAATAGACCTCGGGCCGATGCAGGCAGCCCGGCGCATCAAAGACCTTCGCGCCGTGCTCCACAGCGCCGCCCTTGGGGTCGCTGGCCCCATAATAGACCCGCGAGAGCCGCGCATGGACGATCGCACCCGCACACATCGCGCAAGGCTCAAGCGTGACCCACAAGTCGCAGCCGGTTAGCCGCTCCTGCCCCAGCTTCGCCGCGGCGGCGCGAATCGCCAGCACCTCGGCATGGGCCGTGGGATCATGATCCAGCCGCGGCGTATTGTGCGCGGCAGCGATCACCACCCCGTCCTTGACGATCACCGCCCCGATGGGCACTTCGCCTGCATCACCGGCCTGCTTGGCAGCACCCAGCGCCGCGCGCATAGGTTCAGGGAGGGGCCAGCGGGTCATGGCATTCGCGCTAGACCGGTTCGGGCCGCGTGCGCAACGTGCGAATCCTTGACTTAACCCGCAAGATCGGCAAGAGCGCGCCCTTCCCGATCCCTGATCGTATCCATTCTAGCGAGTTTTCAGCCATGTCGCGCATCTGCGAACTGACCGGTAAGGGCCGCCAAGTCGGTCACAACGTGAGCCACGCCAACAACAAGACCAAGCGTCTGTTCCTGCCCAACCTGCAGAACGTCACGCTCATGTCGGAAAAGCTGGACCGCAGCTTCAAGTTTCGCGTTTCGACGCACGGCCTGCGCTCGGTCGAGCACAACGGCGGGCTCGACAACTGGCTGCTCAAGCAGTCGGACACGAAGCTCAGCGCGCGCGCGCTCAAGGTGAAGCGCGAGCTGGCCAAGGCTGTCGCTGCCTGATGATTCGGTCGGGTGGGTAACACCACCCGCACCTTACGGGCCGGGGTCTAACGGGCTTCCGGCCCGATTCGCAGCTTGAGCAAAAGTGTTCGCTGCATCAGGACCATTTCGTTGCTGTCCGAAACCAGCCAGACCAACTGGCTGCCATCGGCTTCACGTGTCACGGTCATCCCTTCATAATTATCGCGGATGCGCGGATCATCGATTCGGGCAATAACGCGAGGCGTGATCACTGTGCCTGCGCGGATATCGCGCGGGGCGAAGATCGCGATCAGTGAGCGAAAGCCTGCAAGGCTGAAATTGCGCCCCAGAACCAGCATCCGCCCATCGGGCATCTGCGCCAGTTCGCTGGGCCGATAGCCTGCTGGCAGAACAAGTTCGAAGCGCGCCGGGTTTTCGCGCGGGCGGGGAATGCCGGGAAAGATCAGCCCCGGGTGGCGCGTCCGGTCTTGCCAGCGCACATAGCTTTCCCCCACAATCACCGTGCGCCCGTCAGCCAGCAAAGTCATCGCCTCCGGCCCCTGGTTCTTCGGCCATTCCGCCAATACCGGCAGCGGAATGCCGCTCCGCCGGGCAAGCTCGGGGCTGAAGCGCTCCAGCATGTAAGCGTCCTCGTAACCGACGATTTAATCCCCGCTACCCGGCTCGACGAAAACGGATTCCGCATCGGTGGCAAAGCGGTGTTTGCGCCAATCAAGGTTGACAAGGGGGGCGAGCCGGGCGTGCCACGGGCCTGGCCGGTCCGGCCGCGCAAACCAGATGATCCCGCCCCGATCGCCCACCCCGACCAGGCCGCCCTGCGTCTGCGCGAGCGCGGAGAGGGTGCCGAGTGTGCGCGCACGGCCGGTCATCCACCATGCCCCTTCAAGCCGCAACGCACCGGTATCGGGCAAGCGGCCGCGCAGCGCCGGCATGAGATCGACGAGGTGGATGCCCGGATCGCGCGCCTCGAGCGGGATTGGCCCGCGCAGCCACAGCGTCGGCACAAGCGCAAGGATCAACAGGGCAAGCTTGAACCCACGCATCGCGGCTGGCTTTGCCACAGCATGGCGCGGCGGCATAGCGCGCGGGCCGTCAGGTTCCGCGATCAGGCCGGCGCGAACTTAAGCGCATCGCCATTGATACAGTAGCGCTTACCGGTGGGCTGCGGTCCATCATCGAACACATGCCCCAGATGGCCGCCGCAGCGCGTGCAGTGGACCTCGGTGCGGGTCATGCCGAACGAGGTATCGCTGGAGGTGCCCACACCGCCCTTGATCGGCGCCCAGAAGCTGGGCCAGCCCGTGCCGCTGTCGAACTTGGTGGATGAGGCGAAGACCGCGTTGCCGTCTGCCGCGCAGGTAAACGTGCCCTTGCGGTGCTCTTTCAGCAGCGCCGATGTGAAGGGCCGCTCAGTCCCCTCCTCACGCAGGATGTAGAACTGTGCAGGCGTGAGCAGCTTGCGCCATTCCGCTTCGGTGCGCTGCAGAGCGAAGGTTCCCTTGCGCGTCGCGGCGGCAGGGGCGCCGCAGCCGGCCGCTGTCATCGCGGCAGTGGCGGTGAGGACGGCAAGGAAAGTGCGGCGCGATGGTTTCATGGCACCCGGCTCTGCTGAACAGGTCATTCCCTACCATCCTTCACGGCGCGATGTGGATCAAGCGGCCATTCGGGCGGGAATGGGGCCCGCCGAGTGGGCTGGAGAGGGGGCGGGTAGGCCCACCGGCGGGACATCCCGTTGCTAGCTCCGGCAACCTGAACCGGATCTGACCGCAACAGGCAGGATGGGTTCAGCGTTTCTCGAGCTCGACTTCCAGCTTGCGGAAGCCGTGGACGAAGTTGGCGCGCACGCGCTTCACATCGCCCGCCACGCGCACGCGCATCCGCCGTTCGTGCATTTCTTCCAGCAGCACGCGCAGCTGCAGTTCGGCCAGCCGCGCGCCCACGCAGCGGTGAACACCGTATCCGAAAGCGAGGTGGCGCCGCGCATTGGGCCGGTCGACAATCAGCTTGTCCGGATTCTCGAACACGGTTTCGTCGCGGTTGCCCGAAAGGTACCACATGACGACCTTGTCCCCCGCCTTGATCTGCTGCCCGAACAGTTCGTTGTCCGCTGTGCAGGTGCGGCGCATGTGCGCCAGCGGCGTCACGAAGCGCAGGCATTCCTGCACCGCATTGGGGATGAGCGAGGGATCGCCTTCCAGCAGCGCGCGCTGATCGGGGAACTGATCCAGCGCGTGGACGATGCCGGACATCGTGTTGCGCGTGGTATCGTTGCCGCCCACGATCAGGAGCACGAGATTGCCCATGAATTCCAGCGGGCTCATCTTGGCCATGGCGGGCGAGTGGATCATCATCGAGATGAGGTCCGGCGTCGGTGCCGCGCCCATGCGCTGCATCCACAGCCCCTGGAAATAGCGCGCCATCTCGGAGAGGATCTCGAAGCGCTGGTCGGAAAGATCGGGCGCCAGCGTCAGCTCCACATCGCCTGCCCAGTCCGACCAGAACGTCAGCAGGCGGCGGTCCTTCCAGGGAAAGCCGAACAGGATCGCGAGCATTCCGGTGGTGAGCTCGATCGAGACCTTGTCCACCCAATCGAACTTCTCGCCCCACGGCAGGCTATCGAGCACTTCGCCCGTTCGTGCGCGGATTTCGGCTTCCATCCGCGCGATTTCGGCGGGAGTGAAGGCAGGCGCCACGGTGCGGCGCTGGCCGGTGTGTTCGGGCCGGTCCATCGCGATGAACATCGGCATCTGCCGCGCGGCCAGCGTGGCCGGGTCCATGCCCGCGGGCGGATCGCCGATGGTGATCCCGCCGTGCTGCCAGCCAGAGGAGTAAAGCTCGGGCAGCGATTCGACATGCTGGATCGCCTTGTGCGTGGTGACGTTCCAGTAATCGCCATAAGGCGAGCCGATAACCTTGTTGATCGGCGCCTTGCTGCGCATCTCGGCAAAGATCGGGCCCCAGCGGTCCTCGACATAGATCGAGGATGCACTCACGTCCCACGGCTGGGTGTGGACCGGCGCGGCCTGCGGATTGGCGGCGAGCCATTCCTCGTAAGCTTCGATCGCGGTGGGCGAGGTGCGGTAGGTAAACGGGGCTTCGGGGGCGAGCTGCGTGGCCATGGCAATCCTTCCGCTGCGGGCGGCTCGTGATCGGCCGCTCTTCAATCGGAGGATACTATCCTTGCAACCTACACTCCTGTCAATAAGCTATCGATTGCGCGAAACGCTTATCGCGCCGGCGCGGCTGCCGGACGGCGAAACCAGCCCCGACTCCCCCGCGCCGGGCCCGATTTCATCACCGTGCGGCGGAACAACTGCGCGCCCACGCGGATGATCACGCCGACCCACACCGCCTGCCACACCAGCGCCACCACATGCGGCCAAAGCACCGGCGATTGCGCGGCCTGCGCCAGCATCGCAAAGGGTGAGCTTACCGGAAAGACCTGGCTCGCCGTCTCGATCCATGTGCCCGGACGCGCCAGTGCGTAGCTGGCGAAAAAGAACACCATGAGCTGCATCATCGTGACCGGCATCGATAGCGTCTGCACTTCGCGCACCGTGGTCGCCATGCCGCCGATCGAAAGGAACAGCGAGCCCAGCAGGAGATAGGCCATCGCGAAGTAGAGGAAGCCGAGTCCGAGGAACAGCGGCCAGCCCACCGCGGGTGTCGCCAGCAGCGGCATCGACTTCGCACCGACCACCATGAGCACTCCGTAGACCGAGCCCCACACCGCAATGCCGACAAGGCTGACCGCGAGCATGGCGAAGAGCTTGCCGAGGAACAGCGCATCCATCGGGATCGAGGCCGCGAGCACTTCAATGATCTTGTTGGCCTTTTCCTCGACGAGGTTGGAGAGCACCATGCCCGCCAGCAGCATCGTCAGCAGGAACAGCAACACCTGGCCGGCCTGTGCCGTCACCGCAAGATCGACGTGCTGCTTGGCCGCCGTCATGGCGATCTTGTCGGTCGTCACCTCGGGATAGGTGCGCGGACCCGCCGCACCGGCCTCAGCCGCGATCAGCGCGACTTGCCCATGCCACTCGTCCACGCGTTCCGATGTGGCGGTCAGCACCGGCTTGTCGAGCGTGCCCGTGACCACAGCGGCAAGCTGCGGCGCGCCCTTCACGCCCTTGCTGGCGAGCACGGTGCGCGCATTGAATGCCTCACCCGGTGCGAGCCGTGCCAGCACGGTGTATTCGGGGACGAAGCCCGCCATCCTGGGCGCAAGGCCATTGCGCGCGGCAACCAGCTTGTCGCCCTGCTGCGCTGGCATGGCGATGCCGATCACCGGCCTATCGAGATCGCGCGAAACTTGCGCGCCGATCATCCCGGCCATCGCGCCGATGAACACCGGAAACAGCGGGCCGATCAGGAAGAAGATGAAGGTCTTGGAAAAGATCACCGCGCAGAAATCGCGGCGGGCGATCACCCAGGCGGCGGTGAGATGGTTGCGGAGCATCAGCGGCGACCCTTCTTTGAGCCAGTCTTTTCTGCGGCCTGTTCGGCGGCTTCCTGTGCGGATTCCTCCAGCGCGCGGGCAGCTGCCTCACCGGCAATGGAGACGAAAGCATCGTGCAGGCCCGGCCGCTCGATCGAGAGGCTGAGAATGCCGGCATCGCCTTCGATCAGCGCGCGCAGCAGCGGCTCGACCCCGCTTTCGGGCAGGGTGAAGAACCAGAAGCGGCCTTCATGGCGCGCATCGGCGGGGAGCGCGGCCCGCCACGGCCCATCCTGCACGCGGGTTTCAAGACGCACTTGCGGGCGCAGGCGATCACGCGCGGCGTCCACGGGCCCAGCAAACGGCACTTTGCCGCCGGCGATGATCGCGATCTGGTCGCACAGCCGCTCGGCATGGGCAATCACGTGGGTGGAGAAGATGACTGTCGTACCGCGCTCGGCAAGGCTGCGGATCATCCGCTCCAGCTTGCCCTGGTTGAGCGCGTCGAGACCCGAGAACGGCTCGTCGAACACTACGAGATCGGGCTCGTGCACCAGCGTGCCGAGCAGCTGCACCTGCTGCGCCATGCCCTTGGACAGCTGGCGGATCTGCCGGTCCGCCGCATAGCCGAGGCCGTGCTGCTCCAGCAGTTCGCGGCCCTTTCGGCGCCCATCCTTCAGCGGCACGCCGCGCAGCGCGGCGAGGAATGCGATGGCCTCGGTCGCCTTCATCGCGGGGTAGAGCCCGCGTTCTTCCGGGAGATAGCCGATGCGGCGCGCCACTTCGGTCGGGCGCTCGTGGCCCAGCACGCGGCGATAGCCCGAATCGGGATCGATGATGCCCAGCAACATGCGCAGCGTCGTCGTCTTGCCCGCGCCGTTGGGGCCCAGAATGCCGTAGATCGCTCCGCGCGGCACTGAAATATCGACGCCATCGACGGCGGTGAAGCCGTCAAAGCGCTTCACGAGGCCCCGCGCCTCGATTGCCCAATCCGTGGCGAGGTCAGCAGATGGAGCGTTGTCCAGCACGGGCGTCCCGGTAAAGGAGGCAAAGGGTTCGATCTTCATGGCACATGCCGTTAACCGTAAGCGATGAACGAGGGAGGCAGCAAGTTTGGTTAACGGCGCGGAAACCATGCCTGCGCGCAGTGTGACGGCGCGCATCAAAGCCGAGGCCGAACGTCTGGGCTTTGCGGCTTGCGGCATCGCGCCTGCCGCCGATGATCCGGTGCGCGCCGCGCGGCTGGAACAGTGGCTGGCTGAGGGGAACCACGGCGCGATGGAGTGGATGGAAACCCGCTTCGATCACCGCAAGGGCCCCCAATCGCTTTGGCCGGCCGCGCGAAGCGTGGTCGCGCTGGGCATGAGCTATGCTCCCGCCGCCGATCCGCTCGCGCTCGCCGCCGCCACAGACCGCGCGCGCATATCGGTTTATGCGCAAGGGGCGGACTATCACGATGTGGTGAAGCGGGCGCTCAAGGCCCTCGCGCGCTGGATCGTGGCCGAAGTGCCAGGGGCCGAGGTCAAGGTTTTCGTCGATACCGCACCGGTCATGGAAAAGCCGCTGGGCCAAGCGGCGGGCATCGGCTGGCAGGGCAAACACACCAATCTCGTCAGCCGCACGCACGGTTCGTGGCTGTTCCTCGGCGCGATTTACACCTCAATCGCACTTGAGGTTGATGCAACCCACGGGAATCACTGCGGTTCCTGCACCGCCTGCCAGACGGCCTGCCCGACGGACGCCTTCCCCGCGCCCTACCGGCTGGATGCGCGGCGCTGCATTTCCTACCTCACCATCGAGCACAAGGGGCCGATCCCGGTCGAATTTCGCGCCGCAATGGGCAACCGCATCTACGGCTGCGACGATTGCCTTGCGGTCTGCCCGTGGAACGGCTTTGCCGGTGCGGCGAGCGCCAACAAGGCGTTCCTGCCCCGTGCCGAACTCGCCGCCCCGCGCCTTGCCGAACTGCTCGCGCTCGATGACGCGGCCTTCCGCGCGCTCTTCGCCGGCTCCCCGATCAAGCGCATCGGGCGCGACAGGTTCGTGCGCAATTGCCTCTACGCCGCCGGCAACAGCGGCTTGGCTGCGCTGATGGCCCCGGTGCAGCGCCTGCTTGCCGATCCAGATCCCGCCGTGGCCGATGCGGCGAGCTGGGCGCTGGATCGGCTGGTGGAGGTTATGCCAGTTCCTTGAGCGGCGTGCCCGCATCCGCCAGCTTCTCCGGCGCGATTACTGCGCCGGCTTCTACCAGCTTGCGGCCCTGCACATAGTCTTTGACCATGTTCACGCAATCGAGCGCGATAACCTTGCCCGCCTTGAGGTAGATCACCGAGAAGCTGCGCGTCGCGGGATCGCCGCGTGTCACCACCGCATCATGCCCGGTCGAAAGCCCCACGGTCTGGAGCTTGAGGTCATACTGGTTCGACCAGAACCACGGCACCGCGTGATAGGCCGCCTCCACGCCGCAGATCGTCTTGCCCGCGACAGTCGCCATGTCATTGGCGTTCTGCACGGATTCGAGGCGGATCACCGCGCCATCGGCAAAGGCGTTGGCATGCGCCGCGCAGTCGCCGATTGCATAGACATCAGGCAGCGAAGTGCGGCACTGGCCATCGACCAGCACGCCATTGGCGCCTTCCGCCCCCGCCGCGCGCAGCGGTTCCACGCAAGGGATGATACCGATTCCCACGATCACCAGATCGGCGGGCAGCACGGTGCCGTCCGCCAGCTTCACGCCCGAAACCTTGCCGCCTTCGCCGACGAGGGAATCGACCATCACCCCGGTGCGCAGATCGACGCCGTGCGCGCGGTGCTCGGCCTCGTAGAACGAGGAAAGCGCCTCACCCGCCACGCGCGCCAGCACGCGCGGCAGGGCTTCGAGCAGGGTCACGTGGCAGTCCAGCTTGGTCAGCACGGCCGCCGCTTCCAACCCGATATAGCCGCCGCCGATCACGACCGCGCGCTTCGCACCGGCATCAAGCTCGCCCATCAGGCGGTCCACATCTTCGCGCGTGCGCACGGCATGGACGCCGGCAAGGTCTGCCCCGGCGCACGTCAGCTTGCGCGGATCGCCGCCCGCCGCCCAGATCATGTGGCCATAGCGCAGCGTCCGCCCATCGCTCAGCGTCGCCACATGCGCCGGCGCATCCAGCGCTGTCACTTCGGTGCCGAGCATCATGGTGATCGCCTTGTCCGCCCAGAATACTTCCGGCCGGATCATGATCCGCTCGAAGGTCTTCTCGCGCGCCAAGTATTCCTTGGAGAGCGGCGGCCGCTCGTAGGGCAGCTCCGGCTCGCGTCCGACCACAAGGATCGAACCGGCAAACCCGTTCTGCCGCAGCGCGATTCCCGCCTGCGCGCCACCGTGGCCCGCCCCGACAATCACCACGTCCGCTGCCAGATCCGTCTCGCTCATGCCCGCTCTCCTTGTATGAGCGCGGATTTGGCGAAAATGGCCGCTGCGTCAACTGGCCGGGGCCAGATTGTCCGTCTTTGCCCAATCCGGCCCGGCGCAGGAGACTACCGCGCCAGCAGGGTGCGCGCCTGGCTCGCCAGCTGCGCCAGCATCGCGGGCGCCACGCCAGCGGTTGCCTGCGCGCGGCCTGTGAGCGCCCGGAAATTGCGCACCGGTGCGGCTTGGGCTTCGAGCCACTGCGCCACGGTCGCCCCCGGATCCTGCCCAGCCGCGCGGGCCAGGAAGTCGAGCCGCATCTGCTGGAAATCGCGCGCGAGGCCAGCCACCAGCAGCCGTTCCCACGGATCGGACGGGCTCATCCGGCTTGCCGCCTGCTGCGCCCAATCGAGCCCCAGCGCGGAGCCTAGCGCCGAGAACGCCGCCGTCAGTGCTGAAGGCTCGGTCCCGCGCGCTGCGGCCAGATGGGCAAGGCCGATCGCCCCGTCCATATCGACGAGGTGCGCGATGCGCTGGGCCACATCGGGCGAGGCACTCACCTCTGTCAGTTCGGCCAGCAGCCGCCGCGCTTGGACCTTGGCCTCACCCTGAAGCAGTTCACCGGTAGAGGCGGAGAGCTGCGAAACGCCTGGCGTCAGCTCGGCGATGGGCAAGCCGGGCGTCAAGCTGCCATGGCTGGCACGCAGCACATCGGCGATATGGCCGCGCAGCGCCTCGGCGATGCGGGCATAGAGCGCGAGGCGCACCTGTTCGGGCATGGCCTCACCCTCGGGTCCATCGAGCAGCGCCCAGATGCCCCCCAGATCAAGCAGGCGCTCCGCCGCCACGAACGCGGCGGCAACTTGCGCCAGGCTACACCCCTCTTCCTCGACCAGTTCAAAAGGATGCACCGGCCCCAGATCGTTGACGATCCGATTGGCGAGCTTGGTCGCGATCAATTCGCGGCGCAGGCGATGCGCGCGGATGTCTTCGGCATAGGTCTCTCGCATCTGCGGCGGGAAAGCGGCGAAAAGCTGATCTTCGAGCACGGGGTCATCGACCACCGGGCTTTCCTCCAGCGCGCGCTGCAGCACCAGCTTGGTGCTGGAAAGCAGCACTGCCAGTTCGGGCCGGGTGAAGCCGTGCCCGCCAGCGGCGCGGCGCAGCATGTCTTCGCTGCTTGCGAGGCCCTCGGTCTTGCGATCGAGGTCGCCGCTTTCCTCCAGCACATCGACCAGCCGCGCAAAGGCGGGCGCCGCGCCCGGCCCGCCGCGCTCGGCAATCGAAAGCGCCAGCGCCTGCAGCCGGTTGTCCTCCAGCACGAGCGCGGCGACATCGTCCGTCATCGCGGTGAGCAGCGCAACACGCCCCGGCTCATCCAGCCGCCCGGCACGCTTGGCGGAGGCGAGCGCGATCTTGATGTTGACCTCGTTGTCCGAACAATCGACGCCGGCCGAATTGTCGATGAAATCGGTGTTGATCCGCCCGCCCCGGCCTGACGCGCCGATCAGCGAATACTCGATCCGCCCGGCCTGCGTGGTGCCAAGGTTCGCGCCCTCGCCGATCACCCGCGCGCGCACTTCCTCGCCGTTGATGCGCAAGCCATCGTTGGCAGGATCGCCCACCGCCACGTTATTTTCAGCGGATGCCTTCACATAAGTCCCGATACCGCCGAACCACAGCAGATCGACCGGCGCCTTGAGGATCGCGGTGATCAGCGCTTCGGGATCGAGCTCTGCCGCCTCCAGCCCCAGCAGCGCGCGGATCTCGTCCGTCAGCGGAATCTGTTTCATCGTGCGCGGGAAAACCCCGCCGCCCTTGGAAATCAGCGCCTTGTCATAGTCGTCCCAGCTCGAACGCGGCAGCGCGAACAGGCGCGCGCGCTCGGCCCAGCTCGCCGCCGGATCGGGCGCGGGATCGATGAAGATGTGCCGGTGATCGAAGGCGGCCACCACCTTGAGCGCTTTCGAGAGCAGCATCCCGTTGCCGAACACGTCGCCCGACATGTCGCCGCAGCCCGCCACCGTGATCGGCTGGGTCTGCACGTCCACGCCCAGTTCGCGGAAGTGGCGCTGCACCGAAAGCCAGGCCCCGCGCGCGGTGATGCCCATGGCCTTGTGGTCATAGCCCTTGGAGCCGCCGCTCGCGAACGCATCGTCCAGCCAGAAGCCGCCCGCCTCGGCGATGGCATTGGCGATATCGCTGAACGTCGCGGTGCCCTTGTCCGCCGCCACGACGAAGTAGGGGTCCTCCCCGTCGCGGATGATCACGCCTGCGGGATGAATCACCGCGCCATCGACGATATTGTCGGTGACAGAGAGCAGCGTGCGGATGAACACTTCATAGCTGGCGCGCCCCTCGGCCAGCCACGCATCACGCGCGCGGACCGGATCGGGGAGCTGCTTGGGATAGAACCCGCCCTTCGCGCCCGTCGGCACGATCACCGCGTTTTTCACGCGCTGCGCCTTCATCAGGCCCAGCACTTCGGTGCGGAAGTCATCGCGCCGATCCGACCAGCGCAGCCCGCCGCGCGCGACCGGGCCGGCCCGCAAATGAATGCCCTCAACGCGCGGGGAATAAACGAAGATCTCGCGCCACGGCACGGGCCGGGGGAGGCCGGGCACCAGCGCCGAATCGATCTTGAACGCCAGCGCCTCGGCAGCGGCGGGGCTGAACGCATTGGTGCGCAGGATCGCCTCGGCCAGCGCGCGGAACTGGCGCAGCAGGCGATCATCGTTGATTGCCGCCACCCCGGCCAGCCCGGTGCGGATCTCTTCGGCAAAACGCGCTTCGGCTTGCGCGCGGTCCTCGGCAAAGGCCGGGTCATGGCGCGCCAGAAACAAGCCAATCAGCCCGCGCGTCACCGTGGGGGCACCCCGCAGTGCGTCCACCGCCGTGGCGATGGAGAAGGTCATCCCCGCCTGCCGCAGATAGCGATACCACGCGCGCATCCAGTTCGCGCCGCGCGCGGTGAGCCCGGCGGTCACGATCAGGCGATTGAACTGGTCATCCTCCGCCGCGCCGTTGAGCACGGCCGCCAGCGATTCCTCGATGGTCTCGCCCCGCTCCAGCAGCGCCTCGCCATCGATCCCCTCAGGCAGGGCAACAAGGAAATCATGGATGAAGCCCAGCCGCCCCTTGTCGAGCGCGGTCGGCACTTCCTCCAGCACGCGGAAACCGAAATTCTCCAGTACCGGCACCGCGTCCGAAAGCACGATAGCGCCCTCGCGCTGATAGAGCTTCAGGCGGAGGCCCTCCTCGCCCGGCAGGCGGTGGAGCTTTACTGCGCGGCGCGGCGCGCCCGCCTGCGTCAAGGCGCGCAGCACGCGGATATCGACAGCCGCTTCAGCCGGGCCATACGTGCTGCGGTATCCCACCGGGAAAGCATCGGCATAGCGCGCAGCGATCGCGGCGGCGCGGGCAGCATCCTCACCCTTGGCGAGTTCGGCTTCCACTGCCGCGCCCCAGCCGCGCACCATAGCCTGCAGCGCGGCATCGAGCGCAGCCTCGTCCGGCACGGCTGACCCGTCGCGAATATCGATCACGAAGCGCATCAGCGCCAGCGTGCTGCCCTCGACCGAAAGGCTCCAGTCCAGCACCGGCGCATCGGTCGCCTGCTCCAGCATGGCCGCCACGCGCAGCCGGAGCTCGGTCGATTGCGCATCGCGCGGCAGCCACACGAACGCGAACAAGTGGCGGGCGAGCGGCGCCGCGACGAGTGCCAACCGGGGCCTTGGCCGGTCGATCAGGCTCATCATGGTCGTCGCCACGCGTTCGAGATCCAGATCATCGAAGCTGATCAGCAGATCGTGCGGCAACGCGGTCAGCGCATGGGCCAGCGCCTTGCCGGCGTGCCCATTGGACGAGAAGCCGAACTTGTCCATCAGCGCTTCAAGCTGGCTGCGCATGCGCGGGATCCGGTCCGGCGTGGCGGCGAGCGCGGCGCTGGTCCACACCCCGGCGTGCACCGAAAGCGCGACGACCTTGCCGCCTTCCAGCATCGGCACGATGAACAGATCGAGCGGCACGCGGCGGTGCACCCGTGCGATGTGGTTGGCCTTGACGATGAGCGGCGCACGCGGGGCCCCAAGGCCGGCGGCGCTGCCGCGGTCCCCCAATCGGTCGAACCAGGCGAAAGCGCGGTCGTAGCTGGCCTTGGCCAGCAGCGGCGCATCGCTGGCGCGGCAGATGCCGAGCGCCTCGCCTTGCGTTCCGCCTCTGTGTTGCACCACGTGGCCGAGCTGGGTCAGCATCCCCTCGGCCAACCAGCGCAGCAGCGCCGCGCCTTCCTGATCGGGCAGAGTGCGCGCATCTTCCTGCATCGCGGCCTGCATGCGCGGCCAATCAGCCACGGCGGCATGAACGTCGGCCAGCGTGGCATGGAGCGCGGCATCCAGCGCGCGCCGCTCGCGCGCATCGACACGCTCGGTCTCAAGGTAGATCATCGATTCGCGGCGTTCACCATGCGCCTCGCCTTCAGGCAGACCGATCAGATTGCCATCCGGATCGCGCCGCACGGCAACCACGGGGTGCACCAACCGGTCAATCGCCAGCCCCTGCGCCGAGATTGCCCCTGCAATCGAATCGACCAGAAAAGGCATGTCATCGTTGATCACCGCAATGCGCAAATAGCGCGCCCCGCCCGCTGCGCCCGATTGGCCGCCAATGCTCTCGATGGCGATGGCCGGCTCCGCGCCGGTGCGCTTGGCTGCGGCCGCAAGCGTGAAGCGGGCCGCACCGGCCAGCCGCTCCGCCTCGATCTCCTGCGCTTCGGCAGGCAGCAGCGACGCGGCAAAGCGCATGGCGAGCTGCGCGGCGAGCCCTTGGGAAAGAATCGCGTCCGCGCCCGAATCGGCGGTCTTGGTAGCCATGGTCGCTCCTGCACCCGGCGCTGTCACCCGCAGGGCTCTCCCCTCGGGCGCGCACCTTCTTGTCGCTCTATGCGCGCAACTTTATGTCACGAACATGAACTAATCATGCGGAGCCTACTCCGGCATCAACGCAGAGGCAAGCAGGAGGAGGCTTAAGATTTAGGCATCATTGGCTATCACGCCGCGATGGCCACATCGGCCTGCAAGGCCTCCATCGTCAGCGCGAGACTGCGATGGCGCAAGGCCGGATCGAAAGTCGAGCCCGATACGATCAGCTCGTCCGCCCCGGTCCGCGCGCGGAATGCCGAGAGCCTCTCGCGCACCGTCTTCACGCTGCCGATCGCGCTGACTTGCCGAATGTGATCAAGCATCGCGAGCGAGGAGGGATGCAGGCTTTCGCGGTAACCCGGCACCGGCGGCGGCAGCTTGCCCGGCGATCCGGTGCGCAGGCGCACGAACGACTGGTCCATCGACGAAGCGAGCAGCACGGCTTCCTCGTCGGTGTCCGCCGCGATCACATTGATAGCGGCCATTACGTAGGGCTGGGCCAGCTGCTCCGAAGGCTCGAACCGGTCACGATACAGCGTCAGCGCGGCATCGAGGTGATCGGGCGCGAAGTGCGAGGCGAAGGCATAAGGCATGCCCAGCATCGCTGCGAGCTGCGCCCCGAACAGGCTGGAGCCGAGGATCCACATTTCGGGCTTTGCGCCAAGGCCGGGTGTGGCCTGCAGCGGCAGGCGCGGATCACCCGCGAAGTGGAGCTGCAGCTCCACCACGTCGTTCGGGAATTCCTCCGCCGCCTTGTGAATGTCCTTGTGCAGCGCGCGCAGCACGCGCTGGTCCGCGCCGGGCGCGCGGCCGAGGCCGAGATCGATCCGCCCCGGAAACAGCGCATCGAGCGCGCCGAACTGTTCGGCGATCACCATGGGATTGTGATTGGGCAGCATGATCCCGCCGCTACCCAGCCGGATGCGGCTGGTGGCATTGCCCAGATGCGCGAGCACGACCGAAACAGCCGCACCGGCGATCCCTTCCATGCCGTGATGCTCGGCCACCCAATAGCGGTTGTAGCCCAGATCTTCCGCCGTGCGCGCAAGCGCAGCGGCTTCGGCCAGCGCCTCGCCCACCGTGCCGCCTTCGCGCACCGGGACGAGATCGAGGACGGACAGCTTGAGATCGGCCAGACTCATCGCGAGGTCTCCGGTGGAGGGGCAGCTGCGGGTGCAGCCATTGCTGCTGATGTGGGGGCGGGCCCGATCTGTTCAAGATAGCCCTTGGCCGTAGCCGCCTCCGCGCTACCCGGCGCGAGGGCGACGACCGAGCTCCACGATTTGCGCGCCGCCTCCTCGCGGCCCGAGAGCATGGCGATAACCCCGGCCTCGAGCCCGATGGGCGCGCCGAGCGGATCGCCGTGCGCGGCAAGGCTTGCGGCCACTTCGATATCGCGCTGGGCGCGCTCCAGATCCTTGCCCCGCCGCGCCAGCGTGGCAGAAAGCAGCCAGCCTTCGGGATCATTGGGTGCCAGCCGGTGCGCCTCTTCCAGCGCACTTCCGGCCTCGGGCAAGCGGTTCTGGGCGACCAGCGCGCGCGAACGGTCGATCTGCACCGCGCCGCGGCTGGCGTTCTCTTCGGCTGTCGGCGTTTTGGACGGCGGATCAGCCAGCGCCTTGTCGAACCACGCCAGCGCGTCGTCGGCCTTTCCGCCGGCAAGTGCGGCGTTCCCGGCCATGGCCTGCAACGCGGCGCGTGCGGCACTATCGGTGGCGGGCACTTGCGCCGCGCTTTCGGCAAAGGCGGTTTCGGCCCCGGCGTAGTCGCCGCTATCGGCCAGCAACTGGCCAAGGCACTGCGCCGCAGCGCCGCGCTCGACATTGGCAGCGGCGGCTGCAATCCCGGCAAGCCATGCCCGCGCCGCCGTGATGGCCGCAGCGGGGTTCTGCTCTGCCGCCGCGAGGCACCGTGCGTAGCGCGACGTGGCGGGCCGTGCAGGCGCAGCGGCGGGAATGCCGGTCTGCGTCGCGGTCTGCGCTGCGCCGGGCATGGGCGGCGGCACTTCGGTCACGCGCTTGCGGCGGGGGATCGGCAGCGGCGATGGCTCCATCGTGCGCGGATTGGGCCCCACCTGATGCCACACGTCCGCGCGGCTCCCGGCATGGCTGGCCGCCGGGGCGGCGGGCGCATCGAAGTGCAGGGCGAGGGGCAGCAGCAGCATCACGGGATCCTTCCTGCCGTGATCAGCCCAGCGCGTCCAGCGCGCGCAGCAGCACGGCAACATCCGCCGGGCGCGAAAGCCGGTGGTCCCCGTCCTTGATCAGCAGCACCTGCACATCGGCTGAACGCAGCGCCGCCGCCAGCTTCAGCGAAATCTCCCACGGCACGTCAGGATCGGCCTGCCCATGGATCAGCCGCACCGGGCCATCGAAGGAGACGCCGCGCGCCAGCAGCAGGCTTTCCTGCCCGGCCGCCCAGAACTTCGCATAAGTCGGCGTCGGCTCCGGCCCATAGGGATTGGGCTGGAGCAGCGTTTCCCCGCGCGCCATCAGTGCCTTCTGCGCATCGTCATAGCCCCAATCGGTGAAATCGGGCGCAGGCGCGAGGCCGATGAGCGCGGCGGCGCGCGGCCCCAGAGCCTCGGCCAGCAGCAGCATCAGCCAGCCGCCCATGCTCGATCCCACCAGCACCACGCGTTCGATCCCGAGCCCGCCCAGCAGCGCGATCACCTCATCGCGCCAGAGCGGGAGGGATTTCTCGGCAAACACGCCCTCGCTCTGGCCGAGGCCGGTATAGTCCAGCAGCAGGCAGGCCCGCCCGCGCGCCTCGGCATGGGCCATCACCGCCTGCGCCTTGCCCCCGCTCATGTCCGACATGTAGCCGGGCAGGAACACGATCACCGGCCCTTCGCCCGGCAGGAACCGATAGGCCATGCGTTCGCCCGAAGGCAGCTGGAAATGCTCGATCATCGCGTCCTTGTGCCACTGCCAGCGCGCGGGTCAAATGGTCACAAACGCTATCTTTACGCCCGGCTGCTAGTCCTGCGGAGATGCAATCCCGTTTCCTTGCCGCGCAAGGCTGGTTCAGCACCAGCCGAGGCGCCCTCATCGCGCTGTTTGCGCTGTTCGCAGGCCTGCGCGCGGCAGCGATCCTGCTTGACGTAACGCCGACGTCTGACGCGGACTGGTACTACACCCGCGCCGCCATGCTGGCGCAGGGCCTTGGCTATCTCGGCAACAACGGCGCGCCCACCGCCTATTGGCCCCCGGGCTGGCCCATGGCGATGAGCCTTGCGTTCCGCGCGCTGGGCACCTCCACGCTGACCGTGGGCCTGCTCAACCTTGCCAGCGCGGTGCTGGCCGGATGGCTGACTTATGACCTCGCGCGCCGCCTGTTCGGCTCCGAGCTTTCAGGCCGCATCGCGCTGCTGCTACTCGCGCTCTATCCCAACTCGATCCTCTACGTGCCGCTGGCGCTGACGGAAGTGTTCTACACCGCGCTGCTGCTCGCTGGCTGCTGGCTGCTGATCGCGCGCAAGGGCGCGGCGCGGCTGGTGTTTGCGGGCCTCGTCTTCGGCATCGCCACGCTGGTCAAGGCGCAGACACTCGTCGTCATTCCGCTGATCTGCCTGATCGGCCTGCTGCGTGATGGCCAGGTTGTGCGCCGCACCCCCGGCGTGATCGCGCGCGGCGCCTTCATCATCGCGGTGGCGGCACTGGTCGTCGCGCCATGGACGATCCGCAACCATAGCGTGATGGGCGCATGGATTCCGGTCTCGACCAACGGCGGGATCACCCTCCTCACCGGTAACAACGACAGCGCGCGCGGCGGCTTCACGCCTGATGACCGGCTCGTCAAAGCGCTCGATGCCCGCACCGGGCTGAACGAGATGGAATACGATGCCGAAGCCAGCCGGATCGGCAAGGAATGGATCAAGGCGCACCCGGCCCAGTTCCTGAAGCTCATGCCGATGAAGCTGCTGCGCCTCTGGGGCCCGGACGGCGAAGGCCAATGGGCCTACGAGACCGGATCACCCGCGTGGAAGGCTGCGCCTTGGGCGTTCACCCTGCTGCGCGCGGCGAACCAGGTGTGGTACCGGCCTCTTTGCCGCGGCCGCGATCATGATGATCCGCCAGCGGCGATCAACGGGAGAACGCGTGATCGACTGGTGGCTGCTGCCCTATGGTATTGCGCTCTATCCCAGCGCGATTGCGATGGTCTTCTCCGGCCAATCGCGCTTCCACTACCCGGTCATGCCGTTCGTGTGCATGGCGGCAGGCTGGATGCTGGCCGTCTGGCTTGAACGCCGCAAAGGGCGCAACGCATAACTGGCCTTCCGGCGCGCGCCGGTTTCTGTCAAAGCGCTGGCAATCGCCAGTGCGGCGAAACCAGCGAGAGCGTCCATGTCCGAAATGTTCAAGATCACCCTGCCCGATGGTTCCGTTCGCGAAGTCGCGCCCGGCACCACCCCGGCAGACATTGCCGCCGCGATCGGTCCGGGCCTGGCCAAGGCCGCCATCGGCGCGCGCGTGGATGGTGAGCTTTTCGACATCACCCGCCCCTTCGAAGGCGATGCCGCGCTCGCGCTCGTAACCGCGCGCGATGAGGCCGATGCCCTCGAACTCGTGCGCCACGATTTTGCCCACGTGTTGGCGGAAGCCGTTCAGGCGCTGTTCCCCGGCACGCAGATCACCTTCGGCCCGAGCACGGACGACGGCTTCTACTACGACTTCGCGCCGAAAGACCGGGCCTTCACCGAAGACGACCTGCCGGCCATCGAAGAAGCGATGCGCAAAATCATCGCGGCCGACAAACCGCTGAAGCGCGAAGTCTGGAGCCGCGCCGACCTCATCGCGCGCTGGCAGGCCGAGGGCGAAACCTTCAAGGCCGAATGGGCCGCCGAACTCCCGGAAAACGAGGAGCTGACGGTCTACTGGTCAGGTGCGGACTGGCTCGACATGTGCCGCGGCCCGCACCTCGCCTCCACCGGCAAGCTCGACCCGTCCGCCTTCAAGCTCACGCGCGTTTCGGGTGCCTACTGGCGCGGCGATCAGGCCAACGCCATGCTCAGCCGTGTCTACGGCACCGGCTGGCTCAACAAGAAGCAGCTCGACGCGCACCTCATGCGGCTGGAGGAAGCCGCCAAGCGCGATCACCGCAAGCTGGGCGCGGAGATGGACTTGTTCCACCTCCAGCAGGAAGCGCATGGCTCGGTGTTCTGGCACCCCAAGGGCTACCGCATCTGGCGCGAACTCGAAGCCTATATGCGCCGCGCGATTGATGCGGCGGGCTACCGCGAGGTGAAAACCCCGCAAGTTATGGACGCGCGCCAGTGGGAGCAGTCCGGCCACTGGGGCAAGTACCGCGAGAACATGTTCGTCATTCCTGACGAAGTGCCGAACACTGAGGACGAGGGCCCGGTGATCAGCGGCGAGGCCGACTGGATGGCCTTGAAGCCGATGAACTGCCCGGCGCACGTGCTGATCTTCCGGCAGGGCCTCAAGTCCTACCGCGAGCTTCCCTTGCGCCTTTATGAAAACGGCTGCTGCCACCGCAACGAACCGCACGGCGCGCTCCACGGGCTGATGCGCGTGCGCCAGTTCACGCAGGACGACGCGCATATCTTCTGCCGCGAAGATCAGATCGTGTCCGAAGTGCGCGCATTCTGCGAACTGGCGGACCGGATCTACAAGGACTTCGGCTTCACTTATTCGATCAAGCTCGCGCTGCGCCCCGAAAAGCGCTTCGGCACCGAAGAGATGTGGGACATGGCCGAGACCGAGCTGCGCAACGCAGTGGTGGAAGCGGGTCTCGCCACGCCGGAATACGGCTGGGAAGAACTGCCCGGCGAAGGCGCGTTCTATGCGCCCAAGCTCGAATGGCACCTCACCGACGCCATCGGCCGCACCTGGCAGGTTGGCACGATCCAGTCTGACCGCGTGCTGCCGGACCGGCTCGATGCCGCCTATGTCGGCGAAGATGGCGAAAAGCACCGCCCGGTCATGCTCCACCGGGCGATCTTCGGTTCGTATGAGCGCTTCATCGGCATTCTGATCGAGCATTTCGCCGGCCGCCTGCCCGCATGGCTCGCACCGGTGCAGGCTGTCGTCGCCACCATCGTCTCCGACGCGGACGACTATGCACTCGCTGCCACCGAGCAGCTGCGCGCCGCCGGCATCCGTGTGGAAACCGACACGCGCAACGAGAAGATCAACTACAAGGTGCGCGAGCATTCCTTGCAGAAGGTCCCCTACCTGCTGGTGGTCGGCAAGCGCGAGGCGGAGGAAGGCACTGTCGCGATCCGCACGCTGGGCGAACAGCACCAGAAGGTGATCCCGCTGGCGGAGGCCATCGCGCTGCTCAAGGCTGAAGCCACCGCGCCGGACCTGCGCAACTGATCGCACTGCTCGACCTGCCGATCCTCTCGCTGGCCCTCTGCGCGCTGGCGGCGTTCGTCGCCGCTTTCGTGCGGGGCCTTGCGGGTTTCGGCATGGCGATCCTGCTGGTGCCGCTGATCGCGCTGGTGATCCGGCCGGGTGAGGCGGTGGTGGTCTCCAATATGCTTGGCCTGCTGATCGGCCTCGTCGGCGCACGCAAGGTGTGGAACGTCGGCGAAAAGAGCGCCGGGGTGATCGGCGGCCTTGCCATGGTGATGACCCCGCTGGGCCTGATCGCCCTCTTCGCGACACCGCCCGCGCTTGCCCGCGTCCTCATCGCGCTCGTCGCCATCGGCGCCTTTCTGCTGGTGCTTCTGCCCGCCAAGCCCGGCCACGCCCCCGGCAACCTCGAAACCGGGCTGACCGGCGCGGCGGCCGGCCTGCTCACCGGATTCGCCGGGATGCCCGGCCCGCCCGTGGTGCCCTACTACTTGCGCCGCCCCATCCCGCGCGAGGTGGCGCGCGCTTCGATGCTCACCGTGTTCCTGCTCACCTCCACCGCGAGCACGGCCGCGGCACTGGCCCTGGGCCTCGCCTCATGGCGCGATGCGCTCTTCGCGCTCCTGCTGTTCGGGCCGGTGCTGATCGGCAATCATCTGGGCTCGCTCGCCTTCGGCAAAGTCAGCGACCGGGTGTGGCGCAGCTTCGTCGCAATCCTCCTCGCGCTCTCGGGCCTCATGGCCGTTGTACGGCTGCTGGGCTGACCCGCGCGGCCGGTAACGGCAAATAAACCCTCTTCGGCCCATAAGCGTTCGCCACAGCACCAGCGGACGGACTGCGCCATGACGATCAATTTTCCCGAGCTTGCCCGCCAGGCCGCCGCCGATGGCGCGATTGCGGCCGACGAAGTGCTGGCGCTGCGCCGCGCCGCATGGCCCGATGGACGGATCGACCAGACCGAGGCGGAAGCGATTCTCGCGATCAACGACGTTGTCGCCGACAAGAGCGCCGAATGGACCGACTTCCTCGTCGAGGCCGTGGGCGAATATGTCCTGAACGGCACCGAACCGCGCGGCTATGTCGCCGATGCCACCGCCGACTGGCTGATCGCGCAGCTCGACCGTGATGGCCGCCTCGATTCGCAAGCCGAACTCGAACTCCTCGTCCGCGTGCTGGAAAAGGCGCTCGGCACGCCGGACCGCCTGAAGGAATACGCGCTCGCCCAGATCGAGCGCGCGGTGCTGACCGGCGAAGGCCCGACCCGGGATGGCGGCACCCTTGATGCAGGTTCGATCACCGAAGCCGAATGCAAGCTGCTGCGCCGCGTGATCTTCGCCAGCGGCGGGGATCGCCCGGCCGCGGTCAGCCTGGCCGAGGCCGAGATGCTGTTCCGCCTCAAGGATGCCACGCTGCATGCCGCCAATGCGCCCGAATGGCAGCGCCTGTTCGTGCAGGGCGTGGGCAACTACCTCCAGGGCTGGACCGGCGGACGTGCGATCAGCCGCGACCGCGCGGCAGAGCTCGAAACCTTCATGAACGACCGCACCAGCAGTCTCAGCGCGTTCTTCGGCCGGATGAGCCGGGTGGGCGCGAGAGATTTGCGCAGCGCCGCCCAGGACATGCTCGCCGGTGGTGAGGCCCCCTCGCGCGACTATGCCGGTGAAGCCCACGCAGACGCCGCGCTAACCTCACCCGAACAGTCCTGGCTCCACGGCCGCATTCAGGCAGACGGCCAGACCGATCCGCTGGAAGCGGCGCTACTGGCATTTCTTGCCGAAGGATGACCGCATTCTTCATGTGTCGTTAGGCATTGAAGGCACAGGAAACGTTTACCCGCACCACTGCATGATCGCGCCATCGCAAGGGGACGCGTATGCAGATTCCGGCCAGAATGTTGTCGCATGATCAGGCGTTGGACAACCGCCGCGTGCAGCGTCTGCGCGCGGGCGACGCTGCCTCAGGGCGCGTGCAGCGCATCTTCGATATCTCGCGCTATGGCTGCCAGATCGAAAGCAACGATCTGGCCGATGGCGCCAGTGGCCAGTTTGTCGAGATCGATTTCGGCACGGTCATCACTCGCGCGATCATCCGCTGGTCCGACCGTGCGCGGCTCGGTCTCGAATTCGCGCGGCCGCTGGGATCGCGCGATGTCGATGCCCTGCTGGCAGAAACCGCGCCAATCCGCTTGCGCAGGCTTTAGAGCCTGTCGTCATCACCTTGATCTGAAATCTTTTCGTCACCCCAGCGAAGGCGGGGGTCCAGTTTCTACTGCCAAAGCGTGCGGCTGGCTTAGCTCTGGGTTCCCGCCTTCGCGGGAATGACGAAGTATGGCAGGTCGCCTCTTCTGGTGGAGCCCTAAGCTGCAGGCTTGATTGCAGACACCGGTTTGTACTTTGCCGCATCCGTGGTGAATTCGGCGTGGCCCAGGCTGCCGAGATAGCCGCGCACTTTGCCCACCAGCCTTTGATCCGCGAGATGCCGCACCACAGGTGTTTTGGCCGCCGCGCCGTAGAAACGCATCTGCCCGAGCAGCGTCAGACCCACAGCCGCCGCGCGCATCCGGTCGATCGCGCGGATCTTCACCCCGAAGCGCGCCGCTGCCTTGTCACTGCCATCGCAGAAGTTCTGCATGAAGTAGACTTTGGCGAACGAGCGTTCGAGCCGGGCGCGGATCTGGCCTTGCGGGGTCGAAGTATCGATCAGATCGGCTTCCAGCGTCGCGCGCAGCAGGCCGCCGCAAGTCGCTTCGTCAAACCCGGCCCGCAGCGAAAGCGCGCGCGCGTTCCACGCATCGACAATGCCCTGCGGCGTCTGGGCCAGAAGATCCTCCGGCAGGCCGAGCAGGAAGCAGCGATAGCGCGAAAGCTCGATCTGCGCGCGCTCTTCGGGCGTGAAGTCGCTGCGGCCTTCCTTCAGCACCTTGGACGAGATGAGAAAGTCCGAAATCAGGCCGGCAGGCATCTGGTCCACTTGCGGGATCGGAATGCCATAGACCTTCTGGTCCCACTGGCCGCGTGACAGCACGTTGAAGCGCACCATCGAATGCATCAGCCGCACCATCGCCGCCGCCTTGAAGCCGCGGCCGAAGCGGGCCAGCGCGCCGGGCAGCACCGAAGTGCCGAAGAACGTCGCGGTTTCCTTGATCCGGCGCGCGGCGGTCTTGTTGGAAAGCGTGCCCGTGAGCGCCATCGGCAGCGCGGCATACTTGTTCATGAAGGTGGCGATGAACGCGCCCCGGATCGCCCAGGGCGCCACATTGGCAAAAGCCACGCGCTGGAGCCGCGCGCCTTCTTCGACAAGCTGCATGTCCACCCACGCGGGCGTGGCTTCCATGCTGCGAATGAAGGTGAAAAGCTCGGCCGGCGCGCCCTCCACCGTGTCGAGCCCCTTGTCGCAGGCCTCCACCAGCATATCGACCAACCGCTTGAAGCCAAACTCCGGCATCAGTGCGGCATAGGGATCGGCCACGGCATCGCCCATCATGGTGTAGGCGGCCACGCGCTCCATCAATTCGCGGTTTTCGAGGAGCCCCGCCGCCACCTTGGGATAGCTGCGCAACTCGCTGGCGGAGATAAGCTCCTGCGGGTTTTCGGCGTCCAGCAGCAGCCGCTCGGGATGGATTGAGAAGTCGACCGCACCGTACATCGCCGGATTGTCGGTGCGCTGCGCTGCGATGCGAGCGCGCAAATAGGCAATGGGGGTGGGCATTTCGCCGGTCAGACCGTGAAGCTTTCCCCGCAGCCGCAGGAGCCCTTGGCGTTGGGGTTCTGGAACACGAAACCGGCGGTGAAATCGTCTTCCTGCCAGTCCATCGTGCTGCCGATCAGATAGAGCACCGAACCGCCATCGATGAAGAAGGAGCCGCCCGGCGTCTCGATCCGCTCGTCCATCGGATTGGCCGCGTCCACATAGTCCACCGAATAGGCGAGGCCCGAACAGCCCCGGCGCGGGGTGGAAAGCTTGACCCCGATCGACCCTTCCGGCGCGCTGGCCATCAGCTTGGCGATCCGCGCCTCGGCGGAAGACGTCAGGATCACCGCTGCTGGGCGCTGGCGAGTACGGGTGGGAGCTTCTGTGGTCATGGCTTCACCTATATGGGTAGCGCTCAAAGCATTCCTAGCTCAAGCTTGGCATCATCGCTCATCTTCTGCGGATCCCAGGCCGGATCCCACACCAGATTGACCTCGGCATCGCGCACGCCGGGCACTGCCTCGACCCGCAGCTCCACTTCCGCCGGCATCGATTCGGCCACCGGGCAGTTGGGCGTTGTCAGCGTCATCGATACCACGACCGAGCCTTCGGCGCTCACGTCCACGCCATAGATCAGCCCCAGATCATAGATATTGACCGGAATTTCGGGATCGAAAATCTCTTTCAGCGCGGCCACCACGCCTTCGTAGATATCCCCGCCCGGCTCGCCCGGCGCGGCAGCGACGGGCTGCGCGGCCAGGAAGCCGTCCAGATAATCGCGCTTGCGCTCAAGCTTCTCGACCGGGCTTTCCTCCACGGCCTGCTCCACGAAGGCCCGCTTCGGCGCCTCGACGGCCTCGACTTCCTCGACCGCGAACTTGCGTTCTTCACCCATCATCCGAAGATCCTCACCCGAAAATCCTTAGTGTCCGTTCGATCCCGCGCACGAGCGCGGCGATATCGCTTTCATCGCTGTAAATGCCGAAGCTGGCGCGCGCGGTAGCGGGCACGCCGAGGTATTCCATCAGCGGCTGGGCACAGTGGTGCCCCGCACGGATCGCCACGTTCTCCTCGTCGAGGATCGTGCCGAGATCGTGCGGGTGCACGCCTTCCAGCGCGAAGCTGACGATCCCGGCGCTTTCCGCCGGGCCGAACAGCCGCACCGAATTGATCCGCCCAAGCGCCTCGCGCGCCTTGCCCACCAGCGCCGCTTCATGCGCGTGGATCGCGGCGAGGCCATGCGCGCTCACGAAATCCGCCGCCGCGCCAAAGGCAATCGCCTCGACAATCGCGGGGGTACCGGCTTCGAACCGCTGCGGCGCGGGGGCCCAGGTCGTCTCGGCAAAGGTCACGCGGTCGATCATCGAACCGCCGCCCTGCCATGGCGGCATGGCATCCAGCAGTTCAGCCTTGGCCCAGAGCGCGCCGATCCCGGTCGGCCCGTAAAGCTTGTGCCCTGAAAACACATAGAAATCGGGAGCCAGCGCGGCCACATCGACCGGCAGCCGCGCGACCGACTGGCAGCCATCGAGCAGTATCTTCGCGCCCACGCCATGCGCCAGCGCGACCGCACGCGGCGCATCGAGTACCGAGCCGAGCACGTTGGAGATATGAGCAAAGGCCACCAGCTTGTGCGCCGGGGTCAGCATCCGCTCCGCCGCATCAAGGTCGATCCGCCCGTCTTCGGTCAGCGGGCAGACGTCGATTTCAAGGCCGGTCCGGGCGCGAATCAGCTGCCACGGCACGATATTGGAATGATGCTCCAGCTGCGAAAGCAGCACGCGGTCACCGGGCCTCAGGTTCGCGATACCCCAGGACTGCGCGACCAGATTGATCGCCTCGGTCGCGCCGCGCGTGAACACCAGCTCGTGTTCGGCCCCGCCGATCAGCGCAGCCACTTTGCGCCGCGCCTCTTCATAGGCCAGCGTCATTTCGGCCGAACGGGTATAGACCCCCCGGTGCACGGTCGCATAATCCGCGCCCATCGCTCGGCTCATGGCGTCGATCACCACCTGCGGCTTCTGCGCGGTGGCGGCGGTATCGAGGTAGTGCCAGCGCTGGCCATCCCTGTTCAGCAGGCCGGGCCATTCCTCGGTGCGGGTGAGAGTGGCCGTGCTCACAGCAAGCCCTCCAGCGCTGCCAGCGCCGCCTCGGTCAGCGCCTCACCCTCGGGCGCGCCAACAAAGGCTTCCGCGATGAACGCGTGGAGCATCAGCTTCTTGGCTTCGGCAGGCGGGAGCCCGCGCGATTGCAGGTAGAACAGGCCTTGCGGATCCAATTCGCCGACAGCGCAGCCATGCGCGCACTTCACGTCGTCGGCATAGATTTCAAGCTCGGGCCGCGCATTGGCGGTCGCGGTGCGTTCCAGCAGCATCGCGCGGATCGATTGTACGCCGTCCGTGCCCACCGCTCCGCGCGCGACATGGACTTTGCCGAGATAGGTCCCCGTCGCCGTGCCGCCCAGCACCGAGCGCACGGTCTGCCGGCTCACGGCATCGGGTTCCAGATGGCGAACCTCGGTCACGATCTCCAGCGTCTGCGCGCCGCCGCCCAGCTGCGCCGCGCCGAAGTGGAACGACGCGCCTTTGCCCAGCGTGGCCGTGACGGAAATGCGCCCATAGGCCCCGCCGGCATTCAGCACGCGCAGATCAAAGCTCGCGCCATCTTCCAGCGTGATCGCGATATCGCGCACTTCAGCACCGTGGCTAAGCGCCGTGATCGCCAGCGCATCGCTCTGCCCGGCGGACACGTGGATCATCTGCGATGTAATCGGCCACAGCGGTGCCAGCGCGGCCAGATCGGCGTAGCGGTAAGCTTCATCCTTGCGAGTTGGGAGCGCCAAACTAGCCACGGGCCACCTCGCAACGCACCATGGGGATGGGTGCTTCGGAAACCTTGGCTCCGCTCCGCTCCAGCACGTGAAGCACCAGCATCCGCCCGTCCGGGCTCAGCACATAGTCCGCCGTCAGCGCCACGCCGAAATCATCGTCGCCTTCGCGCACCACGATATGCCGCTCACCCAGCGTCTCGATCGCCTTGACCACGCCCCAGTAATCGCCCTCGGTGTTCATCGCGGGCGTGACGATGCGGCGGGCATACTTGTCGCCGCACAGCACTGCCGATGGCGCCCATTCGCCAAGGAACGACGCCGGCATGACAGCAGCGAGGGGCGTGGGCTGCGCAGGTGGGACAGGCTCCGCCGCCGCTGCAAGGGCGATCAGCAGGCTCATGCCGCCACCGCCTCATAGCCATGCTCTTCGAGTTCGAGCGCCAGGTCCGCTCCGCCCGACTTCACGATCCGCCCGCCCGCGAGCACGTGTACGAAGTCCGGCTTCACGTAATCGAGCAGGCGCTGGTAGTGCGTGATCAGCAGCACGGCCTTGTCCGGCTTGCGCATGATCGCATTGATGCCTTCGCCGCAAATCCGCAGCGCATCGATGTCGAGGCCCGAATCGGTCTCGTCCAGAATAGCCAGCTTGGGCGCGAGGATGCCCATCTGGACCATCTCGGCGCGCTTCTTCTCGCCGCCCGAAAAGCCCACGTTCACCGGGCGCTTGAGCATGTCCATGTCGAAGCGCAGCAGCGCGGCCTGCTCTTTGGCGAGCTTGATGAACGCCGCGCCCGAAAGCGGCTCAAGCCCATGCACCTTGCGCTGCGCATTGAGCGCCTCGCGCAGGAACTGCAGGTTGGAAACACCGGGGATCTCGACCGGATACTGGAAGCCGAGGAACAGCCCCGCTGCCGCGCGCTCGTGCGGTTCGAGCGCGAGCAGGTCCTGCCCGTCGAAGTCCACGCTGCCGCCAGTCACTTCGTAGCCAGGACGGCCGCCCAGCGTGTAGCCGAGCGTCGATTTGCCCGCGCCGTTGGGCCCCATGATCGCATGGATCTCGCCCGCGTTCACGGTGAGCGAAAGGCCCTTGAGGATCGGCTTGTCGGCAACAGTGGCGGAAAGATTGTCGATTTTCAGCATCAGTGGTTCCGAGGTGAGCGCGGCGCGGCGCGCCTGGGGGCAGACCGCTTGGCACGGCGGTCGGTGTGGCAGGCGCGCATCGCGTCGGAAACGCGTTGCGCGGCGGCAGCCGGATCGGCGAGAACCTGGGCAGCGGCAATGCGCTCCACCCGGTAGCCCACTTCGGCAAGGCTCTTGTCGCGTGCGGCAGTGAAGGCGGCATCGGTATCGCCTTCAAGCTCGATCACCAGCATCAGCTGCTTGCAGGCAAAATCGACAATCGCCGATCCGATCACGGCCTGCTGCTTGAAGGTATAGCCGCCGGTTTCCACTCCGCCGAGCGCCTCGGCCAGCGCGATCTGTGCCGCGGTCGGGTTGCGGCGCATCTCGCGGGAGCGTTCGTGCAGCGCATCGAGCCGCGATTCCGAGATCTCCCAGCCGCGCCCCTTCTTCTGCAAGGTCGGTGCATCATCCCCGCCGAATCGCACCGAAAGCTTGCGCTTGGCCGGGGCCTGCGCCGCCGCATCAGCCAATGCCGTCAGGGCAAAGCGCTTATGCACGCGGTCCACCAGTGTCCCGTCCATGAGCGGCACGCCTTCGGTCACAGCGTGATCGGCAAAGCCCTGCTTGTCATAGAACGCGAGGCCGCCGGTGTTGTCCGCCCGGATCGTCGCGTTGATGGCCGTGAGCCCAAGCTCCGCCGCCCGCGCGCACGTGGCCGCAAACAATGCGCTGCCAATCCCGCGCTGCGTGCCGCCGACTTTCGCAAAGGTCGCGATATCGCCGATGTCGTCGGAAAGCTTGGGATCCTGCACCAGGGTCTGGAAGCCGAGCAACGTGCCGTCCTCGTCCTCCGCCACAAAGCAGCAGTGCACATCCGGACCGGTCAGATATGTCTCCGCCAGCCGTTCGGGCGCGAAGGGTTCTTCCAGTGCAGTCGTCCCGCCCGCCGCGATCACCGTGTTGAGCAGCTCCGCGAGGTCAGCTGCGTCGTCAGGCGCCACGGGGCGTACCGTCAGGCTCATCACATCACTCACCCGACCGACCCCTCAAGCGAAATCCCCAGCAGCTTCTGCGCCTCGACGGCAAACTCCATCGGCAATTGCTGCAGCACTTCGCGCGCAAAGCCGTTCACGATCAAAGCGATGGCGTCTTCCTGCGCCAGCCCGCGCTGCATCGCATAGAACAGCTGATCGTCCGAAATCTTGCTCGTCGTCGCCTCGTGCTCGATGGTCGCGCTCGGATTGCGCACTTCGATATAGGGCACCGTATGCGCGCCGCAGTCCGCGCCCAGCAGCAAGCTGTCGCACTGGGTGAAGTTGCGCACGCCCTCCGCCTGCGGGGCCACGCGCACGAGGCCGCGGTAGGTGTTGTTCGAATGCCCGGCGCTGATCCCCTTGCTGACGATGGTCGAACGGGTGTTCTTGCCGTTGTGGATCATCTTGGTGCCGGTATCGGCCTGCTGGTGGTTGTTGGTCACCGCCACCGAATAGAACTCGCCGACCGAGCCTTCGCCGTTGAGCACGCAGCTGGGATACTTCCACGTCACCGCAGACCCGGTTTCCACCTGCGTCCACGAAACCTTGCTCCGCGCGCCCTGGCACAGGGCGCGCTTGGTCACGAAGTTGTAGATCCCGCCCTTGCCCTCGGCATCGCCGGGATACCAATTCTGCACCGTGGAATACTTGATCTCGGCATCGTCGAGCGCGACGAGTTCGACCACGGCGGCGTGAAGCTGGTTCTCGTCGCGCTGCGGGGCGGTGCAGCCCTCAAGGTACGAGACATAGGCCCCCTTGTCGGCCACGATCAGCGTGCGTTCGAACTGGCCGGTATTCTCCGCATTGATTCGGAAATAGGTCGAGAGCTCCATCGGGCAGCGCACGCCCTCCGGGATGTAGACAAAGGTGCCGTCCGAAAAGACCGCGCAATTCAGCGCTGAAAAGTAGTTGTCGTGCATCGGCACGACCTTCCCCAGCCACTTGCGCACCATATCCGGGTATTCGCGAATCGCTTCGCTGATCGAGCGGAAGATGACGCCCGCCGCTTCCAGCTCCTTGCGGAACGTCGTCGCCACCGAAACGCTGTCGAACACCGCATCGACCGCGACCTTGCGCGCGCCTTCAACGCCGGCGAGCACTTTCTGCTCCTCCAGCGGAATGCCGAGCTTCTCGTAGATCCGCAGGATTTCGGGATCGACTTCGTCCAGGCTGCCAAGCTTGGGCTTGGCCTTGGGCGCCGCCCAGTAATAAGCTGCCTGATAATCGATCGGCGGGATGGAAAGCTTGGCCCAGTCGGGCGTCTCCATGGTCAGCCAGTGGCGATAGGCCTTGAGCCGCCACTCCAGCATCCACTCCGGCTCGTCCTTCTTGGCCGAGATATAGCGCACCGTGTCTTCGGACAGACCCTTGGGGCCATATTCCTGCTCGATATCGGAAGACCAGCCGTGCTC
This sequence comes from Sphingomonadaceae bacterium, assembly GCA_947453945.1. Classification (GTDB taxonomy): domain Bacteria; phylum Pseudomonadota; class Alphaproteobacteria; order Sphingomonadales; family Sphingomonadaceae; genus Novosphingobium. Next base: position 71,038 of record CANGJB010000002.1, read on the forward strand.
GTAATCCGCAGCGCGGGCCGCCGCCTCTCGCGCGGCGAGGTCCTTGATCTCCACTTCGCCGTCACTCATGCCGTCATCTCCGGTGTCGCAACCGGCGCCGGGCGCGAAAACTGCGTCAGCGGCACACCTGCCAGCGCCCCGCGCAGCGCGGCGTCGACCATCGGCCAATGCGGACGCACGGTGCAATCGGCTTCCAGCGTGCAATCGTGGCGGCCATGCAGGCTGCATGGCGCCATAGCGATCGGGCCTTCCACCGCCTCGACAATATCTGCCAGCGAGATCGCCGCCGCCGGCCGCGCCAGCTTGAGCCCGCCGCCCAGCCCGCGCACCGATTTGAGCAGCCCGGCAGCCGAAAGCTTGCTCACCAGCTTCTGCACCGTGGGCACCGGCAGACCGGTCTCGTCAGCCAGCTGCTGCGCCGAAACCCGCGCCTCGCCCGCGCCGTGGCGCCCGCAATGGCGCGCGGCGGCGGTCATCGTCACCACGGCATAGTCGGCCATGCTTGAAAGTCGCATCGCGGCACTTTCCGAAAAAAGGAGTCCGAAGCAAAATCGGACTGATCTGTTCCGGTTACCTAGGCGCGCCCGTGCGCGAGTGCAAGGCGCCGCGTGCACGCGGCCTTGAAGGCAAAAAGCTTAAGAGCAACGGGGCAACTTCGCCGGGCGCCCGCATCCGCCGGGTGCCCAACAACCAGCATGGTTCAGCGAACAAAAAAAAGGCGGCCGTGCCAGGGCACAGCCGCCATTTAGTCGAGAACTCGCATACATTGCTGCAACGAGCTCTTCGGGTCGCAAGAGTGTGGTACGTTACGATTCGGCCTTTGAATTGTACGGATTCGACAAAATCGGTGGCGCCTGTGCAACAGACGCACGAATTCAATGCTTAACTGGGAGTTAACCGACAAATTGGTTACAATTGCCACTTGGCCTGCTTCGCGTGGGCGGCAATAGAACGCTCAACCCGTGACCGGGCCTGAGGAAAATTCCCAAGCATGCTCTATTCCATTTGCCGTCCCTTGCTGTTTCGCCTTCCCGCCGAGTCTGCCCACCGTCTGACCATCGCCGCTCTGGCCGCCCTGCCGCGTGCCGGCGGCGCTGCGCCCCAACCGCTGCTGTGCCAGCGAGTCGCGGGCCTGGTGTTCCCCAATCCGGTTGGCATTGCCGCCGGGTTCGACAAGAACGGCGAAGTGCCCGATGCGCTGCTCGGCCTGGGCTTTGGCTTTGTCGAGGCGGGCACTGTCACCCCGCGCCCGCAGGAGGGCAATCCGAAGCCGCGCCTCTTCCGGCTGGTTGAAGACAACGCGGTAATCAACCGCATGGGCTTCAACAACGCGGGGGCGGCAGTCGTCGCGGCCCGGCTCGCCGCGCGGCAGAACCGGCCCGGTGTCGTCGGCGCCAATATCGGGGCCAACAAGGATTCGGCAGATCGCATTGCCGATTACGCGACGATGACCCGAATCATGGCACCGCTTGCCAGCTACCTCACGGTCAATATCAGTTCGCCCAACACCCCGGGCCTGCGCGCGCTGCAGGATCCCGCCGCGCTCGCCGATCTGCTCGATGCGGTGATCGAGGCGCGCGGACAGCTTCCCACGCGCCTGTTCCTCAAGCTCGCGCCCGATCTCACCGCCACCGATATCGATGCGATCTGCAAGATCGCGCTCGACAAGCGGCTTGATGCGCTGATCATCACCAACACCACAATCAGCCGCCCGCCATTGCGCTCAGCGCTCGCCAGCGAGGCCGGCGGGCTTTCGGGCGAGCCGCTGCGCAGCCTCGCCTTGCAAGTCCTGCGGGATTTCCGCTCGGCCACGGGCGGCGCGATTCCCCTGATCGGCGTGGGCGGCATGGCCAGCGTCGATGATGCCTGGGCCCGCATCCGCGCCGGGGCCAGCCTGATCCAGATCTACAGCGCGCTGGTCTATGAAGGGCCGGGTCTGGTGCGGCGAATCGTCAACGGCCTGGCAGAACGCGTGCGCGCCGAAGGCATGAGCAGCATTGCCGAGGCGGTCGGCAGCGAATAACGCTGCTTCATGTCTTTCCGCTTCGTCCGCTCGCTTGCGCCCGCCGCGCTGTTTGTTCTGGCTCAGGCCTGTGCGCCGCTGCCCAATGCGGCCCGGCCCGCCACCGCGCTCGCACCCAGCCCGCCGCTTGCGTCGGAGGATCCGGGCATCGTCACCGCTGCCGATCCCCGCGCCGCGGCGGCAGGCGCGGAAATGCTGCGCCTCGGCGGATCGGCCACTGATGCCGCGATCGCCACGATGCTGGCGCTCACGGTGGTGGAGCCGCAAAGTTCTGGGATCGGCGGCGGCGGCTTCCTCATCACTGCCGATGCGGCTGGCACTGTCGAAAGCATCGACGGGCGCGAGAAGGCGCCTGCCGCCGCCACGCCGGACTGGTTCAAGGTCGATGGCAAAGTTCTGAGCCACAGCGATGCGGTGCCCGGTGGGCGCAGCGTCGGCGTGCCGGGCAACTTGCGCCTCGCCGCCCTGGCCCATGCGCGCCATGGCAAGCTGCCGTGGCGCGTGCTGTTCGGCCCAGCGATCCGCCTTGCGGGCGATGGCTTCGTGATCACGCCGCGCCTTGCCAGCACACTGGCCATGGCGCCCGATATCGCCGGGCTCGATCCCGCCGGCCGCGCGCTGTTCTTCGGTGCGGATGGCGCCCCGCTCCCGGCCGGAACCGTGGTGCGCAACACCGCGCTCGCGGCCACGTTCGCGAAAGTCGCCGCACGGGGCGCAGACAGCTTCTATCTGGGCGACAATGCCAAAGCGATTGCCGCCAAAGTCGGCACAAGCCCGCGCAACCCCGCGCCGATGTCCACCGCCGATCTCGCCGCCTACAAGGCGATGCCGCGCGATCCGGTCTGCGCCCGCTACCGCGTCTGGCGCGTGTGCAGCATGGGCCCGCCGTCAGCCGGCGGCGTCACCGTACTGCAGACGCTCGGGATGCTCGAACGCTTCGACCTCAAGACGATGGGCCCCGTCTCGCCCACCGCATGGCACCTCATTGCCGAAGCCGAGCGCCTCGCCTTTGCCGACCGTGACACCTGGCTTGCTGATCCCGATCTCGTCCCCGTGCCCACGGCGGGCCTGATCGATCCGGCCTATGTCGCCGCGCGCTCCGCCCTGATCTCGGACAAGGCTACCATGGCCAGCGCCGCCCCCGGCACGCCCGCCGGTGCCGACGCGCGCTTTGCCATGGCCGGGCCGATCCCCGAGAACGGCACGACTCATTTCGCCGCGGTCGACCGTTGGGGCAACGCGGCCAGCTACACCTCGACCGTGGAAAGCGCGTTTGGCTCCGGCCTCATGGTCGGCGGCTACTACCTCAACAACGAGCTGACCGATTTCAACCTCGATCCGGACCGTAATGGCAAGCCCACGGCCAACCGCGTCGAAGGCGGCAAGCGCCCGCGCAGTTCGATGAGCCCGGTGGTGGTCTACGGCCCCGACGGCCACTTGCGCCTGATCGTAGGCGCAGCGGGCGGCTTCACCATTCCGCCGCAGGTGATCCGCGTGATCATCGGCACGCTCGACTGGAACCTCTCCGCGCGCGATGCCATCGCACAGGGCATCGCCATGCCGGCCCCCGGCGCGCTGGCGGTCGAGGCGGGCACGCCGCTCGCCGCCATGGTCCCCGCGCTCGAGGCTCTCGGCCATCCCAAAGTCGTCGCGGTGCCGATGCGCCTCAAGGCCAATGCGATCGAATGGGTCCCCGGAACAGGCGGCAAGAGCCACTGGGTGGGCGCCGCCGATCCGCGCAGCGAAGGCGCCACTGCCTCGCCCTGAGGCTCTTTCCACAGCCCTGCTTGCCCTTCCCCTACGGCACCCCTAGTTTCGTGCACAAACAGAAGGCCTGCTTGCCGAGCCCTTCGGGTCAGAGGATCATTGCACCGTGCAGCTTGCCGATTTTGCGTCCTATCCCAATCTCGTCGCCATGTTCCTTGATCGCGCGGAGTTCTTCGGAGACCGCCCCTTCCTCTGGGCCAAGCGCGGTGGCACTTGGGCCTCGCAAAGCTGGCGCGAGGCGGCCGATCAGGTCTCCCTGCTCGCCGAAGCCCTGCGCGGCCTTGGCCTTGATCCGGGCGACAGGGTCGTGCTTGTTTCGGAAAACCGCCCCGAATGGTGCATGGCCGATCTCGCAATCATGGCCGCCGGGCTCGTCACCGTGCCCGCCTATGTCACCAACACCGAACGCGACCATCTCCACGTGCTTGAAAACTCCGGTGCCCGCGCGGTCATCGTCTCCAACGCAAAGCTTGCCCAGCCGCTGCTGACGGCCTGCCTCAGCGCGCGCGGGGTCGAGCATATCATCGGCATCGAGCCGCTGCGCCGGATGCAGTCCGAACGCATCGCCTTTCATGATTGGGCCGCGCTAACGAGCGGCGATGCCGCCCCGGCGCGCCTTTCGGTCTCCGCGCGCGTGGCGGCGATCAGCCGTGCCGAAACCGCCTGCATCATCTACACCAGCGGCACCGGCGGCGCCCCGCGCGGCGTGTGCCAGCACCACGGCGCGATCCTGTGCAATGTCGATGGCGCGGCGCATATCCTTGCCGAAGATCTCGGCTGGGATCCCACCGGCAAGGACACCGAAGTGTTCCTCTCGTTCCTGCCGCTGAGCCATGCCTATGAACACACCGGCGGCCAGTACCTGCCCATCGGTATGGGCGCGCAGATCTATTATGCCGAAGGGCTGGAAAAGCTCGCCAGCAATATCGAGGAGACGCGCCCCACGCTCATGGTCGTCGTCCCCCGCCTGTTCGAAGTGCTGCGCGCGCGCATCATGAAGCAGGTCGAAAAGCAGGGCCGCCTGCCCAACTACCTGATGGACCGCGCCCTCGCGATCGGCGCGCGCAAGGCGGAAGGCGGCCACAGGCTGCGCCGCCTGATCGATGCGCCGATGGATTTCTTCATCGAACGCACCCTGCGTCCCAAGATCCGCCAGCGCTTCGGCGGCCGGATCAAGGCCATGGTCTCGGGCGGGGCGCCGCTCAATCCCGATGTCGGCCTGTTCTTCGATGCGATGGGCCTCACCATGCTGCAGGGCTATGGGCAGACCGAATCCGGCCCGGTGATCAGCTGCAACCGGCCCAAGGTGGGCCTTGCGATGGATACCGTTGGCCCGCCGATGCGCGGGGTTGAGGTCAAGATCGCCGAGGACGGCGAAATCCTCGTGCGCGGCGAACTCGTGATGCACGGCTACTGGCGCAATGACGCGGAAACGCTGCGCGCCATTCCGCAGGACGGCCCGCAGGCCGGCTGGCTCCACACCGGCGATATCGGCCACTTCGATGCCAAGGGCCGCATCAAGATAACCGACCGCAAGAAGGATATGATCGTCAACGACAAGGGCGACAACGTCTCCCCCCAGCGGATCGAGGGGATGCTTACGCTTCAGCCCGAAATCGGCCAGGCCATGGTCTCGGGCGACAAGCGGCCCTACATCGTCGGCCTGATCGTCCCCGATGGCGAATGGGCGCTCGAATGGTCGCGCGCGCAGGGCGAAAAGTTCGACCTCGCCGCCCTGCAGGATCTCCCCGCTTTCCGCACCGCCGTCCGCGCGGCGGTGGACCGGGTGAACAAGGACCTCTCGGTGATCGAGAAGGTCCGCCAGTTCGCGTTTGCGGACGAGGCCTTCACCATCGACAACGAGGAAATGACCCCCTCGATGAAAATCCGCCGCCACAAGATCCGCGAACGCTACGGCGCGCGGATCGATGCCTTGTACAGGGGCTGAGCCGCAGCCGAGGGAACCGCGCCATGACCACCCCATCCACCCCCGGCGGCGAAAGCGCTGCCCTGATCGTAGGAGCCGGGCCGGGCATTTCGGCCAGCTGCGCGCGGCTCTTTGCCGAGAGCGGCCTTCGGGTGGCACTTGCCGCGCGCAACCCTGAAAAGCCCGAACTCAAGGCGCTCGAACAGTCGCACGGAACGACGACCTTTGCCTGCGATGCCGCCAATCCGTCAGACGTCGCCGCGCTGTTCAGCGATGTCACCGCGAAGCTCGGCCGCCCGGTGCTCGTGGTCCACAATATCGATGGCCGCACGGCAGACGCGTTCCAGAAGTCGGTGAACGAAGTTTCGCCCGATGCCGTTCTTGCCACACTGCAGAACGCGGCATTCAGCGCCTTTCTCGTCGGCCAGATGGCAGCAAAGGCGATGCTGGAAAACGCGCCCGGCCCCACCGGCGCAAAGGGCACATATATCATCACCAATGCCAGCGCGGCGCTGAAAGGCTTTGCCAAGGGCGCGGCCTTCGCGATGGCATGCCACGCCAAGTCCGCGCTCGCGCAAAGCATGGCGCGCGAGCTTGGCCCGCAGGGCATCCATATCGTCAACGTGCCCATCGATTGCGCCATCGGCCGCCACCAGGAAGACGGCACGCGCAGGCACTGGCTGGCGGGCGAGACGGTCGACGACAATATGGCCGATCCGGACCGCATTGCCGAAACCTACCTCCAGCTCCACCGCCAGCACCGCTCGACCTGGACCAACGAGGTTGTGCTGCGGCCATGGACGGAGAAGTGGTAGGCGGCACTTCCGCTTCCACAAACCTTGCACAGCCAGCAGATCGCATTACCGTTGCGTGCCGATGCTGCCCAATTCCTTCCGCTCCCGTCTCCGCGCGTTCCGCGAAATGCGCGGCGATCCGCCCGATCCAAGTTTCATTGCCGATCTCGAGTTCCTCGAGAACCGCGATCTCGATCTCTCGGTGCGGCTGGGCGCGATGCTCGGCTTCAACGCGCTGATGATCACCATCGGCACGCATCCGATCTCGGCCAGCCCAGGCGCGCCGCTTTCAGTCGATGCCGCCACCCAGCCCTTGCTCGTGATCGCCAGCCTGATCGGCCTCGCGCCGCTGATCGTCTCCTGCGCGTTGGCGCTGCGTGCCATGCTGCTGGGTGAGGAATTCGATGCCGAAGGGCTGGAAGGCGATGCCGCGCTGCGCCAGCGCCTGTTCGCCAGCTTCGTTCACTCCATTGATGCGCAGGCCCGGCACCTTCGCCTTTCGATCCGCTGGACCATCGCCGGCGGCGCGCTCACGTTGCTGGTCTGGGCCGCGATCCTGATCGAGAAGATGGTCTGACCGGCGCAGCCTATCGCGGAGATGCGCCGGGATCGGTCACACCAGCGATCTCGCCAAGTTGCGGCAGTACCACCCGGAAGTAGGCCATAGCCCGATCGAACTCCGGAAACGGTCCGGTCCCAGTTTCGCGGTTGTAGGCCTTGATCCGGGCATCAACCTGCAGCGCCCGCGTGGCAATCCGGCGAAAACGGACGACATCATCCGCGGGGCTGAACATCCGGGTCACTTCGACGAGCTTCTCCAACCCCCATTGCGTCTTGTAAACATCTGCCGTCGGAGCGATCTCTTCATCCGCATTCAGTCCGGATTTCCGCAAAAGCATCTCAGCCTGCGCTTCCTTCAGTGAAAGGATGCGGGGATCGACACCGAGCCACCGCGTTTCCCAGTCGCCATTGTCCTTGCGGTCCCGCTCGTAGAGCCGGAAGAAATCCTCTGCGGGCATGTCATTATCGTGCAGGAGAGCCGCTGAGGCCTTGAGCAGGAAATAGGTTTTGGCCTGCCGTTCGAAGGAGACGTCATCCGCGCAGGCTGTCTTTACAGCTTCGTCGGCATAGTCCGGCAGGTCGCAAAAATCGTCCCCGGCGCCGAACGCGAAGTCCTCGATACGATTGAGGGCCGGTGTGCGCAGTTTGTGCACCAGTGCATCCACGCGCGCGATGGCGTCCGGCTCCAGGCTCTGTGCGGCATCGAACACGGCCAGCCGCAGGCGGGCATTGTCGATGCTTCTGTCCAATCCTGCGTCACGCAGCAACCGCGCGAGAACTTCAGACGGGCTGGCAGCGGCTGGTGGATCGCTCACAGGGCCAGTTACCAGTGCAGCGATTTCTGCCCTGTTCGCCTCATTGGCTGCAATCTGTTCGGCAGCGAGACTTCGAAAGCGCGCCGAACGAAAGGTCTCTGCTTCCCCGATGGCCTGCAATGCCAGCCCCATCGGCGCGCCAAGCTTGCTGATCGGTTGGTGCAGCGCTGCGTCCAGTTCCGTCAGAATGCGCTGGTTTGTCGCATCGCGATCTTTGGCATCGGTTGCCCGGGCTATGGCGAGGGAGGCACGCTTCATCGCTTGACGGATCGCTCCCGGCGCTGCCCGCGCCGCTTCCAGCAGATAGCCATCGCGGCGAAGGATGAAATCAAACGCACGCCAAGCGGTGTCTTCGGTACCAAACCGCTGATGCCAGCGCATCAGATCCTCTGACCAGAGCGGGCCACCGCAAGACTGCATGCCTTTGCTATAGCTCTCCGGCACCGGGATGGTCTCGATGGCGCGAACTTCTTCCGCCGTGCCATCCCATAGCCTGCCAATTGGAATGCAGATAGGTTCGTCACCTTCGGCTGCGCGGGCCGGCGTGGCTGTCCCGGCCCAAAGCGCCAGAACGGCGATTGCAGTTACCAAACGTGTCCGGTTCGAAGCTAGTTGCGCCATGGAGCCCAATCTAATCTCGTCGGTTCAAGATTTCATTATTCCTTAGGGCTCTTGCGCGATTCTCGCAGCAAAGCTTGTTCGCCAGCTTCTTGCACTCCATCAACGGGCAGGCCCGGCCCCTCACGGCTCGGCGATATTGAACGCCCCCGGCATCGGATCGAGCGCGGCAAGCCATGCTTCCACCGCCGCGCGGTCGCCTTCCACCTTCAGCCCGGCGGCCTCCAGCTGCGCCAGCGGCACCTTCAAGAACAGAAGCCCCAAGAGCAGGCGGCGCGGACCGATGAGCGTGGCTTGCGGACCGGCGGCCGCGTTCATGCGGGCCAGCATGGCCGTTCCGGTCAGCTCCACGCCCGCCGTCTCGCCGCGCTCCGGCATCACGAGGTTGATCGCCGTGTGCCGCCCCGCCAGCTTCGCCGGATCGATCCGCGTCGCCACCGAATCGAGCAGGAGCTGCGTCGGCACAGCCGCGATCATGTCCTGGCTCTGGGTCGAGGAAGCAGCAGCAAGCCGCCCGCTGCGCAGCTCGCTGGCTGCCGCGAGGAACTGGTTGCGCCAGATCGCGCTTTCCGCCTGATAGCCCTGCTGCTCATAGCTATCGGCCAGCGCCGCGCGCGCCGCCTTGTTGGCAGGATCGGCAAACACCGCCGCGCTAAGCAGCTCCGAGGCCCAGCGATAATCGCCTGCCTTCATCGCCGTTCGCGCTTGCGCGATCACCTTGGCCGGCCCGCCGATCACCGCCACGAGCCGCTTGGCTCGCTCCGCCGGCGGCCAGGGGTTCAAGTTCGCCGGCACCGCATCATACCAGCCAAGGTAGAACTGATAGACCGCCTTCGCATTGTGGCTGTAAGTTCCGTAGTAGCCGTGGTTGAACCAGTCCGCCGCAATCGAGGCTGGCTGCACCAGCACTTCCGCGATCTCAGCCGGAGTCTCGCCCCGGTTCATCAAGCGCAGCGTCTGATCGTGCAGCACGCGGTAGTTGTCGCGCTGGCTCGCCAACATCCGGCTCACTTCGGCCTGCCCGAAGCGCGGCCAGCAATGGCTTGAAATCACCGCATCGCTGCGCCCGCCATAAAGCTGCAACGCTTCATCAAGATAGCCGGCCCAAGCCCGCGTATCGCGCACTTTGGCGCCGCGCGGGGTGAGGATGTTGTGGAGCGAGCAGGTGCTCATCTCGGCCGAGAGCAGCACTTTCTGCGCAGGCAGATAGACGTTGAGCTCACTCGGCGCCTCAGTGCCCGAAACGATCTGGAATTCCATCGGCACGCCATCGACAACCCGTGTCTCGCCGGTCTTGCTGATGGTGTCCGTGGGCGCGATCAGCGTGATCGTGCCGGATGAGACGCCAAGCCCGATGCCGCTGCCCATCTGCCCTTGCGCGCCAGGCACAAGGCCGCCGCCGAACTGATATTGCGCGCGCCGGCCCATGGCGGCGCCCGCCAGAATGTTCTCGCTCGCCGCTTCGTCGATGAAATGCGCCGGGGCCAGCACCGCCACCTTGCCCGCTGCCACGTCCGGCTCGGCAATCACGCCGCGCACCCCGCCGAAATGATCGGCATGACTGTGGCTGTAGATCACCGCCGAAACCGGCCGCGCACCCAGCTGCGCATTGACCAGCGCAAGCGCCGCTGCCGCCGTTTCGCGCGTGGTCAGCGGATCGACCAGCACCCAGCCGGTCTGTCCCCGGATCACGGTCATGTTCGAAACATCGAACCCGCGCACCTGCCACACCCCTTCCGCCACCGCGTAGAGGCCGTGCTTCCTGAGCAGGCCCACCTCGCGCCACAGCGAGGGGTTCACGCTGGCCGGCGCCGGGCCCTGAACCCAATCATAGGCGGCCATGTTCCACACGGCCTTGCCAGATGCATCCCGGATCAGCGGATCGGCGCTGCTGGCGACAAACCCCTGCGCGGCAAAGGCGGCATCGCGCCCGTCTTCCTGCGGCAAGGCGGCGGCCACCGCCTGCTGCACGGCCAAGGTCGCCGCACTGGCCGGCTTGGGCGCAATGGCCGGATCAGCGGCGGCGGGCGCAGTCTGCGCAGCGGCGGGAAGGGCCGCCAGAGCCAGCGCGGCCGCAAGGGTTGCGCCGGGCGGCAGCCGATTTGCGCGGACGCGCATCATGGGGTGCATGGATGTCCTCTCCTATCGATCTTTTGGCGCCAGCTTGTCCGCTCCGGCACGGCCTGACAAGAGGCAGGAAGTCCAGCAAAACAGCTTTCCTACACACCCCCGCGTCTGCATTGTCCGCGGCGCTCTTTGAACCGTGGTCCGTGCCAAGGCCGCGCCTGCTGTCCATAGCGTTCTGTGCCGCCCGGCTCAGGGGGCAGGCGCGGTGTACCCATCAGTTCATCTCCAACACGCTCCTGCCTGGCGCGCCGGGTGGCAACGCCCGCGTGTGGGTGTTTTTACATTTCAGATCAGGCATATAAGTCTATGCTATCGGGGCTCGATGTTTTCCCTCTGTACCGTGTCAACCGTGTCAACCTGTCGCCATCGCAATCAAATGAAGCCAAACCGCTTCGATTGCGCTAAGGGCCCCGCTTCACCCGGCGCGGGGGCAGGCCATGACGGCCGCCGCCGCTCGACCGGGCGCCCTTTCCTGATCCCCTGAAAGCACCATGCCCTTTTCCCAGCTCCCCCCCGCCCTCGGCGCCGCCGTGGCAGCCCGTGGCTATGCCGCGCCCACTCCGGTCCAGGCAGCCGTCCTCGAAGCCGCAGCGCAAGGGCGCGATCTCGTCGTCTCGGCGCAGACCGGCTCGGGCAAGACCGTCGCGTTCGGCCTTGCCATCGCGGCCGAACTGCTCGGCGGCGAAGACCGCATGCCCCATGCCGGCGCGCCGCTCGCGCTGGTGATCGCCCCGACGCGGGAGCTTGCGCTGCAGGTCAGCCGCGAACTGGAGTGGCTCTATGAGCAGACCGGCGCGCGCATCGCCACCTGCGTCGGCGGCATGGACGCTTCACGCGAACGGCGGATGCTGGCGCAAGGCACCCACATCGTCGTCGGCACGCCCGGCCGCCTGCGCGATCACGTCGAACGCGGCGCGCTTCAGCTCTCCTCGCTGCGCGCTGCCGTGCTCGATGAAGCTGACGAGATGCTCGACATGGGCTTCCGCGAGGACCTCGAGGCGATCCTCGATGCCACTCCGCCCGAGCGCCGCACGCTGCTGTTCTCCGCAACGATGCCCGCGCCGATCGTCGCGCTCGCCCGCCGCTACCAGCGTGATGCCCTGCGCATCTCGACCGTGAGCGAAGAACGCGGCCACGGCGATATCGACTACCAGGCGATGGCTGTCGCCCCTGCCGATATCGAGAATGCCGTCGTCAATCTGCTGCGCTTCCACGAAGCCGAGACCGCTATGCTGTTCTGCGCGACGCGCGATAACGTGCGCCGCCTCCATGCCAGCCTGACCGAGCGCGGCTTTGCGGTTGTCGCGCTTTCGGGTGAGCACAGCCAGAACGAGCGCAACCATGCGCTGCAGGCCTTGCGTGACCGCCGCGCCCGCGTCTGCGTGGCCACTGACGTCGCCGCGCGCGGGATCGATCTGCCCTCGCTCAGCCTCGTCGTCCATGTGGAAATTCCGCGCGATGCCGAAACGCTGCAGCACCGTTCGGGCCGCACCGGGCGCGCGGGCAAGAAGGGCACCGCCGTGCTCATCGTGCCCTATCCGCGCCGCAAGCGGGTGGAAGCCATGCTGCGCGGCGCGCGCATTCCGGCGCAGTGGGTGCAGGCGCCGTCCGCCGCCGATATCCGCACGGCCGACAATGACCGGATGATGGCCGCGCTGCTCGCGCCGGTCGAAGCCAGCGAGGAAGACCGCGCGCTCGCTGCCCGGCTTCTGACCGAACGCAGCGCCGAAGATATCGCCGCCGCGCTCGTGCAGATCCACCGTGCCCGCCTGCCCGAACCCGAAGATATGATGAGCGGCAACGATTCCGGCCCGCCCGCACAGCGCGAACCGCGCGCCGGTTTTGAGCAGAGCACCTGGTTCCGCGTGAACATCGGCCGCGCGCACAATGCCGATCCGCGCTGGATGCTGCCGCTGCTGTGCCGGCGCGGCCATGTCAGCCGCACCGAAATCGGCGCGATCCGCATCACCGGGGATGAAACCCTGTTTGAAGTGCCCGCCGCGATTGCCGGACGGTTCCACGATGCCGTGCGCCGCACCGCTGAGGATGCCGACGAGTTCGAGATCACGATGGTCGATGGCAAGCCGCGCGACGATGCCCGCCGCCAGCGGCGCGACAACGCTCGGCCGACCCATGCGCCCAAGCCCTATCGCCACCCGGCGCGGGGAGAGGGCGCAGGCCCGGGCCCGGGCAAGCCGGCCAAGCCCCCGCATCGCAAGGGCACCTGGCGGGCCAAGCCGGACCGCGCGAAGTAAGCCTCAGGCCGCGTCTTCGAGTTCGACGAATTCGGGGAAGAAGCGCGGCGCGCGCTTCGACCAGGCCGGCGCGGTTGCGGCGGCTTCGCTGATCGACTGGAGCAATTCCTTGCGGCGCTCCGGGCGGATGTGCGGCAGCGCCGCAGCGCCGCAGAATGCGCCCGGAAGCCACGGGCGCACTTCGGCGCCCAGCAGGCGTTCGTAGAGGAACCGGTAGGCCGAGAAGCATTCGAGGCGGCCCTGCGCCAAGTCGAAGGTGGTGACACGCAGCAGCGGGCCCATCACGCTTTCGAGGTCTTCCAGCCCGGCACCGCCATGCCCAACGCCCTCGTCGCAGTCGATTTCATTCCTCAGCAGGCTGCGCAGCAGCTTGAGGTCCTGATAGGTCACGTATTGCGTGCGGATCGAAGCGGCTTCGGAAGGTCCGCGCGCCCAGCGGCGGAACGCATCATGGCGGCCCAGACCGACATCGAGGCTGCGCCGGATATAGCGCTGCTCACACGGCGAAAATCCGGCGAACTCGCGCATTTCGGACAGAATGGACTGCGATGTCTCGGTCGTGGCCATGGGCCCGCTAGCTCCGCTTTGTTGCTGACCAGCGGTTGGATTCCGCCCGGCCTTGTGCAGAGGCTACGCCGCCTTGGTTAGGAAGAGGTTAACTGGTTAATGCGCGTCGGGCCGGGTGGTTGCTGCAATGTTTTGAAAGCCATGACACGGTGACAAACGGCCAGCGCGGCGCTAGGGCGGCGCAATCATGACGACCCTGCGCACCTTTGTTCTGCGTCACCGCTTGCTGGCCGTTTGGCTGGTTGCGGCGGCGCTGTGCCTCAGGATGGTGATGCCGGCCGGCTTCATGGTCGCGCCCGAGGCCAAGGTCCTGACGATCCGGATCTGCGTCGACAGCCTCGGCCATGACGGGATTGCCCAGATCGCCGTGCCGATGAAGAGCACGGCCGGCAAGACCGGCGGCGCGGCCAAGGGCGAATGCGCGTTCTCCTCGCTCTCGATGGCATCGACCGCGGGCGCGGATTCCTCGCTGCTGGCGCTCGCGCTCGCCTACATTGTCCTGCTGGGCTTTGCCTCTGCTCCGGCCCCGCGTCCACGGCGCCTGAGCCGCCTGCGCCCACCCTTGCGCGGACCACCCGCCCACATCTGACGGAACCGTCGGTCCGGCCACCATGCGCCGACCCCCTTTCCCGATGAGCCGCGCGCTGCCTTTGCGCGCGGTGCGGAGTGCTATCCCATGAAGACCTCGATTCTTGCCCTTGCCGCCGTGCTGGCGGCGACCACCTCTGCGCGCGCAGAAGAAGCCAATCCCCCCGCATCCACCGACAACCGCGACATCATCGTCACCGGCACCAAGCTATCCGGCGATTTCGGCACCAAGTCCGGCATTCCCATCGCGCGGCTGCCGCAATCGATCCAGATCGTGACCGCCGAGGACATCATCGAACGCGGCGCGCGTTCGGTGGGCGATCTGCTGCGCACCGTGCCCAGCGCGAATCCCGGCTTCTCGCGCGTCGGCCCTTATCAGTCGTTCAGCCTCAAGGTGCGCGGCTTTCTGGCCGATCAGATGCGCAACGGCATCCGCCAGCGCTACTACGAGGATGTCGATGCCTCCGCGCTTTCAAACATCGAGCGGGTCGAAGTGCTCAAGGGTCCCTCGGGCGTGCTCTATGGCCAGTCGGCGGTGGGCGGCATCGTCAGCATCGTGACCCGCCAGCCGGAAGAGCGCCAATTCGCGAACTTCGCGCTGACCGCCGGCCAGTTCGATCAGAAGATGCTGACCTTCGACATGAACACCGGCCTGGCCCCGGGCCTCGCGCTTCGCGTGACGGGCGAAGTCGAGCGATCGGGCACGTTCGTCGATTTTCAGGACCTCAATCGCAAGAACGTGGCGGTGAACCTGCGCTATGCGCCGTCTGACACTGTGACCGCGCATCTCGTTGCCGAATATGTCGAGCGCGACACGCGGCGCAATCCGGGCCTGCCGCTGGCGGGGACGGTTAAGGACGGCGTCCCGGCGCTGCGGCGCGGGCTCTATCTGGGCGAACCGGCAGTCGATACGCTGACCGCCGATGCGCCGCTGGTACAGACCTGGGTGGACGTGCGCCTTGCCGATGGCTGGACCATTACGCCGCGCCTGCAATATCAGGAGTTCAACAGCGCCTTTACGCAGATCCGCCTGCGCGCACCCGATGCGGCTGATCCGGCCATCATCAATCGCAACGGCCGGCGCGGGCGCGAGGACGATGCCTATACCATCGCGCAGATCGATCTGGCCGGGCGCGTGGTGACGGGTCCGTTCACCCACAAGCTGCTGATGGGCTATGAATACGACCGCGAACGCAGCCGGTTCACCCAATACACCGTGACCAACGTGCAGCCGATCAACGTGCTGGCGCCGATCTATGGCTTCAACAGCACGGCGTCCGCCAGCACCTTTGCCTTCGACGGGTTCTACAACATCGATGGCCATGCGCTTTATGCGCAGGATCAGATCGACCTCTCCAGCCGCTGGAACCTGATCGGCGCGGCGCGGCACAGCTGGATCGATGCACGCGACGGCGACTTTGGCGGTGCCACCAACAACCGCGCCAAGACCAGCACCACGATCTGGCAGGTAGGCTCCACCTACAGCCTGACGAACGCGGTTTCGGTCTATGCCGGGTACAACACCGGCTTCGATGTGGAGAACACCGCCGGTGCACGCACCCGCACCGGGACACCGCTGCAACCCGAACGATCGAACCAAGCCGAAGCCGGGTTGCGTTTTCGCACGGGCACCCTCCGCGCGAGCCTTGCCGTGTTCCAGACCAAGCGCGTCAATGCGGTGACCGCCGATCCGGTCGATCCCGATTTCAGCGTGAACGCGGGCGAACAGCGCGTGAAGGGCATGGAGATCGAGGGCGAATGGCAGCCGCTGGAATGGTGGGAACTGAGCGCGGGCTACGCGCTGATGGACGGCAAAGTCACGCGCAGCAACGACGGGATCGCCGGCAAGCGCATCGCCGATCTGCCGCGCCACAGCCTCACCGCGCGCACCAGCGTGGCTCTGCCGGGCACGCCGATCACACTGCGCGGCGGGGTGAACCACGTGACGAGCCGGGCGTTGGTCGATGGCAGCGACGTGACGCTTCCTGCCTATACGCTGGCCAACATCGGCGTGGGTCTGGCGCTGAAGCCCTTCCGCATCGATGCGACCTTGAGCAATCTGTTCGATGAACGGTATTTCACCGCTTCGGGTAACGCGTTCGCAGTCTATCCGGGCGATCCCCGCACGTTCAGCGTGCGCGTGTCGGTCGGCTTCTGAGGGAGGCGCGGTCCATGACAAACGCAGCTGAACCTATCCGGCCGCAAGGCTACCGGACCGTGTGGCGCTGGCATTTCTACGCCGCGCTGTGGACCGCGCCGCTGCTGATCGTGCTGACGCTCAGCGGCGCGATCTATCTGTTCGACCGCGAGATCGATGCGGCGTGGAACCGCAGCCTGCAAACCGTCGCGCCCGCGCCGGAGCTGGCCCCGCTGCCGCTCGCCCGGCAGGAGGCGATCGTGAAGGCCGCGCAGCCTGGCGCTTCCGTGCTGCGTGTGCGCCTGCCTTTCAAGGCGGACGAAGCGGTGATCTGGACCGTACGCCGGGCTGATGGCGCGGCGCAGGACATGTTCCTCGATGCCCGACGCGGTCGCATCACCGGCACGGCAGACCCGGCGCTCCAGCCGACCAATCTGGTGCGCAAGGTCCACGGCACGCTACTCGCCGGGGAGATCGGCAGCCATGTGGTCGAACTTGTCGCATGCTGGACGCTGGTGATGATGGCGACGGGGGTGTGGCTGTGGTGGCCGCGCACGTGGAAAGCGCGGGGTGTTTTCGTCCCGCGCATTGCCGCCGGAGGGCGGCGCATGTGGCGCGATCTGCATGCCATTCCGTCGATCTTTCTTGCCGTATTCGTGATCCTGCTGGTCATGACCGGGCTGCCGTGGTCGGCGTTCTGGGGTGCGCAGTTCGCGAAGCTGGGAGAGGCGGTGCCGTTCATCGCGCCCTCGCCCAATTTCCACGGCCCGCCCGAGGTGGACGGCAAGCCTGCCGGTGATCCCCATGCCATGCACAAGATGATGGCCATGCCTCCCGCCGATCCCAAGCTGCCGTGGACGATCCGCCACAGCCCCGTGCCGCAAGGTTCGCTTTCGGGCTCGGGCATGGGGCCCGTCGGCATCGCGCGGATCGAGGCGCTGCTGCCCCTGCTAGACCGGGCGCACTTCGGCGAAGGTGTGCGGATCATCTATCCGCAGGGGCCGAAGGGCGTGTTCACCGTGTCCTACGTGCCCGACAAGGCCGAGGGCCAGCGCACGCTCTATGTCGATCCCGGCACGGGCCGGGTGCTCGGCAATGTGGGGTGGGCGGACTACAGCCCGGTCGCCAAGGCGGTCGAATGGGGTGTGATGACGCACATGGGCCGCCAATATGGCCTCGCCAACCAGCTCGCCAATCTGGCGGTGTGCCTGATGCTCGTCGGCAGCGTTTCGGCAGGGCTGGTGCTGTGGTGGCGTCGCCGTCCGCAGGGCGAACTCGGCGCGCCGGTTCTGCAGACGGGAGACCGGATGCCGGTTGGCGTCAAGGCGCTGCTGGCGGTGCTGGCGGTGCTGTTTCCGCTGGTGGGGGCGACAATGCTCCCGGCGCTCGCGTGGGGACGCTTGCGGCGCTGAAGGCATCGGCCCGCGCCCTTTCCCGGCCATCCAACGGCAGCAGTCTGTGGGTAGCCGGGTGGGGGAGCGGGCCGGTGCCGCCTTCGGCGTGAGCCGAACAAACTAACGCCGACGATAACGGAAGTACCAGACCTCGTGCCCTTGCGCGCGGGCCTTGGCTTCATAACGGGTCTCGGGCCAGCCACCGGGGCGCTTCTGGAAATCGGCGGGGGCCTGTGCCAGCCAGTCGAACTGGCCGGTATGGCCGCGCATGATCATCAGCGCGTGGCGCAGATAGACCGGGTGATCGGTGCCGAAGCGAAACTCGCCGCCGGGCTTCAGCTTGCGCGCGATCAGGTCCACCGGCCCGTCGTTCATCATGCGGCGCTTGGCGTGGCGCGCCTTGGGCCAGGGATCGGGGTGGAGCAGATAGACGAACGAGAGCGCGCCATCGGGCACCCGCGCCAGCACTTCCAGCGCATCACCGTGGTGGATGCGCACGTTGCGGATCGGCATCCCGGTAGCGGCGCCATCAGACCCGCGCCCGCCATCGACATGGACCAGCGCCTGCGCCACGCCATTGAGAAAGGGCTCCGCGCCGATGAAGCCGTGATCGGGCAGCATGTCCGCCCGGCCCGCCATATGTTCGCCGCCGCCGAAGCCGATTTCGAAATGGAGCGGGCAATCCCGGCCAAACAACGCCTCGGCCGTCACCGGACCTTCCGGTGGTACCGCGATCTGCGGAAGCAGGGTTTCGATCAGCGCCTGCTGGCCGCTGCGCAGCGGCTTGCCCTTGGCGCGTCCATAAAGACGGTTGATGGTGAGCGGATCGCCCGGCTTGTGCGCGGTCATGGTGCGGGCCTCTGGCAGCGCGGCGCCAAATGGTCAATGCGGCCGGTCAATGGTCCCGGTCAGAACCCGCGCCTGAAGCCCACGGTCCAGCGGCGCGGTGCACCCGGCCCCAGGAAACGCGGCGAGGAGGCACCCGGCGCTTCGGCCAGCGGGACCGAGCCGATCTCGCCGAAGGTGCCGAACGTGGCATGGCGGCGATCAAACAGATTGCGCACCTCCGCGAACAGCACGACCTCACGCAGCAGTTCGACCCGCGCGCGCAGATCGACGAGCATGTAGCCCGGAACCAGTGGCGCGCGGTTCGTATCGTCGCCCAGCAGCACTTGCCCGGACCGGGCAGAAAGCGTTCCGCCAAGGCTGAAGCGCCGCCACGCACCCACTTTGCCGGCATAGTCGAGATCGAGATTGGCGCTGTGGCGCGGCACGCCGGGCAGACGGTCGCCCGGCCGCACGGTGATGGCGCCGTCCTCCTCCGCCGCCGGATTGCCGGGGCTGGCGATCCGCACGAGAGAGCGATTGGTCGCATCGCTGAAGGCATAGTTCGCCCCCACCCGAAACCCGCCGCGCGTGGCGCGGAGCGAAAGTTCGATCCCCTGCCGCCGCGCATTGCCAAGGTTCTGGAAATAGGCGCGGCCGCGCACACCCGAGGCCACGCGGCGGATCTCGTCGCGGCTATCCGCACGGTAGGCCGAGGCCAGCCACGAAACGCGCCAGCCGCCTGCACCGGCCTTGCCAGATGCACCCAGTTCCCATGTGCGCGCCACCACTTGCCGCAGCGGCGGATCGGCGACGAAGAAGTTGGCGAGGCTGCACGGCGCTTCCGGATCTGCGCACGAAAGCTCAGCCGGGGTCGGCGCGCGGTTCGTCTCGGCATAACCGGTGCGCAGCGACAGGCCGGGAGCGGCATCCCAATCCAGCTCCAACCCGGGATTGAGCCGGGTGAAGCTGTGCCGTCCATTAAGCGCGGTGCCGATCTGGTCATCCAGCCGGATCATCGCGTAGTTGTAACGCAGCCCAGCCTCCAGCCGCAGATCAGGCCCGAGGGGCAACGTCTCAGCAGCAAAGAAGCCGGCATAGAGGTTGTGCGTGATGACCGAGACCGGTGCGATCGCATTGTCATCCTGCGCAATCACCGGCCCTGCCGCACGCACCCCGCGCGTTGCATCCAGAGTGCCGAGTTCGGTCGAAGCGGCAAACGCGCTGCGTCCGTAATCGATGCTAGCGCCGATCGTGAGCACGTTGGACCCGCCCAGCAGTGGCTGCTTGTCGGTGATCTGCACCAGTCCGCCCAGCGCGCGCGAATCCAGCGTGCCGCGATTGAACACGGCGTAGATCGGATCCCCTGCCAATGCCGAGATGGGACTGCCGAGCCGGTCGGTCAGGATATGGGCTTCCTCCCTACCGTCGATTTCGGATTCCAGGCACAGCAGCCCCGGCTCATCTTCACAGGGTTCGATATCGGCGGCATCGCCGTTGAGCGCCCGGCTGCGCTGCCATTGTGCATAGAACGCCGCCTGCAGCCGGGTTGTGGGCGCAAGATCGGCCCAGGGGTGGAGGCTGACGCGGGCGAAGCGGTTCTCGGTGCGATCAGGGTGCGTGAACACCGCCGCGCGCCGCACCGCCAGCAGCTCTTCTGGCACCGCGCCATTGCCGGTGAGCCCGGTGCTGGCGAGGATGAGCTTGGCGTGGAGCCCGGCCTCTGTGCCATCATAGCCAAGGTCCGCATAGCCGCTGGCGAGGCGCGAGGAGCTGAAATCGCGCCAGCCTTGCTCACCGCGCAGCTGCACGGCGGCAAAAGCGCTCCACCGCCCGGCCGCGCCGCCTGCAGCCACACTCACATCCCGTGCGCCGTAGGCACCCAGCGAGGCCGCACCAGTAAGGCCGGGTTCGCTGCGCCCGGTCGCAGTTTCAAGCACGAGCGCGCCCCCCAAAGCGTTCAGGCCGTAGACCGGGCTGGAATCGACCAGTTCCACCGAACGCAGCGCCGCATCCGGCACCAGATCAAGCGCGACCGTATCACCGAACGGCAAGTTGAACCGCGCGCCATCGAGGTAGGCGGCCAGCCCTTGCGCCTGCCCCTGCGCGCCCGAAGCGGTCTGGCCGCGATAGACCACGACCGGTTGCCAGGGATTGCCTTGCGCATCCTGTAGGGTGACACCGGGTAGCCGGCGGGTGAGCGCTCCGATCAGATCGGGCCGCCCGCTGCGGGCAAGATCTTCGCGCGAGAGCGTCAACGCGTCATCACGGTCCACCCCGCCGCCGGGGGCCGTGACGAGAATGGTCGCATCGTTCTCGTTAACTTCCTGCGCCTGCAGCGGCACGGCAAGGCAGCACGGCGTGGCGGCGGAGAGCAGAGCGGCGAACCAGGTGCGGGAGGAAGAGAACCGGGCAACGAAGCGCATGGGGGCGCATCTGCCGCCGCGAGTTGATGGCGTCAACCGCTCCTGTCTGGAGAGTGCGCTACAAACGCAAACGGCCCGCCATTGCTGGCGGGCCGCTCTGCGGGAGGAGGTCGATTACCGGGGGGTATCCGGCCTGATCAGGCCGCTTCGACATCCAGCTTGTCATCCGGATCGCGCAGCACATAGCCGCGACCCCAGACGGTTTCGATGTAGTTCTCGCCGTCGCAGGCATGGGCCAGCTTCTTGCGCAGCTTGCAGATGAACACGTCGATGATCTTGAGTTCCGGCTCGTCCATCCCGCCATAGAGATGGTTGAGGAACATTTCCTTGGTCAGCGTGGTGCCCTTGCGCAGCGAAAGCAGCTCGAGCATCGCGTATTCCTTGCCCGTCAGGTGGACGCGGGCGCTATCGACCTCGACCGTCTTGGCGTCGAGATTGACCGAAAGCTTGCCGGTGCGAATGACCGACTGCGAATGGCCCTTCGAGCGGCGCACCACGGCGTGGATGCGGGCGATGAGCTCTTCGCGGTGGAACGGCTTGGTCACGTAATCATCGGCGCCGAAGCCGAAGCTGCGCACCTTGGAATCCATTTCGGCAATGCCGGAGAGGATCAGCACCGGGGTCTGCACCTTGGCGACGCGCAGCTTCTTGAGCACGTCATAACCATGCATATCCGGCAGGTTCAGGTCGAGCAGGATGATATCGTAATCATACAGCTTGCCCAGATCGAGGCCTTCTTCGCCAAGATCGGTTGCATAGACATTGAAGCCTTCGGTGGTGAGCATGAGCTCGATTGCCTTGGCCGTAGTCGGCTCGTCCTCGATCAACAGCACGCGCATGGATTAGCCCCTTATTGCCATTCCCCGATAGCGATCAGCCCCTCACTCAGGGCCTTCGCCGTCATTAACCATATGACCAATGAACATGAAAGGTTAATTTATCGTAAGCGTCGCGACCGGTACTGCGCGCATGAAGCGCCAGCCACATCTACGGAAAGGCGGTAAAAAGTCTTTCCACGTCAACATTTAAGGTCTGTTTTGCGACTAACGGTAGGCGCCGCAACCCATAACGAAGCGAGAAACCTTTTTAAGGGGACGGCCCTTATTTGGCGGTAACGGCGCCCGGCACGCCGATCGCAACGGCCACATCGCGCAGCTTGCGCGTGGCCGCAGTATCGGCGCGGAAGGCGGCAATCCCGCCCTGGAACGCCTTGGCCGCCTTGCCGGGCTCTCCCAGCTGCATCCGGCTGCGCATCAGCATGATCCAGCCTTCGGCATTGGCGGGTTCTTTCGCGAGCTTGGCTTCCAGCCCGTCGACCATGCCGCGGATCATGGCTTGCTGCTGTGCTTGCGGAAGCGCGGACGCCGCCTTGATCTCCGCCGAGGACGGCCCGGGAATCGCGCCCGGCGCGGCAGATGCGCCATTGCTGCCGGCCGGCGCGGCAAACTGGGCGGCCGCGAGCCGTTCCTCGTAAGGGATCTTGTGCCGATCCCCTACGTTCTTGATCACCGCGCGAATATCCTCGGCATAAGGCGCGTCGGAAGGCGTATCCTTGAGCAGCGCGAACCAGGCGTCGATCGCCCGGCGGTGCTGCCCAGCAAGATCGATTGCCACGGCGCGGAAATAGCGCGCGCGGGCATCCTTGGGATCGAGCTTGAGCGCCTTCTTGAAGGCGGCCTGCGCATCGCGCGGGATCCTGCCTTCGGTCTTGCTGGCCAGCACCTGAGCTTCACCCAGGAACGAAAACGTCTCGGCATTGCTCGGATCGAGCTTGGTCGCTTCCTTGAGGGCGGTTGCTGCCTCGGCAAAATGCTGGGTCTGGAAATAGGACCAGCCGAGCATGCGCCAGCCAGCAGCATCATCGGGCTTTTCCTTGAGCCGTGCTTCGAGCCGGGCGATCACATCATCGACAGAGGGCGCCTTGCTTTCAGTCGGCGCAGGCGGCTTGACGATGATCGCTGCGTCGCGCTGTCCGCGCCACACCGCAGTGCCCCCCGCCGCTGCGGCGACTACCGCTGCAAGGGCCAGCACCATCAAGCCACCTCGCCGCGAACCGGACGAAGCCGAACGGCTGGCGGGCGCTGCGGCAGCCTCGGGAGATACGGCGAGCTGGGCGTTCGGCGTAGGTTCGGCCTCAGTCATCGCGTGCTCCCCGGCGTGCCATGATCGGCGCTACTCTTGCTACGGGCATATCCTCTGCCGACGGTGCCTTGCAAGCCGTGGCGGCCAAGGCAGCGGTCGCGGTACTATCCCTAGCGCACCCCGGCCAGCGTCTTCTGGCGGCGGCGCTGCACCGAACTGCCGAGCCCGATCGCCTCGCGGTATTTGGCCACCGTCCGCCGCGCGAGATCGAACCCGCGGCCCTTGAGCAGATCGACCAGCGCATCATCCGAAAGCACGGCCTTGGCATCCTCCGCGTCGATCAGCTGGCGGATCGCCGCTTTCACCGCCTCTGCGGAAACGGCGCTCTCTCCGTCGGACGAGGCGACGCCCGAGGTGAAGAAGTACTTCAGCTCGAACGTGCCGCGCGCGCAGTGGAGATATTTGTTCGAGGTGACCCGGCTCACGGTCGATTCGTGCATGGAAATCGCCTCGGCGACCGTGCGCAATGTCAGCGGCTTCAGGTGCGCGACACCCAGCTGGAAGAAGCCTTCCTGCTGCTTCACGATTTCCGCCGCCACTTTCAGGATCGTCTTCTGCCGCTGGTCCAGCGCCTTCAGCAGCCAGTTGGCATCGGCCAGCCGCTCGCCCAGCCACGCCTTGGCGTCTTTGGCCACGCAGGCATGGCGCATCTCCACATAATAGCGCCGGTTGACGACGAGGCGCGGCAACGTGGCCGGATTGAGTGCGATGTCCCAGCCCGGCGTCCCGTCGTCACCGATTACGGCCTGGACGAGGATATCGGGCACCACCGCTTCGGCCGGGCCGCTGCCGAAACGCAGGCCGGGCTTTGGATCATAGCCGCGCAGCTCGCGCAGCATGTCGGCAAAGTCCTCGTCATCGACCTGGCAAAGCCGCTTGAGGCGCGCGATCTCGCCGCGCGCAAGCAGGTCGAGGTTCTCGATCAGCCGCGCCATGCAGGGATCATGGCGATCGGCTTCGCGCGCCTGCAGAGCAATGCATTCGCCCAAGCTGCGCGCGCCCACGCCAGTCGGATCGAGCGACTGCACCAGCGCCAGCGCCGCCTGCATGGCCACCAGCGGCAGGCCGAGCGCGCTGCCTGCCTCTTCGAGCGTGGTGGTGAGGTAGCCCGCTTCTTCGATATGATCGATCAGCCAGCGCGCCGCGAACAACAAGGCCGGATCGGACGTGACCGCGCCGATCTGCGCGTGGAGATGCTCCGCCAGCGTCTCGCCCGCGCCGCCGCGCTCGTCGATATCGGGGCCCTCACCGCCGCCGTTACCGGCGCCGCTGCTGAAATCACCGCCGAGGCTATCGGGAAAATCGGCCCGGGCGCCATCGCTGGAAGCACCGTCGCCCGTATCGCGGTCGCGGTCGAGCGCGCCTGCGTCGATATCGAGCGGGCGGTCATCCGCCGCGCGCCCCTCGCTGACGAGTTGGTCCACCGGCGAGGTTTCAAGGTGCGTGCGGCGCAGCGCTTCGGGCTCGCCTTCGAATCCGGTTTCGGTGCCGCCGCCATCCGGAATGCCGTCACCCATTTCGAGCAATGGATTGGAATCCAGTGCATCACCAATGAAGGCTTCGATCTCCAGATTCGAGAGCGCCAGCAGCTTGATCGCCTGCTGGAGCTGCGGGGTCATGACCAGTGACTGGCTCTGGCGGAGATCGAGCCGCGGACCCAGCGCCATTGCCCGCTATCCTCCCGGCTGCGGCGGCATCACGCCAGCAAGCATCATAGGGTGAAGCCTTCGCCCAGATAAAGCCGGCGCACATTGGCATCGGCAACCAGCGCTTCGGGGCTGCCGGAAAACAGCACTTGCCCGCCATAGATGATGCAGGCGCGATCCACGATATCGAGCGTCTCGCGCACGTTGTGATCGGTGATCAGCACGCCGATGCCCCGGTTCTTGAGATCGATCACCAGATGGCGGATATCGCTGATCGAAAGCGGGTCGATCCCGGCGAACGGCTCGTCGAGCAGGATGATCGAGGGATTGGCCGCCAGCGCGCGCGCGATTTCGCAGCGCCGACGCTCGCCGCCCGAGAGCGCCATGGCAGGAGCCGTGCGCAGGCGGGTGAGGCCGAATTCATCGAGCAGGCGATTGAGCTCTGCAGCGCGGGTCTCCCGGTCGGGCTCGACCAATTCGAGCACCGTCAGGATGTTCTGCTCAACCGTCATGCCCCGGAAGATCGAGGTTTCCTGCGGCAGATAGCCAAGGCCGAGAATCGCGCGGCGGTACATCGGCAGGCGCGTGATATCGACCCCATCGAGCAAGATGCGCCCTGAATCCGGCCGCACCAGGCCCATGATGGAATAGAAGCAAGTGGTCTTGCCCGCGCCATTGGGCCCCAGCAGGCCGAGCACCTCGCCCTTGCCGACAGACAGCGAGATATCGGTGAGCACGGCACGCTTGTCGTAGCTCTTGGCGATGGAGACCACTTCCAGTCCGCCCCGCTCAAGGGCTGCATGGTTGGTCGCACTGGCGGGCATTTCGTCCATAGGAAGATGGTCCATAGCCGGGTCCGCGGCCCGGGCAAAGCCCGTCTGCGCGCCTTTGGCAGGATTTATGCATGGTTGCATAATTACCGATCACGCGCGGAGCCGATCCGGCACGGCAAACACTGCGGTGCTTGAAAGAGGGCGTCAGCCGTGGTCTATTCGCTGCGGAGAGAAAAAACGGGGGCACAACCGATGCGCAAAGCAATTGCCGCGGACCTGGAAGGCGAAAGCAAGACCATGCAGGGCCATGCCCTCGATTGGCGCAAGCGGATGAGCGACACTGTCGCCTACAGCCTGCTGGCCTACACCAGCCTGCAGATCTTCGTGACCTTGCGGACGCTAGAAGGCTCTGGCGGCTCGATGTTGCCGATGATCGCTCTGGTCGTGCTCGTCGCCGGGATCATCCCCATGTTCCGCCACTTCGAGCGCCGCTGGGAAGCGCTGAGCGACGCCGAGGCCGCCGACCCTGCGAGGCGCGCCGATTTCCGCCGCGACCAACTGGCAGTCTGGGCCGTCGCGGTCGGCCTGCCGTTTCTGCTCGCCGCCGTGTTCCGTATGCTTGTCACGCTGTTCTGAGCGGTCGACCTGATTCGTCGGTCTGCCTGGTCGGTTTGATTGCAGGGCAGCCACGCGCGGGCTAGACCGCGTGGTGATGGCGCCGGTTCTCCGGGGCCGGCTGATCCCTTGAAAGGCCCTTCACACCGATGCTTTCCCCCCAAGAGGCCCAGGCGCGCTGCGCGGCGCTGATCGAGCGCGCCCTGCGCGCCGGCGCCGAGGCAGGCGATGCCGTCTATATCGCCGATTCATCCGAAGCCGTCTCGGTCAGGCTCGGCGCGCTTGAGGATGTCGAGCGCTCCGAATCCGAACATATCGGCCTGCGCGTCTTTGTCGGCGGGGCTTCCGCTTCGATCGGCTCGACCGACCTTGGCGATGGCGCGCTGGACGAACTGGCCAGCCGCGCGGTGGATATGGCCCGCGCCGCGCCAGCGGACCGATTTGCCGGACTCGCGCCCGAGGAGCTTCTGCTGCGCGCGGACGTTGCCGATCTCGATCTGGTCGACGCTGACGAACCCGATCCGCAAACGCTGCGCCGCTGGGCGGAAGAAGCGGAGGACGCCGCGCGCGCAGTACCCGGCGTGACCAACAGCGAAGGCGGCAGCGCGAGCGCTGGGCGCGGCGTGGTCGCGCTAGCCACCAGCCACGGCTTTGCCGGTGGCTATGCAGCAACCAGCCACGGCCGCTCGGCCAGCGTACTTGCCGGGACGGGCGGCGGGATGCAGCGCGACTATTCCTGGCGCAGCGCGCGCCACGCGGCCGACCTGCCCTCGCCCGCTGCCATCGGACGCGAAGCTGGGGAACGCACCGTCGCCCGGGTCGATCCGGGCCGCGTGAAAAGCGGCACCTATTCCATCGTGTTCGATCCGCGTGTCGGCAGTTCGTTGGTCGGGCACCTGCTCGGCGCGATTTCGGGATCGGCCATTGCGCGGCGCGCCAGCTTCCTGCTGGGCAAGGACGGCGCGCAGATCTTCGATTCCACGATCACCATTGCCGAGGATCCGCTGCGCTTGCGCGGCCCCCGCTCGCGCCCGTTCGATGGCGAGGGGCTGGCAACCGCACCGCGCCTGCTGGTCGAGAAGGGCTGCCTGACAGGCTGGCTGATGGACACGGCTTCCGCGCGGCAACTTGGCGCTTCCCCCACCGGCCACGCCTCACGCGGGGGATCGGGCGCACCGCATGTCACCGCGGGCAATCTTGTGCTCCAGCCCGGCACAGTGAGCCGCGAGGCGCTGATGGCCGACATCGCTGACGGGATCTATGTGACCGAGCTGATCGGCCACGGCGTAAACGGCGTGACCGGTGACTACAGCCGCGGCGCCTCGGGCTTCCGCATCGTCAAGGGCGAGATCGCCGGGCCGATTGCCGAATTCACCGTGGCCGGCAACCTGATCGACATGTTCGCCCGGCTAGTCGCGGCGGATGATCTCGAAACCTGGCGCGGCATTGATGTGCCGACGCTCAGGATCGACGGGCTCAGCGTCGCGGGGGATTGAGGGCGCCGTCCGGCGCCCTCGGCCCGCAGCTTACTTGGCCGCCTGAGCGCGCTCGATCGCCTCGATCGTGATGCGCTTGGCATCATCGGCGCCGCCCCACTTGCCCACGCGCACCCACTTTTCCTTTTCCAGGTCCTTGTAGTGGGTGAAGAAGTGCTCGATCTGCTGCAGCACGATCTCGGGCAAGTCGCCCTTTTCCGCAACGTCGCTGTAGTAGGGGAAGGTCTTGTCGTCGGGCACACAGATGAGCTTCTCGTCCCCGCCATGCTCGTCTTCAAGATTGAGCACCGCAATGGGGCGAACGCGCACGACCGATCCGGGCACGAAAGGCGAGCGCGCGATCACTAGCGCGTCGAGCGGGTCCCCATCGGGCGAAAGGGTGTGGGGCACGAAGCCATAGTTTGCCGGATAGCGCATCGGCGTGTGCAGGATGCGATCGACAAACAGCGCGCCCGAGGCTTTGTCGAACTCATACTTCACTGGCTCACCGCCGACGGGAACCTCGATGACCACATTGAGCGTTTCAGGCGGATTTTCGCCGGTGGGGATCATGTCGATGCGCATGGGATGCTTTCGCTGGGCCGCTCGGGCCGGTGGAATTATGCTGCCGGTCTCTAGCGCCGCATCTTGTGCGCTGCAACATTCGCGTAGTGCAAAGTATGCAGACCGGTCAGAGCCCGCCAATGCCGTTGATGGTGAAAGCGATGACACCGATGTTGAATACGAAGGCGGCGAAGGAATGCACCGTCACGATGCGGCGGATCGAGCGCGAGGAAATCTCTACGTCCGATGTCTGGAATGTCATGCCGAGAGTTAGCGCAAAATAGGCGAAATCGAGGTAGTCGGGATGTCCGCCGCCCGGAAAATCCAGCCCGCCTGCATCCTCGCCCGGTAGCGGGCCTGGTCGGTAGTATTCATGGGCATAGTGCAATGCATAGACCACGTTGGCGAAGAGCCAGGTGAGCAGCAGCGTGGCGATGAGGCGCGGCAAAGCGCCCGGTTCGCCATGCTTGGCAGCAGGCAGTTCGCCCGCAATCGCCGCCATCACGACCAGCGTGATCACAGTACTGATGCCCAGAACCACCGTGCGGTTGGCATCATTTTCCACCGAGTGCCGGCGCATTGTCGTAATATCGCATTCGCGCAGCAACGGCAGCAGCGACACGAGGAAGCCCAGCACCGCGCAATCGAAACCCACCACCAGCGCATCGGCCGGATCGGCGTAACCGGTCATCCAGGCGCGGGCCGCAGTGCCGGCGAGCAGCAGTGCCAGGAACAGCACGAAGCGCAGGGGCGCATAGCGCTGGCCGAACACCAGTCTGCCCGCGCCCCCGCTCTCCATGCTACTTCGCCACCGGCTTCTTACCGACGGGCATTGCCCCAGGCGCGCGCGCGGCCAGAAGCTTGTCGAGCCCGGTGGGCGCAGTTCCCGGAGCGGCGCGTTGCAGCCACGGCCAGCGCAGCCCGTCATGATAAGGCAGTTGGATCATGCGCACTTGATCGTCCCGCTTCACGATCAGCTCGATCGGCGCGCTCGTGCCCTTCGCTGCGGTGATCGCAGCCTTGATCGTTTCCTGATCGTAGGTCTTGCCGTTCACGGCCGTGATCTGCATCCCCGTGACGATCCCGGCGCGGAAAGCCGGGCCATCCCAGCGGCTGCCGGTGACTTTGCCATCGTTGTCGATGGCAAGGCCGATGGAGTGGTTGAGCGAGATATACTTGCCCGCGGCCATGCGCGCCTTGTCATAGGGATTGGGCTCTGCCTTCCACGCCAACTTGTAGCCGCCGCGCTCGATCCCGCCGAGCGGCGAAGGCTGGCCCGGGGTCTGCACGCGGGTCTTGAGGAAGCCCGCCCAATCATAGGGGTAAACCGCGTTCAGCGTCTGCACCACGTCGCCGAATTCGTAAGTCAGCACGCCCCAGTCGCCATCTTTCATGCCGAAGAAGGCCTTGGCGAAATCGTCGATGCCCTTCTTGCCGCCGGTCCCCTCGCGGATGATCGCCTCGGCCTCCAGCCAGATCAGCGCGCCTTCGGTGTAGTATTCCTCGTTCCGCGCGAGCGAGGAAAACGGCTTGGGCTTGCGGTTGGCAAGGATAGGATCGTGGGTGGTATCCTCCACCGAACGCCATTCGCGGCCCGGATACTGGGTGAACGAACCGGCATAGTTGGCAAACTGGCCAAGCACCTGCTCCTTGCTCTGCACACCCGAACGCGCTGCGAGCACGAGGCCCCAGAACTGGTTCTGCCCTTCATAGACCCACAGCAGGTTGTCCTGCATTGGCATGCGGTAGTCCGGCGTCCACAGCTTGGCCGGGCGGCGATACTTGCCATCCCACGAATGCGAGAACTCGTGGGCGATCACATTGCGGTCCCAATCGCCTGCGGCCCAATCGACCAGCGTGCGCGGCTCGTACTGGTTCTCGCTCGACCGGTGATGCTCCAGCCCGATCCCGCCCATCCGGTCGGTGAGCGCCAGCAGCAGATCATAGTGATCGAAATGCTTCGCGCCGTAGGCCAGCAACGCCTCGTCCACGAGGTTGCGATAAGTCGCCAGGTTTGCAGGTGCGATCTTGAGCAGTTCGGGCTTGTCCGCGACGAGATCGAGGAACACGCCTTTGCCCAGATCATGCCGATCAGCATGGAGCCCGGCGAAGATCGGCGAATCGACCAGCGTCTCGTAGTCGGTCTCATCCCAGGTGACGACATTGCCCGAAGCCGCCTTGCCATCGAGCGCGGTAAACGCCTGCCAGCCGGCAGGGAACGTGACCGTGGGCTTCACCTTGATCTGCCGCACATAGTGCCCGGCAGGATAGAGGCTCATCTTCTCCCACTGCAGGTTGAGCATCTCGCGCGTCATCGTGATGCGCCCCTCGCTTTCGCGCAGCGGCGAGGTGTGGATGAACTTCGCGATGATCTCGCTCGTGCCTGCGGGCACATCCACATGGAAAGCATAGACATCGACCGGATCGCGCACCCAGGTCAGCGGCTTGCCGCCGGCAAAGAAGCGGACATCGACGAGTTCGGCAATGGGGCCATCCGGCCCGTGGTTGCCGGGCAGCCACTTGGGGTAGAGCAGCGTGAGCTTCGAAAGCCCGGCGGGCAGCGGGATCGTCTCGGTCACGCGGTAGGCACCGGTCGTCGTGTCGCTGGCATCGATGGCGAGCTGGATCGTACCAGGCCAGGGCTTGTCTTCGGCGTCAGGGATGGTCTGCGCGATCGGCACCGCCATCGGCCGCGAGTTCGCGGGTGGCTGGATCTGCGCGATGGCGGGGGCAGAGGTGGCAAGGAGCGCTGCGATCAGGGCGAGAACAGGGCGCAGGGTGGCGCGGCGCGAAGGCCGCTTGTGCGTGATGATCATCGCCGCTTCATGGCGCGAAGCGTTGCCAACTGCAACCGGGCTCCCAGTGCGGCCCTTCCCCCGCGCGAGCAATGGCGCTAATCGCGCGGAACCCATGAGCAACGACACCCCCAAATCCGCTCCCGCGACCCCGCAAGCGATCCGCGGCACGCAGGACATCTTCGGCCCTGATGCGGAGGCTTTTGCCTTCGTGGTGGAAACCTTCGAACGCGTGCGCCGGCTCTATCGTTTCCGCCGCGCCGAAATGCCGGTGTTCGAAAAGACCGCCGTGTTCAGCCGCAGCTTGGGTGAGACGACCGATGTCGTTTCCAAGGAAATGTACAGCTTCGAGGATCGCGGCGGCGAATCGCTGACCTTGCGCCCCGAATTTACCGCCGGGATCGCGCGCGCCTATCTGACGAATGGCTGGCAGCAGCACGCGCCGCTCAAGCTCGCCACACATGGCCCGCTGTTCCGCTATGAGCGCCCGCAGAAGGGCCGCTACCGCCAGTTCCACCAGATCGACGCCGAAATCCTTGGCGCGGGCGAACCGCAGGCCGATGTCGAACTGCTGGTGATGGCCGACCAGATCATCCGAGAGCTGGGTATCGCAGGCGGTGTGACACTGCACCTTAACACGCTGGGCGATGCACCGAGCCGCGAGGCATGGCGGGCCGCGCTGGTAGAGTATTTCCGCGCGCATAAGGCGGATCTGAGCGAGGATTCGCAGGAGCGGCTAGAAAAGAACCCGCTGCGTATCCTTGATAGCAAAGACCCGCGCGACAAGGCCTTCGTGTCCGATGCGCCGATGATCGACACGTTCCTTTCCCCTGAAGCGCAGTACTTTTTCTGCAAAGTCACCGCCGGTCTGGATGCCGCAGGCGTCAGCTGGGTCCGCGCGCCGACGTTGGTGCGCGGACTGGACTATTACCGCCACACCGCGTTCGAATTCGTGACCGACCGACTGGGCGCACAAGGCACCGTGCTCGGCGGCGGGCGCTATGATGGGCTGATCGAAGCGCTCGGCGGGCCGCATACGCCGGCGGTCGGCTGGGCGGCCGGGATCGAAAGGCTCGCGATGTTGGTGGGGGACAAGGGCGAGGCCGGACCGGATGTGGCTGTAGTCGCCGAGAATGAAGCCCGCGAGATCGAGGCCCTTGCGCTTGTGGCTGCGTTGCGGCGCGCGGGTCTGGCCGCAGAATTGGTCGCCACAGGCAGCCCGCGCAAGCGTTTCGATCGCGCCAAGAAGCTGAACCCTGCGGCAATTGTGTCGCTCGACGTGCGCGACGGGAACAATTGGAAGTCTTTCCGGGCCGCGGAAGAGGGCTCGCCTGTCGCGGCAAGAGCAGGCGAAGTCTACGACGCGTTCTTTGCGGACATTCGGTGAGCGTTTCCGACACCCGCCTTGCCCAGATCGCGTCCCGCTTCGCCGAACTGGAGGCGCGGCTCGCATCGGGCACGCTTGAAGGCCCCGCCTTTGTCGCCGCGAGCCGGGACTACGCTGAACTCGAGCCCGTCGCCCGCTCGGCCAATGCCGTGCGCGCCATGCGGGGCGAACTGGCGGCGCTTTCCGCCAGCACCGATCCCGACCCGGAAATGCGCGCGATGGCCGATGAGGAAATCGCGCGGATCAAGGGCGAACTGCCCGAGGCCGAGCGCGCACTGGCGATTGCCATGCTGCCGCGCGACAGCGCCGACAGCCGCCCGGCCATGCTCGAAATCCGCGCGGGCACGGGCGGCGATGAGGCAGCACTGTTCGCCGCCGATCTCTACCGGATGTACGAGCGCTTTGCCGCCGAGCAGGGCTGGCGAGTCGAGATGGTCTCCGCGAACGCCAACGAACTGGGCGGTTTCAAGGAAGTCGTCGCCAATGTGGCGGGCACCGGCGTGTTCGCGAGGCTCAAGTACGAAAGCGGCGTCCACCGCGTGCAGCGCGTGCCCGTCACAGAGAGCGGCGGGCGCATCCACACTAGCGCCGCGACGGTTGCCGTCCTGCCCGAGCCCGACGAAGTGGACGTGCAGATCGAGCCCGGCGACATCAAGATCGACATCTACCGCGCCAGCGGGGCGGGCGGCCAGCACGTCAACACCACCGATTCGGCCGTGCGGCTGACGCACTTGCCCACCGGCCTTGTCGTGATCCAGCAGGACCAGCGCAGCCAGCACAAGAACAAGGACAAGGCGATGCAGGTTCTCCGCACGCGCCTTTACGATCTCCGCCGCGCCGAGGCGCATGGGGCCGAAGCGGAAGCGCGCAAGGCCATGGTCGGCTCGGGCGACCGCTCCGAACGCATCCGCACCTACAACTTCCCGCAAGGCCGCGTGACCGACCACCGCATCAACCTCACGCTGCACCGCCTGCCCGAGATCCTCGAAGGCCCCGGCCTTGGCGAACTGATCGACGCACTTTCCGCCGAGGACCAGGTCAAGCGCCTCGCCGCACTCGATGCCTGATATCCGCGCCGCGCTGCGAGAGGCCGCCGAGCGGCTTGCCGGGACCAGCGACACCGCGCGGCTCGATGCCGAATTGCTGATGGCTCATGCGCTTGGCGTCAGCCGTTCCGAACTGCTGCTTCGGCACCTCCATTCCAGACCTCCAGCAGACTTTACGTTCATTCTGGACCGCCGACTCAATCATGAGCCGATCGCCTATATCCTTGGCACACAGCCTTTTTACGGGCTCGATCTTGAAGTCAGCCCAGCTGTCCTCATTCCGCGCGGTGATAGCGAGACATTGATCGAGGTCGCGCGGATAGCGCTTGAAGAGCGCCCGCCGTCACGCATTCTCGATCTCGGAACCGGGTCGGGCGCGCTACTGCTGGCTGCGCTGGCGCTATGGTCCGGGGCGGAAGGGATCGGTCTGGAACGGTCCGAAGCGGCGCGCGCCATCGCCGCGAGAAATGCGCAAGGCAACGGACTTGTGGCACGCGCAAGAATCATTGCCGGAGACTGGACGCAAGCCGGATGGACCGACGCGCTTGGCCGGTTCGACGTGATCTTTGCCAATCCGCCCTATGTGGGACAGGACGCGGCGCTTGCCCCTTCAGTGGTCTCGCATGAGCCCGCCGAGGCGCTTTTCGCCGGGCCCGATGGCCTTGACGATTACCGCCGCCTGATCCCCCATGTGCCCGGCCTCCTCACCCCAGGCGGCATCGCACTGTTCGAGATCGGGAGCACGCAAGCCGGCGCCGTGGCCGCGCTCGCGCAGAGCGCAGGGTTGACCACCAAGGTGCACCAGGACCTGGCCGGGCGGCCGCGTTGCGTCGAAATGGCGTAATTTGATCAAACATTTCGCTTGGCAAGCCTGCTACGCGTCACTAATCAGGCTTCAGGCAGGGCGACGGATGAAGGCTTCCCGTCCCCGCTGACTCCACCATTTGCATCGATAGTCAGCAAGGCAGGCTGACAGCGCGCAGATGCTGGAAACCACGACTGTAACGGTTCGTGGTAAACTATGCGCGGCAGCAGGGTTGTGCGGATCAGACCCGGGGTTGCGCCACGTCAGGCCCACGTTGAACGCCCGGATTGATCAGGGCGTTGCACACAACTGGGCCAAGGTTGCACAGAAACAGGAAAGTGCCTGACTTGAACAACAATCGTGGGAACAACCGCCGTCGCGGTCGCGGGAACAACAACCGCCCGCAGGGCGGCGGCCAGCAGCTTAACCGGATCGACAGCCGCGCGCGGGGCAATGCCCCCCAGATGCTCGAAAAGTATCGCAAGCTGGCGCAGGACGCCCACCTCAACGGTGACCGGGTTCAGGCCGAATACTATCTGCAGTTTGCCGATCACTACTTTCGCGTGATCGCCGACAGCCGCCCGCGCGTCGATGACCAGCGCCAGCGCCCGGCAGGCGAACGCTGGAACGAGGGCGAGGGCGAGGACGAGAGCATGGACTTCGGCATGGACGCCGATTTCCCCGCGTTTGACCGTCAGCCTAGCCGCCGCGAAGAAATCCGCGAGCCCCGGGAAAACCGTGAACCGCGCGAAAATCGCGAACCCCGTGAGCAGCGTGAACCCCGCGAATTCCGCGAGCCGCGCGAGAACCGTGAGCCCCGCGAAAATCAACGCCCCCGCTTCGAAGCCCCGGCTGCCGCCGAGGTGGCCGTGCGCGCCGATGAGGGCGAACCGATCGACGAAGGCAACGGCGACAATCCGTTCGTGCGTGAAGGCCGTTCGCAGCGCGGCTTGCGTCCGCGCACCGATCGCCGCCCGCGCCGTGACGCGGAACCGGCCCCTGCGGCCGCGCTCGATCCGATGAGCCTCCCGCCCGCAATCGGCGTCCGCGCCGCGCCGGAACCGGTTGAGCAAGCCCCATCTGCCGAGGCGCCTGCCGCTGACGCTGCTGCGCCAAAGCGCCGCGGCCGCCCGCGCAAGAACCCGCTGCCCGAGGCTGCCGAAGGCTGATAGCAGCGATTGGCAGCGCCTGAACGGGCCCGCGGCGTGGAGAAGCCCGCGAACCGACGGAAACCGAATGCGCGGCAGTACCCCGCGTGGCTAGCGCCGATTGGCGCGGGCGCGCTGGCCGCGACCGGCTTCCAGCCGCTCGCCCTTTGGCCGTTCACGCTGGCCGCACTGGCCTTCCTGATTGACCGGATCGAGCATGCCCGCTCGGCCCGGCGCGCGGCGCTCACTGGCTGGCTGTTCGGGCTCGGGTACTTCACGCTCGGCAACAACTGGATCGCCACGGCCTTCACCTATCAGGCTGAAATGCCCGCCTGGCTCGGGTGGATCGCGGTCATGCTGCTTGCGGTCTATCTCGCAATCTACCCCGCAATCGCCGCATTCCTTGCCGCATGGCTGGCCCAGCGCTGGCGAGCCGCGTTGCTGCCGGCGCTGGCGGCTGCGTGGATCCTGAGCGAGTACCTGCGCGCTGCGCTGTTTACCGGCTTTGCCTGGAACCCGCTCGCCTTGGTCTCCCTCGGCGGCTTTGCCCGCCCAGGCCTGGCCATGGTTGCGCCATGGACAGGCACTTATGCTCTGTCCGGGCTGGTCATGATGCTGGCCGGCTTCTGGCTCTTCGCTTGGCGCGCGGCGCGGGGCCGGAAGTGGCCCGCCGCGCTTGCCTACGCGGCGCTGCCTGCCACGCTGATGCTGCTGCCGTCGCACGGCAGCGGCGGAGAGGGCCGCCTGGCCTACACGCTGGTCCAGCCAAATATCGGCCAGGACACGATCAACGACCCGAGCCTCTATGAAAGCCAGTTTCAGGGGATCGCCCGCCTTTCGCTGCCCACCAAGCCGGGCACGCCGCGCCTGGTGTTGTGGCCCGAAGGCGGGCTGCCCGATTACCTGCGTCCCGGCTACCCGCAGTTCTTCTACAACGCCACGACGTTTGGCGCAGACCCGGCACTGGCCCGCCTGCGCATCGGCCGGGTGATCGGGCCCGGAAGCCTGCTGCTGACCGGCGCGACCGATCTTGTGGTACAGAGCGGCGAGGTTACCGCAGCCAGCAACGTGGTGACTGCGCTTGGCGCGGATGGCGCGATACGCGGCAGCTATGCAAAAGCGCACCTTGTGCCCTACGGCGAATACCTGCCGCTGCGCGCGTGGCTTGCCCCGCTCGGCCTTTCGCGTCTCGTTTCAGGGAGCCTCGATTTCCTTGCCGGCCCCGGACCCCGCACCATCGACATGGGGCCCCACGGCAAAGTGGGCATCCAGATCTGCTACGAGGTCATCTTCTCTGGCGAAGTGACGGACCGCGCGCACCGGCCGGACTATATCTTCAATCCCTCGAACGATGGCTGGTTCGGCTCATGGGGCCCGCCGCAGCATCTGGCGCAGGCCCGCATGCGCGCGATCGAGGAAGGCCTCCCCGTGCTGCGCGCCACGACCACCGGGATCAGCGCGGTGATCGATGCCGACGGCGTGGTGCGCCAGTCGGTGCCGAGGCTGTCCGCCGGGCGGATCGATGGAAAGGTGCCCCCGGCCCATGCCCCCACGCTGTTTGCCCGGCTCGGCAACCTGCTGGCGCTGGGCTGGGCGCTGGTGCTGCTGGCATCCTCGCTCGTGGTTGCAAGGCGGCGCGGAGAGCGCTAGGGAACGGACATAAAGAAATCTTTATATCACACAGGAAGCTCCCATGCGCACTGACTACCTGTTCACGTCCGAAAGCGTTTCCGAAGGCCATCCGGACAAAGTTGCCGACCAGATCAGCGACGGAATCGTGGACCTTTTCCTCTCCAAGGACCCGGAAGCCCGCATCGCCTGCGAAACGCTGACGACGACGCAACTGGTGGTGCTGGCCGGCGAGATCCGCTGCAAGGGTGTCTACGAGGATGGCGCGTGGGCGCCGGGCGCGCAGGAAGAGATCGAAGCAACCGTTCGCGCGACGGTGAAGCGCATCGGGTATGAGCAGGACGGCTTCCACTGGGAAACATTCCGCTTTGAAAACAACCTGCACGGCCAGTCCGCGCACATCGCGCAAGGCGTGGATGCGGCTGACAACAAGGACGAAGGCGCCGGCGACCAGGGCATCATGTTCGGCTATGCCACCGACGAGACGCCGGATCTGATGCCCGCCACGCTCTACTACAGCCACAAGATACTCGAGCGCATGGCTGCCGACCGTCATTCGGGCGCGGCCCCGTTCCTTGAGCCCGATGCCAAGAGCCAGGTCACGCTGCGCTACGAGGGTTCGCTGCCGGTTGCGGCCACCGCCGTCGTCGTCTCGACCCAGCACGCGCCGGGCTATGACGTGGGTGAGAAGGAAGCCGAGCTGCACGCCTATGTGAAGCGCGTCGTGGCCGAAGTCATCCCGCCAGTGCTGCTGCGCGAGACGAAGTACTATATCAACCCGACGGGTTCGTTCGAGATCGGCGGACCTGACGGCGACGCAGGCCTTACGGGCCGCAAGATCATCGTCGACACCTACGGCGGCGCGGCCCCGCACGGCGGCGGCGCGTTTTCAGGCAAGGACCCGACCAAGGTCGACCGTTCGGCCGCCTATATCACGCGCTACCTTGCCAAGAACGTGGTTGCCGCAGGGCTCGCCACGCGCTGCACGATCCAGATCGCCTATGCCATCGGCGTCTCGGAGCCCCTCTCGCTCTATGTCGATACGCACGACACGGGCACCGCGGGCGACGACAAGATCGAGCAGGCGATCCTCGGCATTCCGCGCCTCGGCGGCCTGACCCCGCGCGCGATCCGCACGCATCTGGGCCTCAACAAGCCGATCTACCAGCCAACCGCCGCCTATGGCCACTTCGGCCGCAAGGCGGATGGCGACTTCTTCCCTTGGGAACGCCTCGATCTGGTGGACGATCTTAAGGCGGCATTTGCCTGAATTGCAGCACGAATCAGCGAATGCGAGACTAACTATATCTCGCATTCGCCTGAATTAAAAATATACGGCCTTATTTGAGGTGTATATTATCTAAAAAGTATACCTGAAATTCAAGCCGCATATGAGGCCTTGAACAGTTATTGAAACCAATTCAAATGTCATGGCTGATTTGTAATTTTCATGTTTGATATACCGCCTGAATGCACCATAGTGTATGATTCCAGTTGCAAGTTTAAAGCCTAATATTGCAGAAACTGAGGGCTTTTTTCCCAAAATGGGGTTTCCCTCGGAGCAATTTGGCTTACTCACACAACTGATCGTTTGGGCAGCATCAAGCATTCCGAGCACTTGATACGCGATTTCCATGGCCTCGAGGGTCTTTATCTTTCGGCGCTTCAGGCGCGTTTGCTCTTGGCCCTCATCTGAAAGCGGGCGTTCAGCCCCGGACTGACCTTCAGGCGGCAAACTCTCAGAGATAGTCGGACCATAAACGGGTGGTGGAGCGGGTATCGAAACCGCCGCAAATGCACTCTGCAACTGGTCAAATGGCATTTCCGAGCTCGAATGGAAATTTTTGTACTGCGGATTATGTCCAAATTGACCGTCATTTTGAGCAGATGCGTATGCCGTTGTTCCAAAAGTCGAAGCGCATAAGGCTATTAACGCGATCAAAGTTTTTAAAAAATTTCCGGGAGTCAGGTTTTTCGGAGATTCTTTGCTAGGATTTATCAGATTTTTTTGCTTGGAGACTGACTGATATACAAACATATTGATCTCCAATTGATTTCAATATTATTAATAAATATGTTATTTGCAGAAATACCGGCATCTTTGCCAATCTACACTGCGATCATATTTATAGACAACGTGAACGCGATGGTTTATTGCGCGGTAATCACGTTATAGGTCGGTGTTTAGTAATGAAGCACCGCCACAGGCTTAAGTACATTTACACTGGGAGGCCGTTGCCCCACTAACGAGCCGTGGGATTTAACCGGGAAGGGTTGTGCAATTGGCTAGAATCTCGATTGTGGCGGCGCTTGCTGCGCCGTTGCTCGTCGTCGCGCCTGCCAGTGCCAAAGAGCCGCAGTCATCCGAAGTGAGTAACTCGGCAGACGCGGCCTCTAAGCCACTGCTAACTTCGGCAGATCCAGCCGAAGGCAGGCGTCAAGCACCGCTCAAGCAGAACACAAATGAGCCAGCCAAGCGGAAGGAACGCCCGCTTCGTGGCGGGATCCTCGGCGGCATTCTTTCGGTAGTCTTTTCAACCGTCGGCATTTGATAGGTGGTGTTAGGCGGTACGAGCGTCCTCCTTGCCAGCCGCAAGGCGCCTTCAGGTCTGAATTGACAGGACTGGAGCTTTCCCGGGCTGCAATGACCCACAGCGTCATTGCAGCCTTTTTCGCTCACCAATCAGGCAAATCCGCGATAACCGCTGGACTTGCCGCGCGCTGCGCCGGGCATTCTGTGGATGATATAGGCAGCGCGCAGCCGTGGTTTCTTTTGGCCAGTTTAAACAGCATTCACGCGGTCGGCGACGTAGGGAGCAGCATCGCACCCTTCGCGAACTCCAGCTGAAGCCCCCTTTTTTACCCGAACATGCCCTTTCGCGGTCCCAGATAGCCGAACAGGTACGCGCCCACCTTGCGCATCTGGATTTCCTCCGCGCCTTCGGTGATGCGGTAGCGGCGGTGGTGGCGGTAGATGTGCTCGAACGGCTTGTGGCGCGAATAACCGATGCCGCCATGGACCTGCATCGCACGGTCTGCCGCTTCGCAGACCAGCCGGTTCGCCCAGTAATTGCACATCGAAACCTTGTCCGAAAGCTCGCGCTCGATGCGCTTGTGGCCGCCTTCCTCAGCTTCCAGCCGGTCCATGTCCCATGCCGTCTTGCGGATCAGGAGGCGCAGCATCTCGCACTGGGTGGCGAGCTCTACGAGCGGGAACTGGATCGCCTGGTTGCGCGCGAGCTCCTCGCCGAAGGGCTTGCGTTCCCGCGCATAGCGCACCGATTCCTCGATGCAGAAGGTGGCCGCACCGAGCGATGAAGCGGCCTGGCGGATGCGGTTCTGGTGCACGAAGCTTTGCGCGATCGCGAGCCCACCGCCTTCGGGCCCGAGCATCGCGCTTTCCGGCACCCAGACATTGGTGAGCGAGAGCCGCGGGTGGTCCGTCGGCATGTTGAAGGTCCACATGTATTCCTCGATCACCAGCCCCTCGGTGGGGTTGGGCACGAGGAGGCAGGTGATCCCGCGCGCGTTCCCGGGCTCGCCTTCGGTCCGCGCAAAGACCGCGCAGTGGCTGGCGATGTGCATGCCGGTGATCCACATCTTCTCGCCGTCGATCCGCCAGCCGGGCACGCCATCGCGGGTTTCGCGCACCGCGCGGGTTTCCATGTGGGTCGCGTCAGACCCGTGGCGCGCCTCGGTAAGGCCGAAGGACACGCGCCGCGTGCGCGCGAAGCCGCCGAGGATGAATTCCTCTTGCTGCTCGGGCGTTCCGAAATGCTCGAACATGTTCACGAACGGGAAGTTGCCGACGATCGAATGCTCGTTCTGCAGATCGTTGTGGAGACCAAGGCCCTTCTGCGTGAAGTGATCGCGGATCACCGCCATCCAGAGGTTCTTACCGTCCTTGCCGCCGTATTTCTTGGGCGCGGAAAAGCGCCAGTGGCCGGCAGCATCGGCGCGGCGGGTCGCCTCGATCAGCAGCGCTTCCCATTCGTGGCGCGGGAGGCCCTGATCTTCGAAATTGGTGCGCGCCCATTCACGGCGGTGGTCGAAGAAGCGGATGTTGTCGTCCGCCTGTTCGAGCGGCTTGATCTCGCTATCGATAAAGGCGTCGAGCTCGGCGAGGTAGTCGACGAGCTCCTGCGGCAGATCGAAGTTCATTCCGTTCTCTCCCAGATGCGGCGCGCTTCGGCGAGCGCGGGGTATTTCGGCATGTCGGCGGCCAGCGTATCGAGCACACGGCGGCGCAATTCAGCGAGAAGGCCAGGCTGTGCCAGCGTGGCGCGCCCATCAAGGAGCGCCTCGCTCAGTGCCTTGTCGTGCGGGCTGGGTCGGCCGGCGAGTTCGCGGCGCACGATCCCGAGCGCGTTCTGCGCGACGGCGAGTTCGAACCGCTCGCGCCCGGCCATATGCGGCTTGACCGTGGCGGCGAGCCATTCGGAGACGGCGGTGAGGATTTCAGCGGCGCTGGGTTCGCCTTCACTGGCAGCTGGCGGCGCAGGCGATGGCGGCAGGGACCGCGCGCGCTCAGCTTCAGGCGCATCGCTTTCCAGCAGTAGCAGGAGATCAAGGTCCTGCTCGGCGGCGCGACGCGCCACGACCACCCGTTCGAGCGAGCGGTCGGCGCCGCTGCGCCAGCCCTTGCCCATCGACAGCGCGGAGAGCGCCCACCACACCGTGCGGTAGATAAGCCAGAACCGGAAGCGCGCCGGATCGAACGCGGTGCCACCTGCCGCCTGATAGGCGCGGGCAAGGTCTTCGATCTGCCCGAGGCCGAAGCCGCGCTTATCCAGCCGGCCGAAGCGCCAGACGGTCATGCAGCCAAAAGCGAGATCCTCATGCGCATCGCCGAGGTGGGCGAGTTCCCAATCGAGCACGGCTGATAGGTGGCCGCTTTCGACCATAATATTGCCGATTCGCAGATCGCCGTGGAGAACCACGCGCGGCGCGGGCGGTGGCAGGTTGGCGCGCAGCCACGCAAGGCCCAGCGCAATGGGAGGCCGGTCCCCGCCCGCTTCGGTAAATTGTGCAGCCAGCGCCTCCACCCCGGCCGCGGGTTCGAGCACGGGCAGGAAGGAGAGGTCCCCCGGATCGAGCGCGTGAACCCGCGCCATCGCACCGGCTATCTGATCCAGCAACTCGGGCGGGGAGGACAGCGCGTTATCGGGATCGGGCGAGCCCGGCGCGCAACGCATGATGAAGCCGAGCCCGAGATCATCCTCGGGCATAAGTTCGGCCACGACTTCGGGCGCGATCACGCCGCCGGCGCGCGCACAGCGGATCACGGCGGCCTCCTGCGCCATATCGAGATGGCGTCCCACAACCCATTCAGCCGAAGGCGCGCGGCGCAGGACAAACGCTTCAGTGCCGATTTCAAAGCGCCAGCTTTGCATGTTAGCGCCGCCGGACAAGCGCATCAGGCCGGTGACAGCGCCCTGCCAGCCAGCGCGCGCCATGACGCGCCCGAGCCCGATGGCGAGCCCGTGGGCCGGCTCCCCCGCCTGTTCGGGGCCCAGACTTTGCCGCGGGTCTGCCGCCATCTGCTCCTCTCGCGCAGCCATGCAGGCCACCTGTTTTCTGTTCGTTGCGAGCACTATCCTTAATCGGGCGGTTAATGTCCAGCGTCCGGTTCGGACTGACACTCCAGAGCCGTGCTTTGGTCCGATCTCCTGCCCGGATCGTCCGGCACGGCAGGCCGCACGGCACACACGACCATCTGCCGCAAACAGCACTTGCAGCGGAATCACAAACAGTTAGGCTACTAATAGATCCTAAACGGATTGTGGGCTAAGGGATCGAAATGGCGTCGGGCGCAAACAAAATGAGCAAATGGGTCGCGGCTGCGCTGTGGTGCGCTGCGCCGTTGCTGCTGGCCACCGCCCCGGCTGAGGCGCGGCCCGGCACTGGCCTGCAGAGCGCGCGTGACGCGGCGATCGAACAGCAGGTTGCCGCGATTGTTGCGCAGGGCCGTGGCCGTATCGGTGTTGCCGCGGTTGATCTCGATGGCGGCGGGCAGATCATGATCAACGGCGATATGCCGTTTCCAATGGCCAGCACCGCCAAGATCGCGGTTGCCGCCACGTATCTTTCCGGCGTGGAGCAAGGCCGTCTGCGGCTTGACCAGTCGTTCCCGATGATGGTGCCCGTGGCAGAATCCACCGGATCGCGCGGCGCTGTCGCCAAGGTCCGCCCGGGCGAGGTGATGACGGCGCAGAGCTTGATGGAACTTTCCATCACCCGCAGTGACAACCACGCAACCGATGGCCTGATCGCTGCAGTGGGCGGCATCGGCGCGGTCAACACCTGGCTCAGCCGCATCGGCGTGGCGGGCCAGCATCTTGATCACACGATGGCGACTCTGGTGCGCGACGATGGCCGGGTCAATCCGGCGACAACGCTCGATACCCGCACCAGCAGCACACCGCGCGCGATGGTATCGCTGCTCGCCGCGATCGATCGGGGAGGCGCGCTCAGCCCGGAAAGCCGCGCGGTGCTGCTCGATACGATGACCCGCACGAGCACTGGAAGGAACCGCATTCGCAGCGGCCTGCCTGAAGGCGTGATCTTTGCACACAAGACCGGCACGCTGGCCGGCGTTACCGATGATGTCGGGATCGTGCGTCTGCCCGATGGCCGGCACCTTGCCATCGCCGTTTTCGTGACAGGCCCGGAAGGCCACACGGCCCATGCCGGCATGATCGCGCAGATCGCCCGCGTGCTCTATTATGGCTACAGCGAGCCCCAGCTGCCCAGCGGGTTTGAGACAGCGCGCCGCTGAATTGACAGAAATACCGGTTTTTGCTGCGGAACCTTCGTGTCCGCTGCGAAGCCGTGCGCCCGCCGAATAACCGCGCGTCCGCCGCACAAAAGAGAAGGGGCGCAACCGCTTTCGCGATCACGCCCCTCTATCTCTATTCAAACCCTTGACGGGGTTGAATTACATCTTCGGAGCTTCGCTCGAAGCGTCAGCAGCAGGAGCCGAAGCTTCCGAAGCGTCAGCAGCCGGAGCCGAAGCGTCGGCAGCAGCTTCCGATTCCACTGCTTCAGTGGCGGGGGCTTCCGGAGCCTTTTCCGAGCAACCGGCGAGAGCGAAGGCGGTGCCGGCGACTGCGGCGAGGAGGAGCTTGCGCATGCGTTACAATCCCTGGATTGAAGTGGACCGCGCCGGGCCCGCAGCCCGCCGCAAAGCCTACTCTGGCGGTAGACTTCTCGCCCCAATTAATCGGCAATTCACCTGCTTGCAAGTCTTAGGAGCAGCAAAGCCGTCATGGAGCTGTTATATTACTGATTTATAAGATTTTTTGCAGTCTCGCAAGTGGGCCCGTAGGCCATTTTTCCCAAGGTGAATCGCCAAAAGCTTGCTGCAACGCCGCATCGCGAAGCGCTTTCGCTGCCCGCGCCGAGGCGCTACCACGGCTCGCATGAACACCATCGACCCGCCCGTTGTGCAGCCCATCTCCGATGCCCGGCACCTCTATCTCATCGATGGGTCTGCCTATATTTTCCGCGCCTATCACCGCCTCCCGCCGCTGACCAATCCGGCCGGTGTGCCGGTGGGCGCGGTCTATGGCTACACCACCATGCTGTGGAAACTGGCGGAAGATCTGCACAAGGCGGACGGGCCGACCCACCTTGCGGTGATCCTCGACAAGGGCTCGATCACTTTCCGCAACGACCTCTACGACCAGTACAAGGCGAACCGTCCGCCGCCGCCCGAAGACCTCGTTCCCCAGTTTCCGCTGATCCGCGATGCGACGCGCGCCTTCAGCCTGGCCTGCATCGAGGAAGCTGGGCTCGAAGCGGACGACCTCATTGCCTCCTATGCTCTTGCAGCAGCAGAACGCGGGTGGGATGTGACGATCGTCTCATCCGACAAGGACTTGATGCAGCTTGTCGGCCGCCCGTACGAAGGCGGCGGCTACATCGACATGCTCGATACGATGAAGAACCAGCGAATCGATCTGCCCGAGGTGATGGAGAAGTTCGGGGTCGAACCAGAACGCGTCGGCGATGTGCTGGCGCTGATGGGCGATGCGGTGGACAATGTGCCCGGCATCCGCGGCATCGGTCCCA
The DNA here is from genome assembly GCA_947453945.1 of Sphingomonadaceae bacterium. Classification (GTDB taxonomy): domain Bacteria; phylum Pseudomonadota; class Alphaproteobacteria; order Sphingomonadales; family Sphingomonadaceae; genus Novosphingobium. The sequence continues at coordinate 115,960 of CANGJB010000002.1, forward strand.
AGACCGCGACCAAGCTGATCCAGGAGCACGGCACACTGGAAGGCGCGTTAGCCGCCGCACCAACGATGAAGCCGGGCAAGCTGCGCGACAGCCTGATCGAGCAGGCGGACATGGCACGGCTTTCGCGCCAGCTCGTCCAGCTCAAGGAAGATTGCGCACTGCCGGTCCCGCTGGACGATTTCGAGCTGACCGCGATCCCGCCCGCACCGCTGGCCGCATTCCTTTCCGAGCATGGCTTCACCAGCCTGCTGCGCAAGCTGGGCACGGCACCGTCAGACGCTCAGGCCACGACAGGCAACTCCGGCGCGCCATCGGATCAAAGCGCTGCCTCGCGGCAGAGCCTGCCCGAATGGCCGGCCATCGATACCAGCGCCTATCGCTGCCTGCAGACGCTGGAGGAAATCGGCGAATGGGTCGCGCGCGCCTTTGCCGCGCGCGTTGTGGCGGTCGATACCGAGACCAGCGCGCTTGATGCGATGCAGGCGGATCTTGTCGGCGTCAGTCTGGCGCTCGGGCCCGGCGATGCCTGCTACATCCCGCTAGGCCACCGCGGCAGCGACATGTTTGCCGAAGCGCCCGTGCAGGCCCCGCGCGAGGCTGCTTTGGCGCTGCTGAAGCCGCTGCTCGAAAGCGACGCGGTCCTCAAGATCGGGCAGAACATCAAGTACGATATCAATGTGCTGGCGCGCTACGGCGTGATGGTCACCCCGATCGACGATACCATGGTGATGAGCTTCTGCCTCGATGCCGGGCGCAGCGAAACAGGCGTGGGCGGGCACGGGATGGACGAACTGGCGCAGCGCCTGCTTGCCCACACCACGATTGCCTTCAAGGACTTGTGCGGCACCGGCAAGAAGGCGATCTCTTTCGCCGAAGTGCCGTTAGCAGATGCCACGCGCTATGCCGCCGAAGACGCCGAAGTCACGTGGCGGCTTCACGCGCTGCTGGCCCCGCGCCTTGCCGAGGAAGGCGGCACGCGCATCTACGAGCGCGTTGACAGGCCGCTGGTGCCAGTTGTCGCAGGCATGGAGCGGCGCGGCATCCGGGTGGACCGCGAACGGCTGGCGGGCCTTTCCGCGCAGTTCGCCGAAACCATCGCGGGCCTTGAAAAAGTCATCCACGAGAAGGCCGGCCAGCCCTTTACCATCGGCAGCCCCAAGCAGCTGGGCGAGATCCTGTTCGACAAGCTCGGTTACAAGGGCGGCAAGAAGGGCAAGACCGGGCAATACTCCACCGACCAGTCCGTGCTGGAGGGCCTCGCCGCGCAAGGGGCGGAAGTCGCCACGCTGGTGCTGGAATGGCGCCAGCTCTCGAAGCTCAAATCGACTTACACCGACGCGCTGCAGTCTGCGATCAATCCGGCCACGGGCCGCGTGCACACCAGCTACAGCCTGGTCGGCGCGCAGACTGGCCGGCTTTCCTCCAACGATCCCAACTTGCAGAACATCCCGATCCGCACCGAAATCGGCCGCCAAATCCGTGATGCCTTCGTGGCAGAGCCGGGCAACGTGCTGCTGGCGGCGGATTACAGCCAGATCGAGCTGCGCCTTGCTGCGCACATGGCCGATGTGCCGGCGCTGCGCGAAGCATTCGCTGCGGGCGAGGACATCCATTCGCGCACCGCACGCGAACTGTTCGGCACGGTGGACCGCGATACGCGCGGGCGCGCCAAAACGATCAACTTCGCAATCCTCTATGGCATCAGTCGCTGGGGGCTGGCCGGGCGGCTGGGCGTCAGCTCGGAGGAAGCGCAGGCGATGATCGACCGCTATTTCGAGCGGTTCCCGGGCATCCAGCGCTATATCCATGAAACGCTGGAGAGCGTGCGGGCCAAGGGCTATTCCGAGACGCTGTTCGGCCGCAAGACGTGGTTCCCGCGCATCAATTCCAAGAATCAGGCCGAGCGCCAGGGCAGCGAGCGCGCCGCGATCAACGCGCCGATCCAGGGCACCAGCGCTGATATCATCAAGCGCGCGATGGCGCGGATGGAGCCCGCACTGGCAGCGGCCGGTCTCGGGCACGTGCGGATGCTGCTGCAAGTGCACGACGAACTCGTGTTCGAACTGCCCGAAGCGGATGTCGCCGCAGCCCGGCCGGTGATCGAGGCGGTCATGGCTGGCGCAGCCCAGCCTGCGGTCAGCCTGACCGTGCCGCTAGGCGTGGAAATCGGCAGTGGTTCAAGCTGGGGGGCAGCGCACTAGACTTACTCGAACGGGACGAACGGTTCGATATCCTTGGTCCGCAGCCAGAGCATTTGCTCGTTGGGCACCGAATTGGTCAGCGCATAGAGGGCCTCGGCCTCCTGTGTGCCGAGGCCCATGTCGCGGTAGTAGTCGAGGTAGGTGCGATTCGCCGGGGCATCAGCGGGGAAATCACCCGGCTGGTGGCCGTTCTCGTCTCTCCAGGCGTGGACCCCGAATTCCGCATCGGGCGCGGCGCGGCGCGTGGTTCCGGCGAGGAACAGCTCGAGGCCGCCCGATCGCACTGAACCGCCCGAGGGCACATCGGTCGCGAGCCCATGAAGCCGGATCAGCCGACCAAGCACAAGGTTGGCGCCATCATCCGATGTGCCGGGGCAATCGACCAGTTCGAGCACCCGGATGCCGGGATGCGCCTGCAGCATATCCTTGAACTGCGCAGGGGAGAGGCTGTCGATTTCCCCCACAAGCGCAGCGTGCGATCCATCGACCACGGCGAACGGGCCAAAGCGCGGCAGGCCTGCAATGGCCTTCGCGATGCGCTGGGTTCGCGGCTCCTCCACCACAGTGCGTGTGGTGGTGACTTCGGTCCAGCGGGTACCATGCGAATCGAACCAGACCCGCGTCGCCACCTGCTGCGCGGAAAGCGGCGCGGCAGTGGAGGCCGCGCCGGCGAGGCTGATCAGCACGGCGCAGGCGATTCGGTTCATACGGTACTTATCCTCCACACTTGGTTGCCATTTTTCCAGCGAAAGGCGGTAAACCGTGCTTAACGCCTTTTGCCTCCATATTGGCGAGACCGGCCTCCCGCCCCTATCCCCCATCCGTAGCCGCCCTTAGGCTGCACACTCGGTTTGGGGGTTCACATGGTCGCGCTGGTATCAACGGTCGCATATCTGGGGCTGGAGGCCCGCGCGGTCGAAGTGCAGTGCCAGATCGCGCCGGGACTTCCCGCCTTCCGCGTCGTCGGCCTGCCCGACAAGGCGGTGGGCGAAAGCCGCGAGCGGGTGCATTCCGCGCTCGCCGCGCTCGGCCTTGCGCTGCCGCCCAAGCGCATCACCGTAAACCTTTCACCCGCAGACCTGCCCAAGGAAGGCTCGCACTACGATCTGCCGATTGCCCTCGCGCTGCTGGCGGCGATGGGCGTGGTCGATCTTGAAGCGATTGCAGACTTCGTCGCGGTGGGGGAACTCGCACTCGATGGCCGCGTGATCGCCAGCCCCGGCGTGCTGCTGGCTGCGCTGCACGCCAGCGGGATCGAGAAGGGCCTGATCTGCCCAGCGGGACAAGGCACGGAGGCGCGCTGGGCGAGCGGGGTCGAAATTGTCGCCGCGCCCGATCTGATCGGCCTGCTCAACCACCTCAAGGGTACGCTGCGCCTGCCCGTGCCCGAACCGGGGGAAGTCGCCCCGCCGCAACGCCGGGCAGATCTCAAACAGGTCAAAGGCCAGGAAACCGCCAAGCGCGCGCTGGAGATCGCGGCGGCGGGTGGGCACAACCTCCTGATGATCGGGCCGCCGGGTGCGGGCAAATCGCTGATGGCCTCGTGCCTGCCCGGGATCCTGCCGGAACTCACCCCTGCCGAGGCGCTGGAAACCTCGCTGGTGGCATCGGTGGCCGGACTGCTGGAGGAAGGCCGCATTAGCCGCGCGCGGCCCTTCCGCAGCCCGCACCACTCCGCCTCGATGGCCGCGCTGACCGGCGGCGGGCTGAAAGTGCGGCCCGGCGAAGTGAGCCTTGCCCATCTGGGCGTGCTGTTTCTGGATGAGCTGCCCGAGTTTCAGCGCGCGGTGCTCGATTCGCTGCGTCAGCCGCTGGAGACGGGCGAAGTCACCGTCGCGCGCGCCAATGCGCACGTGACCTTCCCGGCGCGCGTGCAGCTGATCGCGGCGATGAACCCCTGCCGCTGCGGGCATCTCGGCGATCCGGCGCTGGGCTGCAGCCGCGCGCCGCGCTGTGCGGGGGACTATCAATCCAAGGTTTCCGGCCCGCTGCTCGACCGGATCGATCTGCACGTGGAAGTGGACCCCGTTTCCGCCGCCGATCTGGCCCTGCCGCCACCCGCCGAAGGATCAGACGCGGTGGCCGCGCGCGTGGCGGCTGCGCGGCGCGTGCAGACCGCACGGCTGGACGGAAGCGGGCGGCGCACCAATGCCGAACTGGAAGGCGATCTTCTGGAACGCTTCGCCACGCCGGATGAACCGGGGCGCAAGCTGCTGGCGCAGGCAGCGGAGGCGATGCGTCTTTCCGCGCGCGGCTATACCCGCATGCTTCGCGTGGCGCGCACGATTGCCGATCTGGCAGGGGCGGAGACGATCGGGCGGGTGCATGTGGCCGAGGCACTGAGCTATCGGCGGATCGCGCCCAGATCCTGACAACGCGCCTAGCGCCCCGCCATCGCCTTGGCCTTGGGCAGATACGTCCGCCCGATGCGCAGCAGTTCACCATCCACCAGCTGCGCCGACCATACGCCCAGCCCATCATGCTTCAGCCCCGCAATGCGATCGCGGCGCACGATCGTGGAGCGGTGGAGGCGGATGAAGCATTCGGGATCGAGCCGATCTTCCAGCCGCTGGATGGTGTGAAGTAGCAGGTAGCTGCGCCCTCCTCCGTCCTTCTGGCCCACATGCAGCCGCACATAGTCGCGCTCGGCGTCGATCCGGTCGATATCGCCCGCGGCGATGCGGATCAGTTCGCTGCGATGGGGAACCCAGAATTCCTCGATCCACCGGCTTTCGGCAGGCGTCTCCGCAGCAGCAGGCGCTGCCGCATCGCGCCGCGAAAGCGCCCGGTCTACCGCGCGTTCAAGCCGGTCCTGCGCGACCGGCTTGAGCACATAGTCCACCGCTTCCAGGTCGAAGGCTTCGACCGCGAAGTGATCGTGCGCGGTCACGAAGATCACCGAGGGGCGCGGCGATTGCTTCGCCAGCCCGCGCGCCACGCCGAGGCCATCGACTTCGGGCATCGTCATGTCGAGCAGCACCAGTTCGGGCGCCAGCGCCTCACATAGCCGAAGCGCGGCGGCGCCGTCGCTCGCGGTGCCGACCACGTTCAGGGCGGGGATGCGCGCGCAGAGGATCTGCATGCGCTCCACCGCGAGTGGTTCATCATCGACGATCAGCGTGCGCATCTGCCCCCCCGTTCATATCCTCAATCGCAGATCGACCGCACCAGCGGGATCGTGAGCACGGTGGCATAGCCACCGGCAGGCAAAGGCCCGCTCTCCACGCGCGCGTCCGCGCCAAAGCGCGCGGCCAAGCGGCTGCGCACGTTTTCAAGGCCAATGCCGGTTCCGCCGTTCTTGCTGCTCTTGCCTGGCCCGTCGTCTGCCACCGTCAGCACCAACTTGCCGCCAGCCTCTTGCGCCGCGATGCGGATGGTGACTGGGCGGGTGCTCTCCGAAACTCCGTACTTGATCGAATTCTCCACCAGCGGTTGGAGGATCATGCCGGGCACGCAGGCGTTTTCCAGAGTTTCCGGAACATCGAATTCGCAGACCAGTCGTTCGGGAAAGCGCACCGCTTCGATCTCAAGATAGTGGCGCTGCAGCGCGATCTCGTCGGCCAGCGGCACATCGGCGGTGGGATCGCCCGCCAGGCTGTGGCGATAGAAGCTGGAGATCGTCTGGATCATCTTCTCCGCCTGTTCGCTACGCCCCACCATGACCAGCGCGGACAGCGAGTTCAGCGTGTTGAACAGGAAGTGCGGATTGACCTGATAGCGCAGTGACCGCAGCTCCGCCGCCTTGGCCGCGCGCTTGTATTCGCCCTCGCGCCGCTCCGAAGCGCGCGCCACTTCGGCATTGCCGAGCGCAACATAGAGCGCGGCCCATGCGATCAAGAGGAAATACCGGCCCATCGCGATATCGGTAAGCTGCAACCATAGGCCCTCGTCGACGGTCCAGCCGAGAATCTTGGCGTTGGACAAAGGCGGCGCGCCTGCTGGCAGCGGCGGCAGCGCGGCGGTCTGGGGCAGGCGCGGAGGTTCCGGAGGGGCGGGGGGCGCTGGCGGCGCTGGCGGCGCTGGCATATCGGATACTTCGACCAGAACGTTGCCGGCAACATCATGGCGGACGCGAACGGTCGCCTGCCCACCGGCTTGCCCTGCGGCACGGACCGCGGCTTCTGCTGCTGTCTGTCCGGCCTGGGCCGCTGCTTGAGCCGCTGCCTTGGCCGCCTGCTCGGCCTTGCGGGCTTCCTGCTCGATCTGCTGCTGCTGCAGGGGCGCGAAACACTGCTGATTGATCGCTGCAAGAACCACCGCCGCAGGCAGCATGATGATAACCGCTGCGCTGATCCTCTGCGCACTGCCCCGCCCATCGAACCGGCGCAGAACCGGCCAGACGAGCAAGGTGATCGCAATCCCCGCAAGGGTGACCAGCGCCCGCCGCCACAGCAGCTCGTGAAACGCGCCGAGATCAACAATCAGGCCGCGCAGAGTAACGAGGACGAAATACGTCAGCCACAATGCGGCAGACGACAAAAGCACGGCCCGCGCTGGGACATGCTGAGGGCCCGGCAGATCATCAACAGGTGCAGGAAGCGTGGCCATTTCCCCGCGTTTAAGCCCAAAGCACGCCCAAACACCAGCCGGGTGGTCGAACCCGGTTGGCGGTTGGTCGATTGCTCTTGGCTTCAGATCAGGCTGGCAGCAGCCCTTCTTCCGCGATCTTCTTCTTCCACACGAGCGGGGCGAGCTGGTGCACGTTCTGCCCGGTCGAATCGACCGCGACCGTTACCGGCATATCCTCGACGGTGAACTCGTAGATCGCCTCCATGCCGAGATCGGCAAAGCCCACGACTTCGGAATGCTTGATCGCGCGGCTGACGAGATAAGCCGCGCCGCCGACCGCCATGAGATAGGCGGACTTGTGCTTCGCGATCGATTCGGTCGCCGCTACGCCGCGCTCCGCCTTGCCGACTGAGGCGAGCAGGCCGAGGTTCAGCATCGTGTCGGAAAACTTGTCCATGCGCGTGGCGGTGGTGGGGCCTGCGGGGCCGACGACTTCCTCGCGCACCGGATCCACTGGCCCCACGTAGTAGATTACGCGGCCCTTGAAATCGACGGGCAGTTCCTCGCCCTTGGCCAGCATGTCCTGAATGCGCTTGTGCGCGGCATCGCGGCCGGTGAGCATCTTGCCGTTGAGCAGGAGGCGGTCGCCCTGCTTCCAGCCCTGCACTTCCTCAGCCGTCAGCGTATCGAGGTTGACGCGCTTGGCCGCTACATCGGGCGTCCAGTGGACATCGGGCCATTCGTCGAGCTTGGGCGCTTCAAGGAAGGCAGGGCCCGAACCATCGAGCGTGAAATGCGCGTGGCGGGTGGCCGCGCAATTGGGGATCATGCCGACCGGCTTGCCCGCGGCATGGCAGGGCGCGTCCATGATCTTCACGTCAAGGATGGTGGAAAGCCCGCCCAGCCCTTGCGCGCCGATGCCGAGCGCGTTGACCTTGTCGAAGATCTCGATACGCAGCGCCTCGATATCGGTCTGGGGCCCGCGCAGTTTCAACTGCGCCATATCGATCGGCTCCATCAGCGCCTGCTTGGCGAGCAGCATGCAGTGCTCTGCAGTGCCCCCGATGCCAATGCCGAGCATGCCCGGCGGGCACCAGCCCGCGCCCATCTGCGGCAGCATTTCCACCACCCAGTCGACGATCGAATCGCTGGGGTTCATCATCTTGAACTTGGACTTGTTTTCGCTGCCGCCGCCCTTGGCCGCGACATCGATCGACACCGTGTTGCCGCGCACCATCTCGACATGGAGCACACTGGGCGTGTTATCGCGCGTGTTGCGCCGGGTGAAGGCGGGATCGGCGAGGATCGAGCCGCGCAGCTTGTTGTCAGGGTTGAGATAGGCCCGCCGCACACCCTCATCGACCACCATTTGCAACGAATGCTCGCTCTCGAGCCGGCAATTCTGGCCCCATTTGACGAAGACGTTGACGATGCCGGTGTCCTGGCAGATCGGCCGATGCCCTTCGGCGCACATGCGGCTGTTCGTCAGGATCTGGGCGATCGCATCCTTGGCGGCTGGCCCTGCTTCCGCCTTGTAGGCTTCGCCCAGCGCGCGGATGTAGTCCATCGGGTGGAAGTAGCTGATGAATTGAAGCGCGTCGGCCACGCTTTCGATGAGGTCTTCCTCGCGGATCGTCGTCATTTCAGCCATGTGCGGTGCATCCTTCTGTCCGGCGGCGGGCCCTTCGCTGCGCGGGGGCCACAATCGATGAACCGGGGTTTAGCCATCGACCAGCGTCATGCAAAGCGCTTGGCGCGCCGGGGACGATATTCTAAGGGCTTGGCAGGACTTGGCCGTACTTGATCGTGCGGACCATGGTACGGATTGCGCCGGTTTGCCCGGCAATGCGGTTTGGCCGCGCGAATGAGGGATTTCATGACGGTAGTGGAAGAACGCGCGAACGTTGCAGATGCCGGGACGGAAGCCGCGCGCCGCGCGATGATCGACAGCCAGCTGCGTGTGAGCGGGATCAACGATCTGGCCATTCTCGCCGCTTTCCTGGTTGTTCCGCGCGAGGATTTCGTGCCCGAGGCGCGCCGCGCAGTGGCTTATGCCGACCGTGCCGTAGCACTGGGCGATGGCCAGGTGCTTTCCCCTGCGCTGACCTATGGCCAGATGCTGACCGCTGCGGAACCTGTAGCTGAGGAGAGCGTGCTGGTGATCGGCAACCCCGGCGGCTATCTGGCCGCACTCGCCGCGAAGCTGGGCACGAAGGTTATGCTTGTTGCGGCGACAGGCGATTGGGCGAAGGCCGGCGAGCATTCGCTCGTCCTGGTCGACGGCGCGATCGAAGATCTGTCGGCCGCGATGGCCGCTGTGGTTGCGGCCGACGGCCGACTGGTGACCGGTGTGGTCGAGCGGGGCGTCACCCGCCTCGCGCTCGGCCGCAAGGTTGCAGGCGCGCTTAGCCTGACCGTGCTCGCCGAAGCCGATTTTGCGCCGCTCGCTGCGTTTGCCGCGCGCCCGAAGTGGAGCTTCTGAGCCCGATGATGCAGTCCATGGTGCGTCGGCTGAGGGCCGGCCCGGCACTGGCGGCGCTGGCCATCGCCGTGGCGGCAGCCCCGGTTCGCGCTGACGACCTGCAAGGCGCGCTGGCCGCAGCCTATGCCACCAATCCCGATCTCGCCGCTGCGCGCGCCACCCAGCGCGCCACCGACGAAGGCGTGCCGATCGCTCGCGCACCGGGCCTGCCGAGCCTTTCAGGCACGGCGACCTACACCGAATTCCTCAAGCAGGGTCCGAACAACTTCCTCGCCCCCAAGCGTGCGTTTTCGGCCGACCCCACGCTCTCTGTGCCGATCTTCTCTGGCGGGGCAGTCAGGAACGGGCTTGCCGCCGCAAAGATCCGCGTCGAGGCCGGGCAGGCCGGGCTGCGCGGCACCGAAGCGGGTGTGTTCAGCCAGGTTGTGGCCGCCTACATGGACGTGATCCGCGATGCCGCGACGGTGGGGCTCAATCGCAACAACGTGGCTGTGCTGGAGGTCAATCTCAAGGCCACCAGCGACCGGTTCGAGATCGGTGATGTGACCCGCACCGATGTGGCGCAGTCCAATTCGCGCCTCGCTCTCGCGCGCGCAGATTTGCGCAACGCCGAAGCCGCACTCGTCGGAAGCCGCGAACGCTATGTGCAGGTCGTCGGCCAGGCCCCGCTGGATCTCCAGCCGCCGCCGCCGCTTGCCGGGCTGCCCGCCACGCCCGAAGAAGCCGTGCAGGTCGCGCTCGACAGCAATCCTGATCTGCTCGCGGCCCGCCAGCGCGCCAAGGCGGCAGGCTTTGATGCCAAGGCGGCCGGGGCAGGCCGCTTCCCCACGATCTCGCTCTACTCCTCGGGCGACTATTCGACTTATTTCGGCTCGCTTGGCGGCGGCGCAGGCGGCGTTGGCGGCTTCGCGCAAAGCCAGACGACCGCGCAAGCCGGCGTGCGCGCCACGATCCCGTTGTTCCAGGGCGGCCTCCCCGCAGCGCGCCAGCGGCAGGCCCAGGCCAATGCCAGCGCCGCGCAGGAGCAGGAGATCGGCGCCGAACGTCAGGTCATCGCCAATGTCCGCTCAGCCTATACCCAGTGGCGCGCAGCAAACGACGTGATCACGCTGAACCAGACCGCAGTCGATGCCGCCGCACTCAGCCTTGAAGGCGTGCGTGCAGAGAACACTGTGGGCAACCGCACCATCCTCAACATCCTCGATGCCGAACAGGAATTGCTGCGCGCGCAAGTCGGGCTGGTTGCGGCGCGGCGCAATGCCTATGTCGCCGCCTTCAACCTGCTGGCCGCGATGGGCCACGCGCAGGCCACCGATCTCGGCTTCGACCCCGCCTCGCTGTACGATCCCGAGGTGAACTACCGCCGCGTGCGCGGCCGGGTGTTTGATTGGGCACTGGATGCGCCGACGCTGCCGAAGGCTACCCGCACGGTTGACACCCCGGCACAGACTGCAACAATCGCCGCGCAATCTGCTCCGTAATGGTACATGGCGGCGGCGGGGGCTCTGATTCGCTCAAGGCGATTCGGGGTAATTGATTGATTTGGTGGGGATACGCATGCGTCAGGCTTCGGAACCTTCGGTCGAGGAAATTCTCGAATCGATCAAGAAGGTGATCGCGCGCGACAACCGTGCCGATGCCGCGCGCGAACGCAGCCGCCGCGAAAACATGGCAGAAGCCCCGCGTGATACGGCCCGCCCAGTGGCTCCGCGTAGAGACGTGCTCGATCTTACCGAGATCGCTGCCCATATTCTGCAAGAAGACCTGAGCCCTGACCTCCAGGATCAGGCCAGCGATGACCGGGATGATAGCGCGCCCCTGCTTGCCGAGGAAACCACCACCTCGATGCGCGATTCGCTGGCTGCCCTTGCCATGCTGTCCGCCCCCGGGGCCGCGCCGCAGATCGTCCGTTCGGGCGAAACTTCGCTTGAGGGCCTGGTGCGCGAGATGCTGCGCCCGCAACTGGCCGAATGGCTCGATCGCCACCTACCGCCGATGGTCGAAAAGCTGGTTGCGACCGAGATCGCGCGGATCGTTGGCAAGAAGGGCTGAGCGGCCAGCCCGCATCTATGGCCAGACCCGATCCCGCGCTGCTCGATCCCGCGCGCTACCCACTCGGCAATGCTGTCACCACGCGCTTTGCCGATCTTGATCCCAACGGACACATCAACAACGTGGCCATGGCTGCGATGTTCGAAGATGCGCGGCTGCGCTTCATCACCGCGGTCGGCATGCCGCGCAACACCGATGATTCGCGCTTCATGGTCGCCAACGTGACGATCGATTATCTGGCGCAGGCTTATTATCCGGCCGGTCTCGAATGCCGCGTCGGCGCGCTGCCCGGCGGGCGGAGCAGCTGGAGCCTCAGGCAATTGCTGCTGCAGGAAGGACGCCCCGTGGCGACCGCACATGTCACCATCGTGTTCACCGATGGCGAGCGGCCGCAACCAATCGACCCTGCGCTTCGCGAAAGGCTCGATGCATGGCTGATCAAGTAAAACCTAACGAGATGACGCTAGCGCGGCAGGCCGTTGCTGGATTGGGCGGCTTTGCCCCGAAGCGGCATATTCTGCTCTGTGCAGGGCCAGACAAGGACAAGTGCGCCCCGCGCGAGGTGGGTGACGAAGCTTGGAACTTCCTCAAGCGACGGCTGGGCGAGCTGAAACTGGGAGGGCCGCAAGGGGTGCTGCGCAACAAGGTCGGCTGCTTGCGCGTTTGCGCGGTAGGGCCGGTCGCGCTCGTCTACCCAGACAACGTCTGGTACCACTCCTGCACGCCAGATGTGCTGGAGCGGATCATCCAGGAACACGTGATCGGCGGGGTTCCGGTGGAGGACTACCGACTGACGCCGCCGGAGTAGTTTACTTCCACCAGTCTTCGACGTGCTGCTCGAGACCGTTGTCGACCGCTTCGTCATGGCCCGTCCCGCTCGACAGGAAGACGAGGCCCATGAGCGCGGCCATCAGCATCATCGTCAGCCCGATACCAAGCATCGCCGCGATATAGAGGTGGATCGAGACAAGGCCGACCGCTTCGTAGAGATAGAACGCTGCCGCCGCCATGACCGCGAGGGTCAGCAGACCCATCCAGCGCATCACGCGGAAGTAGCGGCCCCACGCGAAATCGGCGTAGTCCGGATCGTCGAGCGGAGAGGGGCGAACAGGGTTGGCCATAGCCGTTTCCATGCGCTCCGCGCCCGCCCAAGGCAATCGCTTTCCCCGCCTGCCCTTTGGTGGCATGATCGGCGAATCGGCAAGCATTGGAATGACTTGCCGGAAAACGGGCCCCCTGAAACAGGGGAAGGAGGATGCCATGTCGATCGCACTGTTGATCGCCGGCCGTTCGGGAGAGGTGTGGCACTGCCATGCCGACGATCTCGTTGCCGACGCCGTTGATACACTCGCCACCCGCCGGATCGGTGCTCTGCCGGTGACTGATGCCGGAAACGAGGTTGCCGGGATCTTCTCCGAACGCGATGTGCTCTACGCACTCAAGACTCACGGCTCCGCTGCCCTCCAGATGCGCGTGCGCGAGGTGATGACAGCACCGGTCATTTCGGTCGGTCCCGAGCACAGCGCGCTCGAAGCGCTCGCGCTGATGACCCGGCGGCGCATCCGCCATTTGCCGGTGATCGATCAGGGCAGGATGACCGGCTTCGTCTCGATTGGCGACCTCGTGAAGTTCCGGATCGACCGAATTGAAGCCGAGGCCGAGGCCCTGCGCGAGTATATCCAGACAGCATAGCTTGAGAGTGGGGCCACCCTGCCCTATCTTGGGTGCATGACCACAACCCTTCCTGACCCGACGAGCATCGCGGGCGTCACGCTCGCTTCCAGCGCGGCCGCGCGCGTTGCCGCCATCGCCGCCAAGCAGAACCGCCCTGCCGTGCTGCGCCTTGCGGTAGAAGGCGGGGGCTGTTCGGGCTTTCAGTACAAGTTCGAGATGGGCGGTGAGGCGGAGGCGGACGATCTCGTCACCGAAACCGATGGCGTGCGTTTGCTGGTCGATGCGATGAGCCTCGATCTCATTGCGGGGGCCACGGTGGAATACATCGAATCGCTCGGCGGCGCGGCGTTCCGCGTTACCAACCCGCAAGCAGCCTCTGGCTGCGGCTGCGGCGCGAGCTTTTCGGTGTGACGATCAAGGTCGCATCCTTCAACATCAACGGGATCAAGGCGCGGCTGCCCCGCCTGCTCGAATGGCTGGAGGAAACCCGGCCCTCGGTCGCCTGCCTGCAAGAGATCAAGACCCAGGACGCAGACTTTCCCGCCGCCGAGTTCGAGAAGATCGGCTATCACGCGATCTGGCACGGGCAGAAGGGCTTCAACGGCGTCGCCATTCTCGCCGATGGGGCGAAGCCGGTCGAAGTGCAGCGCGGCCTCGCCGGAGAGCCGGAGGATGAGCATTCGCGCTATCTGGAAGCCGATGTCTTCGGCCTGCGCGTTGTGTGCATCTACCTGCCCAACGGGAATCCGCTGCCTGGCCCAAAGTTCGATTACAAACTGCGGTGGATGGAGCGGCTTCGCAGCCGCATGGCGCAGATCGCGGCAGAGGAAGTCCCCGCGCTGGTGATCGGCGATTTCAACGTGATTCCGGAAGACAAGGACGTGTGGGACACGCGCGCGATGGCGAGCGACGCGCTGATGCAGCCCTCCTCGCGCGATGCCTACCGCCGCCTGCTCAACGATGGCTGGACCGATGCGATCGACCTGCACCATCCGCGCGGCGGCATCTGGACGTTCTGGGATTATCAGGCTGGTGCCTGGCAGCGCGACCATGGTTTCCGCATCGATCACGCGCTGCTTTCGCCCGAACTGGCTGACCGACTGGCAGGCGCGGGCGTGGACAAGGCCTATCGCGGGCGCGAGAAGGCCAGCGACCATGCGCCGGTATGGGTAAGCTTGCGCGAACCCGTTTAGTTCAAAACGCGCCAGAAGCGGATGTTTGAACCCGGCGCGATATCGACCGGCTGGAGCCATTCCGGCGTCTTGCCGTGCAGCAGCTGCGCCATAAGGCCTTTGGGTGCGCGGGCGGCATAGACTGCGGGTTCATAGATATCCGGGCATACTGCGATCAGCGTGGCATGCCGTTTGCGGACCAGTGCATGGGCTTCTTCCGCCGGGGCCATGAAAGCGGCAATCACATCGTGCATCCCGGCAGCACCGCGGTGATGGCCGGTGGCAACCACGCGATCATGCGACTTCACGATCAGATCGGGCCCGATATCGAGCGGGGCGAAAATGTCGGTCGCGGGGAGCTTGTCGAGCGCGGCGCCCGCCACATCATAGCGGCACTTCGACATGCCCATCCCGCCGACCTTGATCCCGGCCATTTGCTGCACCGACCCACTTGAAGCGGTATTGGCGGAGGCCGGATTGACTGCGCCCATCACCAGAACCACCGGCAGCCCGGGCGCCAACAGCGAGATAACCAGGGCATAGCCTCCCAGTCGCGGGAGGATGGGGATGCTGCGCAACTGGTAGACCCAGCTAAGGATCAGCGCAGCCGCGGGCACCGCCGCAAAGACGAGCGCCGTTGCCGATGCCCGAGCCACCGCCATGCCGATAAGCCAGGCGCCGGCGAGGAGCAGCATGTGATCGAGCCACAGCAGACGCGTCGGCGCATCCTTGGCATCACGCCACAGGCGGTAGACGCCGTAGAGACCAACCCGCGGCCCGGCGGCAATTGCCGCCGCCATCGGTGCAGTCGTGTGCCAGAAGGGCATGCCCTCGGCCACCGAATCGTATCAGTAGCGCTTGACCAGCGGATCGAGCATCACGAACGCGCCGCCGCGGCATTCGGGGGCGACGCCGAAAAGGATCGCCGCAGCGCCCAAGCCCATCACGCCCAGCCCGGCGAGCTGGCCCAGCAGCGTGCGCGGCATGGCAAAGCGGAGCGCCGCAGCACCCGCTGCCACCCACGCAAACAGCGCGAGGTGAACCGGCGAGATCGCATCGCAATGCGTCACGAGATCATAAGTGCCCCGCGTGCCGAAGAAGATCGCCGCGCTGCCAAATGCAAGGCCAAGCGTTGCGGAAAAGAGCCAATCAAAGCGGCTGGCCGGTGCGCGGAGTCCGCGCAATGCGCACAGACCGAGGAATAACGCGGTGAGCGGCAAACCCTCAATCGAGATCGCGAGCAGCGCAGCGAGCGCGACACCGATCACCGTGCCGCCCGTGCGCGCATCCTTCGCGTGGAGCCCGCTCAGCGCAGTCAGCGCCAGCACGATCTGCCACCCGTGATGATCGATGCGCATCGGGGTGAACTGGCACAGCACCGGGGGCGAAAGGCCGATCATCAGGCACGACAACGCCACGACTTCATCATTGAACCAGCGCGCGGCAAGGCGCCCGAGCAGCGCCATGCCGCACAGCAGGGTCAGCAATGGCACGGCGACGACGGTAACGAACTCGGCACCGACCGTGCCCAGCAGCGGGCGCAGGAGCAAGATCATGCCGGCGATGGGAACATCGACGAGGCGCGACCAGTGCATCGGCACACCTTCAGGGGCGGCGATGCGATATTGATGGACATCGAACCACGATTGCCCAGCAAGCAGATCGCGCACCTGCAGCAGGCGCAGCGCATCATCGGGATCGGTGAAACGCATTGTAGCGATGAGCTTGTAGTTGACGAGAATCATCGTCAGCGCGAGCAGCACCCAGGTTACCAGCACCCGGATACGCGGGCCGCGCGCCGGATCGGTAACCGATGCGGTCTGCGGCTGGGCAGTCTTGCCCGCAGCGTAGAGCGTGGCCATCAGCGGAACACCACGCGCTTGCGCAGCAGCCATGTCAGCGTGAAGCTGACGACGATGGCGCAAAGTTTGGCGATGCTGGGATCGACGCCCGCCGCGCTTCCACCGCCGACAATCATCGTGGTCACGCCGAGGCCGAGCAGAGCCGAAATGACGAACATCGCCTTCTGCCGGGTCCGCGCCATGCCGCCTGCAGCAACCTGATCGGCGAACACCTTGCGGCTCGACAGGATCCAGTGAACCGCGATGCCGATCGAATACCCCACCGCCGAAGCGGCCATCGGGCTGATCCCGGCTGAGAGCAGCGCCCGGAAGGTGCCCATATCCACCGCCAGCGCGCCGACGCTGGCCAGGATATAGCGCGCCAGCACGATCTGCCGGATGCGGTTGAGCGGAGCGAAATCGAGCACGGTCACAGCGTGATCCTGTTCAGCAAGCCATCATTGTGAAGCGGAGTACCGAAGGGGATCAGGCAGCAGCCCGATCCTTGCCCTTGCCGGCGTCGATTTCCGCGTCCGCCACGATGCGGGTCGGCACATCGCGCACCGAGGCAAGCGCCGCGGCCTGATCCTCGCTGACCGGACGGGCGGGGATCGCAGACTGCGCACCCTCGTCGCCAGCCTCGTGATACTCGGCGTCTTCGTTCACGCACCAGATGTCGTAGACGCGGGCACCCGCTACGATGTTCTCAACCGTGAGCATCGCGGTCATCATCGCGTGGTCCTGGTTGTTGTAGCGGTGCATGCCGTTGCGGCCGACGAGGTGCAGCGTCGGATGGCTGGCCTCCAGTTCGTGGCGCATCGCGGCGACATTGGCGGCATATTCGTCATCATAGACTGGATAGGCCTTTTCCTGACGGACAACCGCGCCGCCGATCACCTTGGCGGGATCGACGAGGCCGAGGATGTCCATTTCCTTCGTCGCGAGCTTGATCAGATCCTCGTCGCTCGAAGCCCAGAGGTCATCGCCTTCGAAGCAGAAGTATTCGAGACCAACGCAGGCCACGCTCTCATCGGGCACCATTTCAGGCGACCACGAGCGGAAGTTCTGCACCCGGCCGACGCGCACCTTGCTATCGTGGATGTAGATCCAGTTGTCGGGGAACAGGTCTTCGCTCTGGATCTTGAGCGCCACGGTCAGGAAGTCGCGGTACTTGAGGCGGCTGGCCTCCAGCGTGGATTGCGGCAACGGATGGAGGCGCGCGGCCAGTTCTCGCATCGGGGCGGAGCTGATGGCATGGGCGGCGCGGATCACCGCCTCACCCATCGGGTTGCCATCGGCATCGACGCGGGTGGCCGAGAGGCGCCAGCCGCCCTGCCCGTCGCTGGCGAGCTGCTTCATCGCATGGCCCATCAGCACAAGGCCGCCGGCAGCCACGATCTTGTCGCGCGCAGCTTCCCACATCATGCCAGGGCCTTGGCGCGGATAGCGGAAGGTTTCGAGCAGGGTCTTGGTCTGCATGCCGTCGTTCGGGCGCTTGTTGAGACCGAGGCTGCGCTTCATGCCATCGAGCACCGCGGCGCCGAGCGAGAGCCCCTTGATACGCTGCGCGGCCCAGTCTGCGCTCATTTCGTTGCAGGGCATGCCCCAGACCTTCTCGGTGTAGGTCTTGAAGAAGATCGAATAGAGCTTCTTGCCGAACTGGTTGCTGGTCCAGTCCTCGAAGCTCTTAACCTCCTTGATCGGGAACACCTTGGACACGGCATAGCTCGCCATGCAGGTGGTTGAGCGCCAGATGCCCAGGTTGCGCAGCGCCTCGAACGCGCGCAGCGGGTAGGAGTAGAACTTGCCCTCGTAGTAGATGCGGCTCATGCGCGGACGCTGGATGAAGTCGTCCGGGAGGATTTCGTTCCACAGGTCGACGACTTGCTGCGACTTCGAGAAGAAGCGGTGGCCGCCGATATCAAAGCGGTAGCCCTCGTGCTCCACGGTGCGGCTGATGCCCCCGACGTAGCGCGTGTCCTTTTCGATGATCGCGACCTTCAGGCCCTTCTTCGAAAGGAGGTAGCCGGCGGTCAGCCCTGCAGGTCCTGCGCCGATGATTGCGACATCGACGTCGTACTCGCTGCTATCCCCCTGCACGCCCGTGAAACCGTTAACCATCGTTTGCTCCCGCTGATGCGTTCATGCCTTGGCAACGGAAGTGAACGAAAATGGCTAAGAGACGGTTAACGCGTCGCAAGGGAGCCGCGAAATGCAGGCGCGTTTCCGGCGGGGTCAGGCCGGGTTCGCGGGGGCCTGTTCCTGGCCCGTCCGGGCATGGTCCTCCAGCGCCTCGGCAAACTGGAGCGGCGCCGAGATTTTAGCCAGTTCTTCAAGCCGGAACGTATGCTCGAAGATCAGACCGTAGCGGGGGTGGCTGCGCCAGCGGACCTTGGCATAGAGTGGAGGCGTAACCCCGGTCTCGATCCGCACCAGTTCGTTCATCAGCAACCACTTCCCGGATTCGATGCAGGCGCCCTGCTGCGAGAGGTTGTGGAAGGCGACCGCCACTGCCTCGCCGCCCGAATGCAGCACGCCGCCCATCACGATCTGCAGCCGTATCTGGCGCTTGGGGAAGGTGCCTCGGGGTTCGTCGAGCAGCCGGTCGACATCGATCTCTTGCGGAAAGCGCAGCCCGGCGAAGTCATCCGCCTGCCAAACAAGCTCGACCGGATAGCGATCCCCGGTCGTCAGCTCGAGCGCCATTTCGCGCGCTTGCGGCAGCCCGGAAAACAAGCGCACCTTCAGGCCGGTGGCGGAGGCGTCACGGATGATGCAAAGAAACTCGCGGCAATCGGCAATAATTTTGGCGGTACGGATCAGCAGGGCGTAGCGCGGCGCGGAGCGAAGCTCCGAACTTGGGCACGCGCCCATCTGTTCGTGCCGGTCCTGTGTCGGCAGAGGCTGTTCCTGAGCCAAGCCTGTTCCCCTCGCGCATCCCGACGGACCATACCGGCAGGATGCACAATCCGCTGTGCAGACGGACTTTTAACCCACTGATCCTTGACATGTTGTTACCCGGGGCCAGTGGCGCACACTACCAGCGCACCTGGGCATCGGCCGTATGGGCCCTGAGGGCCGCTTGGCCTTTTGAGGACCTGATCCCGTCACGCCCGCAAATGAGGTCCGGAATGATTGCCCCGTTCAGCGTATCCGCGCTGATCGAGCCTGACGGCAGCGGGGGGAGCCAGCTTCAAGCCGGGCCGAGGCACAGTTGCACATTAATACTGGTACGGACGGCGGGACTCGAACCCGCACGAGCTGTGCTCAAGGGATTTTAAGTCCCCTGCGTCTACCATTCCGCCACGTCCGCACATGGTGGGCCCTGAACCGTTGGCCAGATCAGGCGCGGCGATGGCACAGCGCGGCGCGCACGGCAACGGGCGCGCAGCAATGAGCGCAATCGGGGCGCATATCGGGACGATGGGCCGGGCGGTCTTGGCGCGCCCTGCATGTCGCGCAGCTATTCGGCGTTGAGCCGCAGCCGCATGTCCTTGCCGGGCTTGAAATAGGGCACGCGCTTGCCTGGAACCTCGACTGAGTCGCCGGTCCGCGGGTTGCGTCCCTTGCGCGCGTCGCGTTCACGAGTGGAAAACGCACCGAACCCGCGCAATTCTACACGGCCACCTTCGGCGAGACGCTTTGCGATCTCGTCAAAAAACACATCGACCACGCGTTCGATTTCTTCGCCGCGCATGCCCGGACTCTGTTTGGCAAGCACCTGCAACAATTCGGATCGGATCATCCGTGTCCCCCCTAACTTTCCAGCCGGACTACGCGGACGCCCTTTGGGCTTGGGCCGCGCTGCCGACATCGCTCCTTCCGGGCGAGTCCCGGTCCGCTGGAGTAACGCGATATTGCCAGACGATTGGCGGCGCGGCAACTTATCTATCGTTAGATGGCAAGGGATTAGCGCGAGGGGCCTCGTTCAGGCCCGTTCGGGCTCATCCAGGAGGTCGGCCGGATCGAGATGCAGCCGCCGCATCCGCGCCATTATTTCGGGCCATTCCTGCCGGAGGAAGGCCTCGCGCTCCCGCATGCGGAGGGTAGCGGCGGCACCCGGCACCACGAACATGCCAACTCCGCGCTGGACCGAAACCAGTCCTTCGTCCTGAAACTGCTGGTAGGCCTTGGCCACGGTCAAGGGGTTGGCCCCCTCCGACGCGGCATAGGCACGCACCGAAGGCAGCAAGGCCCCTTCGGCGAAACGGCCATCAAGGATCGCCGCCGCGATCTGATCACGCAGTTTGAGGTAGACTGGCCTTCCGGCGGAGGCGTTTGGCGAGGCCATGGGTGATGCAGTGCCATAACACAGCGACGCACACAATCGGCGCGCAAGAAAGTTTCGCAAGCACCCCCACCAAGACAATGCTCCATCATCAGGCTAGCGCGTGACGCACGAAACCGACTTGCCCCCTGAAATGGCTTGAGAAATTGCGAGAAGAACCTTCCAAACGCGCGGTTTGGCGCTAATCATGACGGAAAATCCGGGCCAAGGCGCGCAAGGGGAGCACATTCACGCCATGACAGATCCGCTTGGGGCCGCAGATGCCGCCCTTTCGTCCGAGGGGAAGCGCGATGCCTCCTGGTTCGGACATCCGGTCCAGCTGGCGCGGCTCTTCACCACAGAGGCGATGGAGCGCTTTGGCTACTACGGCATGCGCGCGCTGCTCACGCTCTATCTCGCGCAGCACTTCCTCTTCAGCGATACTACCACCGCCGGCCTCTACGGCGGGTTTACCGCGCTCGTCTATCTGACCCCGCTGATCGGCGGCCTGATGGCCGACCGCTTCCTTGGCTCCAAACGCTCGGTCAAGTTCGGCGCGATCCTGATGAGTCTGGGCTATGCCGTGCTGTGTGTCTCCAGCACTGGCGGGGCGGCCAAGCCTTTCGCACTGATCGAGGGCCAGCGCTACGAAGTGACGGTTTCCGGCACGGGCGAGGCGCGCAAACAGTATGTCAGCGATCAGGGCGCAGCCCTTCAGATCAAGGGCAACGACGACAAATCGGTCTCGCTTTTGCGCGGTGATGGCAGCGAAGCACGCCGAATCGCACCCGGCAAATTCGAACCGGGCGGCGAACGCCCCGCGCTCTACACCTTCTTCCTGATCTGTGGGCTTGCCCTCGTCACGGTGGGCAATGGCTTCTTCAAGCCCAATATCGCCACCATCGTCGGAGAGCTCTACGCGCAAGGCGACCGGCGGCGGGATGCGGGCTTCACCATTTTCTACATGGGCATCAACCTCGGCTCGCTGTTCTCCCAGATCCTGTGCCCGCTGCTGGCCGTGGGCATGGGCTCGTGGGGCGGGCTGGGCTGGTGGGCCGGCTTTGCCCTCGCGGGCGCGGGCATGGGTGTCGCCTGGCTGCTGTTCCAGTTCGATGGCGGCAAGCTTGATGGCTTTGGCGAGCGGCCGGCGGATGCCAATCCGTCGCGCGATATCCTCGTCTACATCGGCGCCCTGGCCGCAATACCGCTGGCCTATCTCCTGTTTGCCAATCTCATGGCCTATGTGAAGCCGCCTGAAAGCGCGGGCCTGCTTGGCTACATTGCCAGCCTGCCGATCATGGGCAAGATCATGTTCGGCACGTTCCTCGTGGCGGTCCCCGGCATTCTCTTCTGGTCGTGGCGCAACGGCGATGCGCGGGAACTCCAGATGATGGTTGCCGCCATGGTACTCATCACGTTCAACACCGTATTCTGGACGCTGTTCGAGCAGGCCGGCTCCTCGCTCACTTTGTTTGCCGATCGCAACACGGACATGAGCGTGTTCGGCCTGTTCTCGATCAGCGCCGGACAAACCCAGTTCTTCAATGCCTTCTTCATCGTCGCGCTCGCACCGCTCTTCTCCATGATGTGGGGCGCGCTTGCCCGGCGCGGGCTTGAACCTGGCATTCCGGTCAAGTTCGGCATAGCGCTGATCGGCGTCGGCCTGGGCTTCCTGTTCCTTGTCTGGGGCGCACAGTTTGCCGATGCCAACTTCAAGGTCGGCCTGTGGTGGCTCGCGGGGCTCTATCTCATCCACTCGATGGCCGAACTGTGCATTTCGCCGGTCGGCCTCTCAATGGTGACCAAGCTCTCAATCGCGCGGATCGTCGGCATGATGATGGGCACCTGGTATCTCTCGATCGCCGTCGCGCAATATGTTGCAGGCGTGGTGGCGCAGTTCGCCAGCGTCGAAACCGTGGGTGGCGAGGTGACCAATCTCAAGGTCAGCCTTGAAACCTATGTCGGCGTTTTCCAGACCATCGGCGAAGTTTCCGCGGTGATCGGCGTGATCCTGCTGGTGATTGCCGTGCCGCTGAAGCGGCTGATGCACGGTGTGAAGTGATGGGTTTGGAGTGAAGCGGATGCCGGTGATCAAGACCATTGGCCGCGCGGCCACCCATACGCTGGCAGTCATTGCCCTGCTCGCTTCGTCCACGTCGGGCATGGCAGAAACGCGGCCCGCTCGAGCAGCCGCCCCGGTCTGGCAGGAAAACCCCTACCCCTCAACCTACAAGCCCTATCCGGGCGAGCCGACCGCCATCGTCGGCGCCACGGTGCTAGATGGCACCGGCAGTGAGATTGCGAACGGCACCGTGCTGCTGCAGGGCGGCAAGATCCTGGCCGTGGGCGATGCACGGCTCGCCGTGCCGGAAGGCTTTCGCCGCGTGGACGGCACCGGCAAGTTCGTCACCCCCGGCGTGATCGACATCCATAGCCATCTCGGCGTCTATGCGAGCCCGCAAGTCGCCGCGCATTCTGACGGCAATGAAGCGACCGCGCCCACCACCCCGCAAGTCTGGGCCGAACACAGCGTCTGGCCGCAGGACCCGGGCTTTTCCCGCGCGCTGACAAATGGCGGCGTGACGGCGATGCAGATCCTGCCCGGCTCGGCAAATCTCATCGGCGGGCGCTCGGTCGTGCTCAAGAACGTCTATGCCCGCACTGTGCAGGCGATGAAGTTTCCGGGCGCGCCCTATGGCATGAAGATGGCCTGCGGGGAGAACCCCAAGCGCGTTTACGGCGGGAAGGGCCAGATGCCTTCCACGCGCATGGGCAACATGGCGGTGGACCGGCAGACCTGGATCAAGGCCGCCGAGTATCGCAAGAAGCGCGCTGAAGGGAAGCTGACGGACCGCGACCTTGCCATGGACACGATGGCCGACGTGCTGGACGGCAAGATCCTTGTCCAGAACCATTGCTACCGGGCCGACGAGATGGCGCAGGTCATCGATATGGCCAAGGAGTTCGGCTACAAGGTCACGGCCTTCCACCACGCGGTTGAGGCCTACAAGATCGGTGATCTGCTCAAGGAAAACGGCATTTGCGCAGCGATCTGGGCAGACTGGTGGGGCTTCAAGATGGAGGCTTTCGACGCCATCCCGGAAAACGCCGCACTGCTTGCCGATGCGGGCGCCTGCGTGATCATCCATTCGGACGATGCGAACGGCATCCAGCGGCTCAACCAGGAAGCCGCCAAAGCGCGCGCGGCCGGGAAGCGCATGGGGGTAGACATATCCGACGGGCAAGTGATCCGCTGGATCACGCTCAATCCGGCGCGCGCGCTAGGCATCGACCAGCAGACCGGCAGCCTGACGCAAGGCAAGATGGGCGATGTGGTGCTGTGGAACGGCAATCCGCTCTCAGTCTATTCGCGGCCCGAGAAGGTGTGGATCGACGGCGCACTGCTGTTCGACACGGCCGATCCCGCGCGCAGACCGGTGAGCGATTTCGAACTGGGCCTGCCGGGTGAGGGAGACGTGAAATGATCCGCTCCCCCACGCACATCGGCGCCCGTTTTGGCACGCTTTTGGCCGCACTGCTCATGGCAGGCACGACCCACGCCGCCCCAGCGCCCGCATCGCCCCCATCCGGCGATTTCGCCGTGACCAACGCCACCATCGCAATCGGTGATGGCAGTGCGCCAATCACCGGCGGCGCATTAGTGGTGCGCGGCGGCAAGATCGTCGCGGCGGGCAAGAACGTTGTGGTTCCCGCCGGAATCCCGGTCATCGACGGCACCGGCAAATGGGTAACCCCGGGCCTTGTCACCGCAATGACCGACCTTGGCCTGCTCGATGTGGGCGGGGTTGACGAGAGCAACGACAGCTACGCCGCAACCGCGCGCTTTTCGGCCGCGCTCGATGTTTCGATGGCGATCGATCCCGATGCGCCGCCGGTGGCGATCAGCCGGGCCAGCGGGATCACCCGCGCCGGCATCGCCCCCATCGCGGGCAATGCCATCTTTGCCGGGCAAGGCGCGGTGATCGATCTGGCTCAAAACGGCCCCGGGACAATCCACCCCCGCGCGTTCCAGTTGGTCGAACTTGGCGAACGCGGGGCTGAACTTGCCGGCGGCAGCCGTGTTGCCGCGCAGGCGCTGTTGCGCAACGGCCTGCGGGAAGCGCGCGAGCTTGCGGAGCGCAGGACCGACAAGGTTGCAGGCACCGGGACATCGGCGCAGCCCGCCGATGCCCTGCTCACCCGGTTCGATGCCGCAGCGCTCATCCCGGTGGTGACAGGCCGCCAGCCGCTCTTCGTCCATGTCGAACGCGCGGCCGATATCCACGGCGTACTCGCCCTCGGCCGCGAGTTTCCTGCGCTTCGGCTGGTGATCGTAGGCGCGGGCGAAGGCTGGCGCGTGGCAAGCGAACTGGCGGCAGCCAAAGTGCCGGTGCTGGCCAGCGCGCTCGCAGACTTGCCCGGCACCTTCGAAACCTTGGCTGCCACCCAGTCCAATGTCGGCCGGATGACGGCAGCGGGCGTGCGGGTCGCGATCGGCGGTTTCTATGACAACGACCAGCCGCGCTACGCGACGCAGTTTGCCGGCAACCTCGTCGGACTGTCGCGTGTGCCGGGTGCGGCCGGGCTGAGCTGGGGCCAGGCCCTTGCAGCGATCACCTCGATCCCTGCGGAGATCCTCGGTGAAGGCGGATCCATCGGGAGCTTGCGGCCCGGCTATGCGGCCGATGTGGTCCTGTGGGACAGTGACCCGCTGGAGATATCTGCCACTCCGGTTGCGATATACATCGACGGCAAAGCGCAATCTTTGGTAACGCATCAGTCACGCTTGCGCCAAAGGTATCGACACCCGAATGAAGGGGCGCTGCCAAAGGCGTACGAATAAACATCATTGCTCAATTCCGACTTCGGCAGAAGCAATGATCACGGGGGGACTCAGCCGTGGATTTTGCAACTATTGCTCTTGCCTTGGGCATGATTGCCTTTGTTGGCTCGCACTTGCTGATGTCACATCCCTGGCGCGCAAAGCTCGTCCGGCAATTCGGGCCCGGCGGATTCCTGGGCGTCTATTCCCTCGTTTCACTGGTCACGTTCAGCGGGGCGGTGCTCGCGTTCGGGAAGGCGGCGGCCACGCCGCAGCTGTGGGACGGGCAAGCGCTGATCCCATGGGTCATCGCCTCGCTGCTCACGCTGGTTGCCTCCGCGCTGTTTCTGGCCTCGTTTGCTGGTAATCCTGCCCTCGCCGGGACTGACGTGTCCGGCCTTTCGACCCGGCTGCCGCACGGTGCCTTCAAGGTCACGCGGCACCCGATGATGTCGTCCTTCACATTGTGGGGCCTGGCGCACATCCTCGTTGCACCGAGCGCGCGCACCATCATCCTGTCGGGCGGGGTGATCGCGCTCGCGGTCATCGGCTCACGCGGGCAGGATGCCAAGAAGGCGGCGCTGCACGGTCAGGATTGGCGTGTGTGGATGAAGCGCACTTCGTTCCTGCCCAATCCTGCCGCGTTCGGGCATCTGGGCCTTTATTGGGTCGGCGCGGTCCCGCTCTGGTTCCTGTTCACGTGGATGCACCTCAAGATCGCGATGATCCCAGCCGGGCCTTGGCTCTGGCTCCAGCAGTATTGAGGCAACCTGGCGCGCGCGATCAGGCGCGCGCTTCCTGAACACCTGCGCTGTTGTGACGCAGCGCCTTCAGCACCGTATCGACTATCTGCGGAGCGTTAAGCCCGGCCGTATCGTATTGCTTGTCCGGCGCATCCTGATCCTGGAACACATCTGGCAGGCGCATCGTACGGATACGCAGGCCCGCATCGGTAAGACCTTCGTCGCTCGCCATCGTCAGCACATGGGCGCCGAGCCCGCCGATCGAGCCTTCCTCAACCGTGACCACGACATCGTGGGATGCCATCAGGCGGCGGATGAGCGCTTCATCAAGCGGCTTGGCAAAGCGCAAATCGGCCACCGTGGTCGAGAGTCCCTTGGCATCGAGCAGATCGGCCGCCTTGATCGCCTCTGCAAGGCGAGTGCCGAGCGTGAGAATCGCCACCTTGCTGCCTTCGCGGACCACGCGGCCCTTGCCGATCTCGAGCCGCTCGGGAACCTCGGGCAGGGGCACGCCCACGCCGTTGCCGCGCGGATAGCGGAACGCGATGGGTCCGCTGTCATGGCAGGCGGCAGTGTGGACCATATGGACAAGCTCAGCCTCGTCAGCTGCGGCCATGACCACGAGGTTGGGCAGCGTGGCAAGGTAGGTCACATCGAACGAACCGGCGTGAGTAGCGCCGTCAGCACCGACGAGGCCAGCACGATCGATCGCAAAGCGCACCGGCAGATTCTGGATGGCCACATCGTGCACCACCTGATCATAGGCGCGCTGCAGGAAGGTCGAATAGATCGCGCAGAACGGCCGCATCCCTTGCGCGGCAAGCCCCGCCGCGAATGTCACCGCATGCTGTTCGGCAATGCCGACGTCGAAATGACGCTCGGGGTAAGTCTTGGCGAACTTGTCGAGCCCCGTGCCCGAAGGCATGGCTGCGGTGATCGCGCAGATGGTTGAATCGCGCGCGGCTTCAGCCATCAGAGCCTGCGCGAACACGCCGGTATAGCTTGGCGGGCCAGCCACGCTCTTGGCCTGCTCGCCGGTAATGACGTCAAACTTCTGCACGCCGTGGTATTTGTCTGCAGCGTTTTCGGCGGGGGCGTAGCCCTTGCCCTTCTGCGTAACGACATGGACAAGGCATGGCCCTTCGGCAGCATCGCGCACGTTTTCCAGCACCGGGATCAACTGATCGAGATTGTGCCCATCGATCGGGCCGACGTAGTAGAAGCCGAGTTCTTCGAACAAGGTACCGCCCATCGCCATGCCGCGGGCAAATTCGTCAGTCTTGCGGGCTGCCTTGTGCAGCGGCTCGGGCAACCGGCGCGAGATCGCCTTGAGCAACTCGCGCAGCTCAAGGAACGGGCGCGACGAGACAAGCCGCGCAAGGTAGGCCGAAAGCCCGCCCACCGGCGGCGCGATCGACATGTCGTTGTCGTTGAGGATGACGACGAGGCGGTTGCCGGCCTCAGCCGCATTGTTCATCGCCTCGTAGGCCATGCCAGCGCTCATCGCGCCATCGCCGATGACGGCAATGCCCTTGCCAGGCTCGCCCTTCAGCTTGTTGGCTATGGCAAAGCCCAAGGCCGCAGAAATCGAGGTGGACGAGTGCGCCGTGCCGAACGGATCGTATTCGCTCTCGGTGCGCTTCGTGAAGCCGGAAAGCCCGCCGCCCTGGCGCAACGTGCGCATGCGGCTGCGGCGGCCAGTGAGAATCTTGTGGGGATAAGCCTGGTGGCCCACATCCCAGATCAACCGGTCGCGCGGTGTATCAAACACATAGTGCAGCGCAGTGGTCAGCTCGACCACACCGAGTCCGGAGCCGAGATGCCCGCCGGTCTGGCCGACGGTGGCGATCATTTCATCGCGCAATTCATCGGCGAGTTGGCGCAATTGCGAAGGCTGGAGCTTGCGAAGGTCGTCA